>NZ_JBAKHR010000019.1:0-157004 GCF_036902955.1 Micromonospora sp. CPCC 205558
GTCTGCTGACTCTGCAGCGCTGACATGAGGTGATCACGCTCGACGAAACGGGCGGGCTCGGCAACACGCCGAGCCCGCCCGCACCACGCCGAATGCGGTTGATCTTCGGCACTGGATGGCTCCCGTGACGTCTGCTGACAAAAGACGGGATACGACACGCATCATCGGGGCTGTCGGTGGCCGACGAGTTTGGGACGATGCGCCGGTCGACATCACCCGACTCGAAGGGATCCCCCGCGATGGCAAAGGTCATCTCCACGCTGTTCATCTCGGCCGACGGTGTGGCCGAGATCGACCCTGACTGGCACTTCCCGTACTTCGACGAAAACATGGGCCGCGCCGTCACCGAGGACTACGACGCCGCCGACGTGCTGCTCATCGGCCGCGAGACGTACGACAGTTTCGCCGGGGCCTGGCCCGGCCGGGAGGCCGCCGGTGGCGACGACGCACCGTTCGCCAAGCAACTCGGCGACATGCGCAAGGTCGTCGTCTCGCGTCAGCCGTTGGAATTCTCCTGGCGCAACTCGGAGCTGATCAACGGGGATCTCCTCGACGCAGTCAGCGCGCTCAAGGCCGATGCCGGCGTCCGGGGCATCCTCATCCCGGGGTCGATCTCGGTGGTGCAGCAGCTGCTCGCCGCGGGTCTGGTCGACGAGCTGCGCCTGCTGGTGCACCCGGTGGCCGCACGTAAGGGCCGCAAGTTGTTCGACGAGGGCGACGCGGCGTACCACCTGCGACTGGTGGCTTCGGAGGCGTTCCCGACTGGCGTCCTTCGCGTGATCTACGCGCCGGGCACGACGCCGACGCCGGTCGGCTACGACGAGGTCAAGGACCAGGTGCCGGCCGGCAACTAGGGCGTTTCCGGGTCGGCCGCGCCGCTTGATTGACGGCTACCGATTCATCCCACACTTCGGACGAGCATTTAGTGAGGGTCATCGATATTGACGGTTGCGGTCGGCGGCGACAGGATCTCGGGCACCACCACCCCTGATCCCTCCTGGGAGGCGCCATGACCCGTCCCCGCCTGCCCCTCCTGCGGGCAGCCACCCGGTTGGCCGCACTCGCCCTCGCCACCGCCGGCGTGCTGCTCACCGTCGCCACACCCGCCAGCGCGGCCGTGCCCACCGGCCGCTACGTCGCGCTGGGCGACTCGTACACCGCAGGCCCGCTGATCCCCACCCAGGTCGACCTCAACTGCCTGCGGTCCAACCGCAACTACCCGTCGCTGGTGGCGGCGTCCGCCGGCTCATCGTCGTTCGCCGACGTGAGCTGCTCCGGCGCCACCACTGACGACATCCTCTACGGCGGTAGCGGCGCACTGGGCAGCACGCTGCCGCCGCAGCTCAACGCGGTCACGTCGAACACGTCGCTGGTGACGGTGCAGATCGGCGGCAACGACATCGGCTTCTCCGGCATCATCGGCGACTGTGCGGAGGCGAGCCTCAGCAGCCCGCTCGGATCTCCGTGCAAGAACCGGTACACCGCCGGAGGTGTGGACCAGTTGCAGGCGCGGATCGTCACCGCCACGCCGAAGGTGACCGCCGTGTTGCAGGCGGTCCGGCGCGCTGCTCCGGGCGCCCGGGTCGTGGTACTCGGGTACCCGGCGATCCTGCCGGACACCGGCTACGGCTGCTGGCCGGTCGTCCCGATCGCCTACCAGGACGTGCCGTACCTGCGTGGCATCGAGAAGTCGCTCAACGCGATGCTGGCCAGCGCCGCGAGCGCCAACGGGGCCACCTACGCCGATGTCTACACCCCGTCGATCGGCCGTGACGCGTGCAAGGGCAGCGGCACCCGATGGGTCGAGGGTCTGGTGCCGCAGAACTCGGCCGCGCCTTTCCACCCCAACGCCCGAGGTGAGCAGGGCATGGCCACCGCCCTGCTGGCCAGACTGAACAGCTGATCAGGCTCGCGATCGGCCCCGTCGGCAGCGGCGGGGCCGGCTCGCGCGGGTGCCGCCGGCCGTACGGCGCGGCACCCCCAGGCCATGCGCCAACAAGGCCCGGGCGATATCGGGGTGCTTGAGATCGTGGGGCACGGGGTACCGAAAGCTATGCCGACAGTGGGGCAAGTCATCGGAGACCGTTACCGTCTGGTCGAGAGCATCGCCAGCGGTGGCATGGGTGACGTGTGGCTGGCGGTCGACGACACCTTGAACCGCTGCGTGGCGGTCAAGATGCTGCAGCCTCGGCTGGTCACCGACGCCGGCTTCGGCGAGCGATTCCGCCGCGAGGCGCGGGCCATGGCGGCCCTGCGTCACCCCGGCGTGGCCCAGGTCTACGACTACGGTGAGGTGTTCCGCTCCGGCGCGCCGGTCCTCGCCTACATCGTCATGGAATGTGTGCAGGGGCAGCCCCTGTCGGAGCGGCTCGCCGAGGTCGGCCGGCTGGGCGTCGCCGAGACGATGTCGATCGCCGCGCAGACCGCTCGTGCCCTGCAGGCCGCGCATGACGCCGGCATCGTCCATCGCGACGTCAAACCCAGCAACCTGATCATCGAGCCGGACGGGCACGTCGTACTCGTTGATTTCGGCGTGGCGACGACGCAGGAGGCGGCGAGCCTGACCGCGGCGAACCAGGTCGTCGGCACCGCCCTGTACATGGCGCCCGAGCAGGTTGCCAAGAACGAGACCACCCCGGCGATCGACATCTACGCACTCGGCGCTGTCGTCTATCACTGTCTCGCCGGAGGCCCGCCGCACCAGGGGGAGAACGCCCTCGCGGTGGCGCTGCGGCATCTCGAAGATGAACCGCAGCCACTGCCCGTCGACGTACCCGCCGCGGTCCGGCGGTTGGTCGCCACCGCGATGGCCAAGGAGCCCGCCCGCCGCTTCCCGACGGCGGCGGCAATGGCCGTGGCGGCACAGACACTCGCCGACCCGTCCGACCGGGTGCTACGGGCGGCCCCCGCAGCGACCTCGACCGGCGTGCGGACCGAGCAGATGACTGCCCGGCGGTCGGCGGTCGGCGGTGCGGTACGTCGGGCGGTCACTCCGGGGCCGCAGGCGCTCGCGGTGCTTCTTGGATCGTTGGCCGCCGCGGCTGCCGTCCTGGTGTTCGCCGATCCCATCGGGATGATGCCGGGCCCGACCGGGCGACCGTCGACGCCTCCCGGGGCACCACCCTCGGTGTCACCGACGGCGCCCTCGCGGCAGGAACCCGGCCTCGGTGTCGGCGGCGGTGAGCCGGCCACCCGCGGTTCCGCGGGGGTGCGAGCGCCCGGATCTCCGGCGGCCAGCCGTTCGACGGGCGAGGGGGCGGGCCAGTCGACACCGTCCAGTGCGAGCACCGTGGATGCGCCCGAATCCAGCACGTCCGAAAGCCCTCCTGCGGGACCGACGGCGGCCCCGACGGGCGGAACAACGGCGTCACCGACTGTGGCGCCGACCGAGGCGGAACCGTCGGACGACACCGAGGATTCGTCGGCGCAGGAGGCGGCGACCGGAGAGGTCGCCGCCGGCCTGGCGGACGACGCGACGGCCACGGGCGGGTGAGGCCGTCCGGAACGCCGAGGTGGGCCGGGGGAGTTGACCGTCGCACACAGTCTGGCGTGGCGGCCGGAGCCGCCACGCCAGAGGTGGTGTCAGAAGCTGACCAGGGTCAACTGGTACGGCAGCTGATCGTCGGCCAGGTCCAGTTGCCGTTGGCCATGACCGTTATGCCGAAGTTGTTGCCGTTGCCGTTCGGCGTCGCGGTGACCGTGCCGCTGTTGCCGTTGACGGCGGCGTTCCAGCTGTTCTGGATGCTCTGGCCGCCACCGAGGCCGAGGCTCACGACCCAGTTGTTGGTGCCGCTGACCGCGACATTGAGGTTGAACCGGTCACCCCACTGCTGACCGGCGGAGATGGTGGCGTTGCAGCTGCCGGTCCCGGGGTTGCCGGTGGTGGGCCCGGAGGTCGGGTTGCCGCCGCCGCTGCCTTCCCGGACGGTGATGTCGGAGCTTCCGCTGCTCTGGTAACCCTCGGTGGCCATGATCTGGTAGCTGTGGTTGCCGAGGTTCAGGCCGGCGCGGGCCCAGGCGTCGAAGTGGTTGGCGGTGGTGATGGTGCCGCTCGAGCGCTTCTGCTGGCGGACGCTCCAGTACTGGTAGAACGTCTGGTTGCCGTCGATCGACGGGGCGTTGACCCGCTGGCTGCGGAGGATGTCGTAGGTGCCGCCGTCAGTGGTGACCGTGCCCAACCGCTGGGCGCCGCTGCTCGGGTTGTAGGTGCCGAAGTTCTCCACCACGTAGTACTCGATGAGCGGGTTGCGCGTCCATCCGTACAGGGCCAGGTAGGTGTTGTTGTTGCCCGGGTTGTAGCTGCCCGAGTAGGTGACCGTCCGTCGGCTGCCGGTGGCCCAACCCTTGCCGCCGACCCAGTTGTTGGTGCTCCTGTCCCAACTGCTGGAGTAACGGCCGTCGGCACGCAGCGTCATGCTGGCGTTGCCGCTGTCCTTCCAGAACGAGAAGAAGTACCCGTTGTGCGTGCCGGTGAGGTTCGACGAGAGGGTCCGGTCGGCCTCGGCGTACGCGTTGGTGGCCGTCATCGTGCCGGCGACGGCCAGGACGGCGGCGCATGCGGCGCCGAGGAGCAACCGCATGCGGCCGCGCCCTCTCGGTCTGGTGTGGCTGGTGTCGGTCATGGAACTGTTGCCTCCTTGTGACGGCTGGCGGGGGCCAGCGGCGCGGTACGCCTCGGCAGGCTGCCGGTGGTCGGGTAGCGGCCATGGCGTCGTACCGGGTGGTGTGGTGGGGCTGGTCGTCCTGCACGACGACCGGAGAAGTGGGTCGTGGTGGCTGGTGCTGACGACAATTGAGCGCCGTCGATGGCGACCGTATTAACCTGGCCGCCGGCTTGTCAACAATTTTCGGAAACAGGATGGCAACAACGCTGTCGTCACCGAGCAGCATTCGTCCAGGTCAGTAGTCGATCAGGTTTCGGGGTGGTCATCGCGGCGTCTCGGCGGCGGATCAGGGCCCGGGTGGGGGTAGCCGAAATTTCCGGAGACTTTCCGGATCACGTGCGGCGGCGGGGCGGCAGGTGTGGAGCGGCCCTTTTTCTCCCCCCGCAGGTTAACCTCGGGTGAATCGTCCGGTGTTGGGGTGGCTCGGATGGCCCAAAACTTGATTCGTTCCAAAATAGTGAGCTAGTGTTCGTACCCGTGATGTCCGACTTCGAGGCACAGCTGCGGGCTGTCTCGTTGCGCGTGACCCGGCCTCGGTTGGCGGTGCTCGCGGCGCTGCGCGACCACCCGCACATCGGCACCGACGCGGTGATCGCGCTGGTCCGCGCGGATCATCCCGCGGTCTCCCACCAGGCGGTGTACGACGTGCTGCGCGTGCTCACCGACGCCGGCCTGGTGCGGCGCATCCAGCCCGCCGGCGCGACCGCCCGCTACGAGTCCCGGGTCGCGGACAACCACCACCACGTCGTGTGTCGCTCCTGCGGCGCCATCGCCGACGTCGACTGCGCCGTCGGCCACGCTCCCTGTCTCACCGCCTCCGACGACCACGGGTTCGTGGTCGACGAGGCGGAGGTCGTGTACTGGGGCACCTGCCCCGACTGCGCGACCAACCGCACGCCCCAGAGATCCACAAGCTCGGAAGGAAGTTCATGAGCGACACCCAGGACAACGGCCCCATCAGTGCGCAGGGCGTGGACCAGAAGGCAGCCGCCGGCTGCCCGGTCGCGCACGACTCGGTGACCGCGCACGGCAGCGAGAGTGAGAACCCGGCGATCGACTCGCCGACCCCGAAGACCGGCGGTCGTCCGCGCAACAACCGGGACTGGTGGCCCAACCAGCTCGACCTCTCGGTGTTGCACGCCCACTCGTCCAAGGGCAACCCGCTGGGGGAGAACTTCAGCTACGCCAAGGAGTTCGCCAAGCTCGACGTCGAGGCACTCAAGCGCGACATCGTCGAGGCGCTCACCACCTCGCAGGACTGGTGGCCGGCCGACTTCGGCCACTACGGCGGCCTGATGATCCGGATGAGCTGGCACGCCGCCGGCACGTACCGGATCGAGGACGGCCGCGGTGGCGCTGGCGACGGTGGTCAGCGGTTCGCCCCGCTGAACAGCTGGCCGGACAACGCCAACCTCGACAAGGCCCGCCGGCTGCTCTGGCCGGTCAAGCAGAAGTACGGCCAGCAGATCTCCTGGGCCGACCTGCTGGTGCTCGCCGGCAACGTGGCCCTGGAGTCGATGGGCTTCAAGACCTTCGGCTTCGGCTTCGGTCGTGAGGACGTCTGGGAGCCCGAGGAGATCTTCTGGGGTCCGGAGGACACCTGGCTGGGCGACGAGCGCTACACCTCCGAGAAGGAGATGGCGGCCGGCGTCGGGTCGACCGAGATGGGCCTCATCTACGTCAACCCGGAGGGCCCGCGCGGTAACGCGGACCCGGCCGCGGCGGCGCACTTCATCCGCGAGACCTTCGGCCGGATGGCGATGAACGACGAGGAGACCGTCGCCCTCATCGCCGGTGGTCACACCTTCGGTAAGACCCACGGTGCCGCCGGCGCCGACAACCACGTGGGCCCGGAGCCCGAGGGTGCCCCGCTGGAGGCACAGGGTCTCGGCTGGCTGAGCACCCACGGCAGCGGCAAGGGCGGCGACACGATCACCAGTGGTCTGGAGGTGACCTGGACCGACGTGCCGACGCAGTGGAGCAACCGCTTCTTCGAGATTCTGTTCGGCTACGAGTGGGAGCTGACCACCAGCCCCGGCGGTGCGAAGCAGTGGGTCGCCAAGGACGCCGAGGCGATCATCCCGGACGCCTTCGACCCGGCGAAGAAGCACAAGCCGACGATGCTCACGACCGACCTGTCGCTGCGCGTCGACCCGGCGTACGAGAAGATCTCCCGCCGCTTCCTGGAGAACCCCGACCAGTTCGCGCTGGCCTTCGCCAAGGCGTGGTACAAGCTGCTGCACCGCGACATGGGCCCGATCGAGCGCTTCCTCGGGCCGTGGGTGGCCGAGCCGCAGCTGTGGCAGGACCCGGTGCCGGCCGTCGACCACGAGCTGGTGGGCGACGCCGACATCGCCGCCCTCAAGGCGAAGGTGCTGGAGTCCGGTCTCACGACCGACCAGCTGGTCTCCACCGCCTGGGCCTCTGCCGCGAGCTTCCGGCACACCGACAAGCGCGGTGGCGCCAACGGGGCCCGCATTCGCCTTGAGCCGCAGCGCAGCTGGGAGGTCAACCAGCCCGAGCAGCTGGCGACCGTCCTGACCGCCCTCGAAGGCATCCAGCAGGAGTTCAACTCGGCCGGCGGGGCGAAGATCTCGCTCGCCGACCTGATCGTGTTGGCCGGTTCGGCCGCCGTCGAGAAGGCGGCGCGTGACGCCGGCGTCGAGGTGACCGTGCCGTTCCGGCCGGGCCGCACCGACGCCACCCAGGAGCAGACCGACACCGAGTCCTTCCGGGTCCTGGAGCCGCGCGCCGACGGTTTCCGCAACTACCTGCGCGCCGGCGAGAAGACCCAGCCGGAGGTGCTGCTCATCGACCGGGCCTACATGCTCAACCTCACCGCGCCCGAGATGACCGTCCTCATCGGCGGCCTGCGCTCCCTCGGCGCCAACGTCGGCGGCAGCAAGCACGGTGTCCTCACCGACCGGCCGGGCGTGCTCACCAACGACTTCTTCGCCAACCTGCTCTCCCCGGGCACCCGGTGGAGCGCGTCGAAGTCCGACGAGCACGTGTACGAGATCCGCGACCTGGCCACCGATGAGCTGAAGTGGACCGCCAGCGCGGTCGACCTCATCTTCGGGTCCAACTCGCAGCTGCGTGCCCTCGCGGAGGTCTACGCCAGCCAGGACGCCCGCGACAAGTTCGTGGCCGACTTCGTGGCCGCCTGGACCAAGGTCATGGAGCTCGACCGGTTCGATATCGCCTGACAGGTGTCACCGACGAGCCCCGGCCGATCCACTGGTGATCGGCCGGGGCTCGTCGCCCTTTGCGCACCGTTCACCGTGACAACCGGCACCGTCCATCGCGCCGTCATCCCAGTGACATTCCTTTCGGGGCGAATCCCATGGATGATTTTTTTGTCTCAAAGATCAGCTGGCGGTCCGGCCCATCCATGGCAAGGTGTTGACCTGCCCGGGCGGCGGGCGCGAACCTAGTCACGCAGGGAGTCAACGTGGCCCATCCCGACCTACAGGCCGAGGAAGTGGACCATTCCGCCGGAAGCCTTGCGATTCCCCGGCAGCGGGCGGCCACCAGCCGCCCGGCCGGCGCGGGCGTCACCAACACCAACACCGGCACCAGCACCAGCACCGGCACCGCCTGGCGTCCGCTGCGGATCGCGATGATCGGCCAGAAGGGGATGCCGGCGACCTACGGTGGGATCGAACGGCACGTGGAGGAGATGGCCAGCCGGCTCGCCAGCTACGGGCACGAGGTCACCGTCTACTGCCGCCGCAGCTACGGCGAGACACCCGCCGACGGCTATCGGGGCGTACGGCTGCGCCAGACCCACACGATCGCGAGCAAACACCTCGACGCCATCGTGCACGCGGCGACCTCGACCATGGCGGCGATGACCGCGCGGCCGGACATCGTGCACTACCACGGGCTCGGGCCGGCCCTGGTCGCCCCGCTCCCGCGCGCCCTGTCCCGGGCGCGCGTGGTGCTGACCGTGCACGGACTGGACAACAAGCGGGGCAAGTGGGGGCTCGCCGCGCGGGCGGTGCTGGGCAGCGCCCACTGGTTCAGCGGTTACGTCCCGCACCAGCGGGTGGCGGTCTCCCAGGGGCTCGCCGCCCACTACGACACCCGGTTCGCTCGCCCGACGACCTACATTCCGAACGGCGTGAACCCGGCCCGACCCGTGCGGACCCGTCAGATCCAGGACCGGTTCGGGCTGACCCCCGGCGGTTACCTGCTGCTGGTCGGTCGGCTGGTTCCGGAGAAGGCGGCCGACCTGCTGATCCGGGCGTTCCGCCGCACCGAGACCCCGATGCGCCTGGCGATCGTCGGCGGGTCGTCGTTCACCGACGCCTTCGTGGACCGGCTGCGCCGCGAAGCCGGGACGGACGACCGGATCGTCTTCACCGGGTTCGCCTACGGCGACCTGCTCGCCGAGCTGTACGCCAACGCCGCCGGCTTCGTTCAACCGTCCCGGTTGGAGGGGCTGCCGTTGACGTTGCTGGAGGCGTCCGCGTACGGGCTGCCGGTGGTCGCCAGCGACATCGCGCCGCACGTCGAGGTGCTGAAGTCCGACGCCCCCGGAGGGCGGTTGTTCCGGGACGGCGACGAGGACGACCTGGTCCGGGTGTTGACGTCACTGCTCGCCGACCTGCCGGGCGAACGGGCCGGCGCCGTGGCGCTGGGTGAGCGGGTCACCGCGAGATACAGCTGGGACACCGCTGCCCGGGAGTTGGAGCGGCTTTATCTCCGCCTGGCCCCGGAGCCGGGACGACGGGCCAGGGCACGACCAGCGGGGGTCGCCGACTGACCGTGCGGCGTTTCACCGGGGGAGCGTCGGATCAGCTTCCCGGTGGACGCGGCAGTCGGTGCAACGGCCCCTTCTGTCGTCGAGGTGACCAGGCTAGATTGAACCGATCTTGTGCCGGGAGGACATCGGTTGGCCGCGCCCGGCAGCGGCCGGGCAGCGCCGATTCAGTTCAGTGGGATCAGTGGAACAACACACGCAGCAGGTCACTCCGCTCATGACCAGGCGGCTCGACCCGACCCGCCTCCTCACCGGCGGCGCGGCGCTGGCCGCCGCGGTCGTGGCGGTGGTCGCGGGTGTCTCGATGGCGGCTGGTGACCGTAAAGGCATGGTCCTGCCACTCGCGGTGGTCGCGGGGATCGCGGTGGCCGTCCTCGCGCTGACCCGGTTCGCCGGGTACGTACTGCTGATGCTCGCGGTGCGCTCCTGCGTCGACCTGTTCAAGCTGACCGGGCCGAGCGCCGGCCAGGCCGGCTCCGCCGGAACGGCCCGAGCGATGGACCCCTCCACACTGCTCGCGGTGCTGTTCCTCCTCGCCGCCGGGCTCTGGCTGGCCGCACAGCTCAGCCGGCACGGGCGGCTGCGCGGCTCGCCGCTCAGCTGGGCCATGCTGCTCGTGGGCGCCAGCAGCGTGGTCAGCGCCCTCGGCGCCAGTCGGCCGGCGAACAGCCTGCTGGAGGCGTTGCGGATCCTCACCGTGGTGGTGATGTTCGTGGTGCTGGAACAGCTCATGCCGGACACCGCGGCGATCCGTCGGGTCCTGCTCGCCTGCTACGCCTCGCTGGTGCTGGCGCTGGGCTACACAGTCGTCCTGTCGCTGCTCGGCAACCCGCCGGCCGAGGTGAAGGGCGACTTCACCCGGATCAGCGGCACGTTCAGCCAGTCGACGACGTTCGGCCGCTACCTGATGTTCATGGTGATCTTCGGGTTCGCGGTGTACCGCTTCCTGGGTCGTCGACTGCGGGTGTCACTCGGGGTGCTGCTCGCGCTCTCGCTGCTGTTCCTGCTGCTCACCAACACCCGCAGCGCCCTGCTCGGCGCGGCGATCGGCCTGGTGGTGGTCGCGGCCCTGCATCGCAGCAAGCGGATGCTGGTCACCCTCTGCGTGGTGGCGGTCGCGGGCGTGGCCCTGGTGCCCGCCGTCGGCGAGCGGTTCGCCCAACTCGGTACGTCGCGCGCGGTCGGCGGAGACCCGACCGGGAACACCCTCGCGTGGCGGATCGACTACTGGACCGAGATCGTCACGCTCGCCGACCGCAACCCGGTGACCGGCATCGGGCCGAACATGACCCAGCGCGAGACCGACGAGGCGAAGAAGCCGCACAACGACTTCCTGCGGGCGTACGTGGAGACCGGGTTGCTGGGTCTCGGGGCGTACCTGCTGATGCTGTTCGCCTTTCTGTACACCGCCCGGACGGCGCTGCGGCGGGCGCCTCCGGGCAGCTTCGAGCGCGGCGTCGCGGTCGGGTTCACCGGCTGCGCCGCCGCCTTCGTGGCGGTCAGCGCCGCCTCCAACGTCATTTCCAACGTGGTCACCCTCTGGTATTTCGTCGCGTTCGCCGCGGCTGCCAGTGTGGTCGCCCGCCAACCGGCTCCGCACCTGACCGGCGAGCAGCCACGACGCACGTCCGTCCCGGTCTGACTGAAAGCATTGGGGAAAAAGTGGAGATCGTCGACTACCTGCGGGTCGCCCGGCGGCGCCTCTGGGTACTCGTGGGGGTGCCGGTGCTCGCCACCGGCGCCGCAGCAGCCATCGTCCTGTTCGCGCCACAGCAGTTCAGCGGGACCGCGTACGTGGCCGCGCCGGCGCTGGTGGGCGGCGCGGCCGGGACGCAGTACAGCGGCACGCAGGCGGCGAGCCAGTTCGTCGCGGCGTTCGGTGCGGCGGTCACCTCACCCCGGGTCCTCGCCGACGTGGCCGGTGACACCGGGGTGCCGCCGGAGCGGTTGCGCGATGGGCTCGCCATCAGCCAGGTCGGCGCGAGCAGCCAGTTGGAGGTGACGTACACCGCCGGTGACCGGGCGACTGTCGCCCCGGTGCTGACCGCGACCACCACGCGGGCGCTGGCGTTCCTCTTCTCCTCCCAGGTCGGCATCGCCACCAGCGAGGTCGAGGCGGCCAACGCCGACGTCACCGCGGCGACCAGGGCGATCGGCGAGTGGGAGAAGGCGAACAAGGTCTCCCAACCGGACCGGATCTACCAGGCGACGCTGGGCGAGCTGACCAGCCTGCGCCAGCAGCAGCTCTCCATGCAGGCGGTCGGCAACGGCCGAGGCGCCGACGCGGCGGCCGCCGCGATCACCACCGCCCAGAAGAAGCTGGACGAGTTGGGGCCGAAGCTCCCCGACTACCAGGCCCTGCTCGCCCAGCGGGACGCGGCGACCAACGCCCTGTCCCAGGCGCGGGAGGGGTTGCAGGCGGCGCGGGCGCAGGCCCAGGCCGCCGACCCGAAGCAGGTGACCAGCATCGGCGAGGCGCACGAGGTGAGCCGGATGGCGGAGCTGGTGCGCACGGCCCTGCCGGTGGGCGGTGCGGGCCTGCTGCTCGGAGTGCTGCTGGTGGGCGTACTCGAACTGCTCTCCCGGGGCCGGGTCGCCACCCGCCCGGTGGCGCGCACCGCGGCCCCCTCGGCGCCGGCGGAGACCGTGACCGCGGCACGGCCGTGACCGTCGGAGAACGGGCGGCCGGGTGCGCGAGGTGACCGGCCGGCCGCCGGCCGCGCCGGAGGCCGGCGACCAGCAGGTACGCGGCATGGCCCGCGGCGGTGTGCTGAACCTGGGCAGCGCCGTGCTCAGCCAGGTGGCGCTCTTCCTGGTCATGCTGTTGCTGGCCCGCGCCCTGGGTGTACGCGAGCTCGGCCGGTACGCCCAGGTCTACGCGGTGCTGTCGCTGCTGGGGTTGCTCTCGCTCTCCGGTTTCCGGGCCGGGTTGACCCGGTTCGTGGCGGTGCATCTCGCCGACGACGAGCCGGCCGCCCTGCGGGGCGCGATCCGGCTCGGGGTCGGCATCTCGGCGGTGGCGTCCACGGTGATCGCTCTCGGTCTGGCGGTCGGCGCTCCGTGGCTCGCCGACGCCCTGCACGACCCGCAGCTCACCACCGGGCTGCGGTTGGTGGCGCTGTGCCTACCCGCCGCCACGGTGTGCGAGGCCGCGCTCGCGGCCACCCGGGGGTGGCGCACGCAACGGGCCTACGCGCTGATCGGCCAGGTCTACGAGCCGGCCGCCCGGCTGGTGCTCACCGCGCTGGCGCTGGCCCTCGGGGCGGGCCTGACCGGCGCTTTCTGGGCGCTGGTGGTGGCGAGTTGGAGCGCCGCCGGGTTGGCTCTCGTGGCGCTCGCCCGGATGCTGCGCCGGGTGCCCGCCGCGCGGCCCGCGTACCGGCCGGGCGAGCTGTTCCGGTTCTCCACGGTCAGCTGGGTCTCCTCGCTGTCGTCCACCGGGCTGATCTGGGTGGACGCGTTGCTGCTCGGCTTCTTCGACTACGGCCCCGACGCCATCGGCGTCTACCACGTGGCGACCCGGCTGGTCACCATCGCGGTGTTCGTGCTGGCACCGGTCAACGCCTCGTTCGGTCCGCACCTGGCGCACCTCTACCACCAGGGTCGACTGGACGAGGTGCGCCGCATCTACCGGGTCGCCACCGGTTGGGTGCTCCGGCTGTCGCTGCCGGCATTCGTGGCGTTGCTGGTCTTCCCGGAGCAGTTGCTGCGGCTGGTCGGCGGGCCGGGCCTGGCCGGCGGTGCGGCGGTGACGGTCGTGCTGGCGCTCGGTCAGCTCGTCAACGCCGCGACCGGGCCCTGCGGGACGCTGCTGAACATGTCCGGGCGGGTCTCGGTCAACATGATGGACAACCTCGCCGCCCTACTGCTCAACGTCCTGCTCAACCTCTGGCTCATCCCGGCGTACGGCATTCTCGGCGCGGCGGTGGCCTGGGCGGTCTCGCTGGCGGCGGTGAACATCGCCCGGGTCTGGCAGGTACGCGCGCAGGTGCACACCGTGCCGGTGACGGCGGGCATGGTCAAGGGCCTGGTCGCCGCGCTGGTAGCGATGGGCGTCGGGTTCGGTGTGCGCTGGTTGGTCGAGGGCGCGACCGCGCAGGTCGCGATCGGCCTGGCCGTGATCGTGGCGGTGTACCTCGCCGCGGTGCTCGCCCTCGGTCTCAGTCGGGAGGATGTCATGGTGCTGCGTTCGGTGACCCGCCGAGGTGGTCGCCGCGCCGCTGATCCCGCCGCACCGACCGGCCCCGCTGACGGTGTGGGTGTGGGCACCGGCCACACCGGAGTCCGTTCGTGACCGGCGTCGCGAGGCGTCAGGTCACCGACCGGCTGCGCCGGGGGGTACGCGCCGCCCGGGCCTGGGGGCGGGCGGCGCGACCGGGAGAACCTGGGCCGCTGCCCGACTTCCTGGTGATCGGTGGGCAGCGCTGCGGCACCACCTCGCTGTACCACCACCTGGCGGCGCACCCCCGGGTCCGGGTGGCCAGCGGCAAGGAGTTGCAGTACTTCAGCGTCCACCACGCTCGGGGGGTGCGGTGGTACCGGGGGCACTTTCCGCGCCTCACCCCGGGCGAGCGCACGTTCGAGGCGAGCCCCTACTACCTGTTCCATCCGAGCGTGCCGTCCCGGGTCGCGGCGACCCTGCCGGAGGCCCGCTTCGTCGTCCTGCTGCGCGATCCGGTGCAACGGGCCTACTCGCACTACCTGCACACCCGCTCGTACGGCGCCGAGCCGCTCTCCTTCGCCGACGCCCTCGACGCCGAGGAGGAGCGGCTGGCCCGGGCGACGAGCGGCGGCCCGGACACCCGGGCCGCCCACCGGGCGTTACGTAACCACTCGTACGCCGCCCGGGGTCGCTACGCCGAGCAGTTGGACCGGTGGTTCGCGCACATCCCACGGGAGCGGATCCACGTCGCCCGCACCGAAGACCTGCACGCCGACCCGGCTGGCACGTACGCCGACATCCTGCGCTTCCTCGACCTGCCGGCCTTCACCCCCGAGGCGTTCACCCGGCACACCCGCCGCGTCGACCCGGGCGTCTCCGAGCTGACCCCGGCCCTGCGGGACCGGCTGGGCGAGCACTTCGCGCCGCACAACGCCCGCCTGGCCGCCCTGCTCGACTGGCCCGAACCCTGGCCGACCGGTTAGCCGACGGCGGCGAGGATCCGGTCCACCGGCTGGTCGGCGCGAAGCAGCACCGGCACGTTGGTCACTGTGGTGCCGCCAGCGACCGCGCCCAGCGGAGCACCCACCGCCCCGGCCCGCCCGCCCGGTGCCGCCGGTACGGTCACCGGGGTGTTCGACGCCGACCAGAGCACCAGTGTGCTCGACCCGCCCCGGACGAACGCGACCCCGTTCAGCCGGCCGGCCACCGATGCGGGTAGCGGCGTGACGGCGGCGTCCCGGGCCGCGTCGGCCAGGGCCGCCAACATCCGACCGGCCTCCCGTTCGGTGCCGTCCGGGTCGAGCAGGCCGTAACGGACCTCGCTGCCCGCCGCGTTGTTCGGGTTGTACGCCAACGGCAACCAACTGATCTCGCCGATCCCGCCGGCGGCCAACAACGTGACCGTCTTGACCATCTCCGCCGCCCGGCTGGCCGGGTCGCCGTCGCCGTCGCGCCAGAACTGCCCGACCTCCCACGCCTGGATCGGCGTGCCCGGCGGTGTGGTCGCGCGGAGGTAGTCCAGCAACGGCGTCACCCCGCTGAAGTGCTCGTAGAAGTGCACCTGCCGGATGTCGACGGTGCGGTCGGTCAGCAGCGACTCGGTCACCGCCAGGAAGCGCAGGCTACGGCTGTTGGTCTCGGTGCCGAGCGCCCTGCGCAGCTGCGCCTCCCCGGTCACCGCCGGGATCTGCTGCCCGCGGGTGCCGACCCGGCGCTGGAAGTACGCCTGGTAGGCGGCGATCGCCTCGGGCACCTGACCGGCGCGTACCAACCGGTCGGCGACACCCATGCCGTACGCGACGCTGCTGATGCCGGAGTCGACCACCCGCGCGTTCGGGTCGGTCGCGCGGATCGTCTCGGCGGCGGCCCGGACCAGCCGTGCGTAGTCCTCGGGGCTGCCGGCCCAGTAGCTCGGCGCGTTGACCTCGTTCTCGATGGCGTACTCCCGCACCCCGTACGGGCCGTAGCGCTGCACCACGGAGCGGACGAACCGCTGGTACGCGCCGAGGTCGGTGGGCATCGCCGACTCGGTCTTGTTGGCCGCGCCCCGGGTGTAGCGTGCGGCGCCCCCGGTCGCCCAGCACACGCCGGTGCGGATCTTCAGGTGCAGTGTGATGCCCAGGTCCCGGCTGCGCGTGGCGATCTCGTCCAACCCGGCCCAGTCCACCTGCCCCGAGGTCCGTTCGATCTCGCACCAGGAGATCTCCTCGTACGTCGCCGAGCCGCCGATCCGCCGCAGGTACGGCGCGAACTGCTGGTAGCGCGACCAGTCCCAGTGCGCGCCGAACGGGTTGCTCACCTTCTCGGTGGTGCGCCCCGGCGTGCCGGGTCCGGGTGTCGTCGTCGCGGAGGAGGTGGCGGCCGGCGGCGGATCGTCGCCGCCGGCGGTGCAGCCGGCGGTGAGCAGGAGCGTGGCGGCGATGGCGGCGGTGGTGATCGCGCGCAGCCGGCCCGGGCGGGTCACCGGTAGCCCAGGGAGCGCAGGGTCGGACCGGAGAAGACCCAGACCAGGAGCCGGAGGAACGGGTCGAGCTCGCGGCGGTAGGTGCCCACCCGGGAGCCGTAGATCGGCGCGGTGACGCTCGCCGCCGCCCGTCGTCGCTCCGCCTCGGTCGTGTACTTCTGGGCCACGTCGTGCTGCTTGCTGTCGTAGTCGAGGATGCCGTCCTCCCACGGCTCGTCGAGGAACTCGAAGAGGGCCCGCATCGTCTTCTCCGGCTCGCTGACCGCCTGCTCGTACCGCAGCTCGTAGTAGCGGTCCGCCGGCAGGGTCGCGCCAACCGCCCGCGCGGCCCGGATGTAGCGCGGCCACTTCACCACGCACTTCACGGCGGACCAGTAGCCGAACCGTTTGCGGTGCGAGACCACCACGTCGCGTCCGTCCCGGATGAGGTGCACGATCTGGGCGTCCGGGAAGACCTCGGTGACGAAGTCGAGCGACATCGCGTACAGCGGGGTCTTGTCGGCCCACCGGGTCTTGCCGCGTGCGGCCGCGTAGTCGGCGTGCACACCGCCGAAGAAGTCCCGGATCCGGCGCAGCCAGTCCTCGCGCGGAAAACCGAAGCGGGCCAGCCGTTCCCAGTCCCGGCCGACGATCCGTTCCAGGTCGGGCAGGAACCGGGTCTCCGGGCCGCAGCTGATCCGCGAGTGCGAGTCCAGGACGAGGCGCACCATCGTGGTGCCCGACCGCTGGCATCCGACCAGGAAGATCGGCGCGGTACGGGTTCCGGTCTCAGCCACGGTCGACCGCCTTCGTCGTCTCGGATCGGGCGTCGGCCGCGGCGCGGTCGAGCCGGTCGGTCAGCTCGTCGCAGCGAGCCCGCACGCGCCTGTCGATCGGTAGCCGCCGGTGGCCCGTCGCGCCGTGCGACTCGCGGGGGCCGATGTGCGCGTGCAGCCGCGGGTCGTACGGGAAGTCGAGGAACGCGCAGAGCCGCCGGAGTTGCGCGGCGGGGTCCGCGACCAGGCTGTCGTAGCGGCAGAGCAACACGTCGCTCCGCTGGTCCAGGCCGAGTTGGAAGACGAGCGAGTTGCGGACGTACCAGAACAGCGCCGCACCGCTGTGCGGGTCCAACCGTTGCGGGTCGTGGGCCCGGATCAGCTCGACGGCGTCGGCGTCGAGGCGCTGCCCCTGCCACCGTCGCCCGATGCTGCCGTCGGCGATCGCCCGCAGGGCCCGCAGGTTGGCGTCACCGAACTTGGCGACCTCGGAGCGGGCCCGGTCGTCGACGTCGCGGTAGACCCAGAGCGCGCGCCCGGGCGTCAGCCCCGGCAGGGCCAGCAACTCGTCCACGCGGTGGCTCTCGCAGAGCGGCTTGATCAGCACGTACGCGTGACGGCTGCGCTGGATGACGCTGGTGAGCACCGGGTCCGGGCGGAGTTGGAAGCGGTGGAAGAGGGCGCTGTCGTTCTCGTTGCGGACCTCGACCTCGGGTGCGGCGTCCAGGCCGCGGACCAGCATGTTCGTGCCGGAGCGTTGCAGTCCGACCAGGTAGACCGGCATCGCCGAGCCGGGCGTTCGGCCGGCCCGCCGCCGCCAGTGTCGTTTCGCCACTGCCGTGCTGATCCGGTCGACCGGGTTGAGGCGGTCCTCCTCGATCAGCCGCCCGATCCCCTCGGTACGTGCCCAGCGCAGATGCCGCCGGATTCTCCGGGCGGTGTACGCGAGCGCGGAGACCTCGTCGTCGGCTGCCACGGGTCCTCCTTGTCGGGCACCGGCCGGCCCGAACGGAGAGCGGGTGCGGCCGGCGGCAGCCAGGCTATCGGGAGATCATGGCGGGAGGCCAGGCTGCGGACCGCACGGGCAGACGAAGATCACCCGTTCAGCCACATGCCCAACGTGAACTGGACTCACCGACCCGGTCTGCATACCGTGGGCCCTGGCCGGGGCAGGCAGACCTCGGTCATCACCTCCGGGCCCGGTTCGCCCGATCGACGTGAGCAGGCCGAGTCGATGCGCGTGCTACATGTGAACAAGTTCCTCTACCGCCGTGGCGGTGCCGAGGGGTACTTGCTCGATCTCGCCGACCTGCAACGGGCTGCGGGCGACACGGTCGCCTACTTCGGCATGAGCCACCCGGAGAACGAGTCGCCGTTGCCATACGCCGCGCGGTTCCCCTCCCAAGTGGAGTTGGAGCCGGCGCCGAGCGGGATGCGGCCGCGCGCGGTGGCCGCCGGGCGGATGCTGTGGTCACCGACGAGCCGCCGGGGTCTGGCCCGGGTGATCGACGACTTCCGGCCGGACGTGCTGCACCTGCACAACATCTACCACCAGCTCTCCCCGTCGGTGCTCGCCGCGGCCCGCGCCGCCGGTGTGCCGTGTGTGCTGACCATGCACGACTACAAGCTCGCCTGCCCGAGCTACCAACTGCTGGACCGGGGCCAACCCTGCCAGGCGTGTGTCACCGGTGGCCCGTTGCAGGCGATCCGCCGTCGCTGCAAGGACGGCTCGCTGTCGCGCAGTGGGCTGCTCGCGGTCGAGTCCTGGTTGCACCGGCAACTCGACGCCTACGACCCGGTGCAGCTCTTCGTCAGCCCGAGCGGGTTCCTGGCCGACGTGATGCGCCGCGCGGGCGTCTACCCGGACCGGTTGCGGGTGGTCAACCACTTCGTCGACCTGACCGGCGTCGCGGCCAAGCAGACGCCCGGCGGCGGTGTCGTCTTCGCCGGCCGGCTGGCGCCGGAGAAGGGCGTCGACGTGCTGATCGAGGCGGCCGCCGCGCTGCCGGACGGGGTCAGCGTGGATGTCGCTGGAGACGGCCCCGCCCGCCCGGAGTTGGAGGCGCTGGCCGCGCGGCGGGCGCCCGGCCGGGTCCGGTTCCACGGCCGTCTCGACAAGCCGCGCCTGCACGATCTGATCCGGTCGGCGGCGGTGGTCGCCGTCCCGTCCCGGTGGCACGAGAACCAACCGATGGCGGTGCTGGAGGCGTTCGCCTGCGGGGTCCCGGTGGTCGCCACCGACCTGGGTGGGCTGCCCGAGCTGGTCGAGCCCGAGGTGGACGGCCGCATCGTCGCCGCCGATGCGCCCACCGCCCTGCGCGACGCGCTGAACGACATCCTGGCCGACCCCGAGCGGGCGCACCGGATGGGCCGGGCCGGCCGGGCGAAGATCGCCGCCCAGTTCACGCCGGACCGGCACCTGGACCGGATTCGTGGGCTGTACACGGAGGCCGCCGGGGCGCTGCCGGCGCGGCGGCGGGCCGCAGCCGGTGGGGGAGCGGCCCGGTGAGCCGGGTACGGGTGCTCTACCTCGCCGGCAGTGGTCGCAGTGGCAGCACGCTGGTGACCACGGTCCTGGGACAGTTGCCTGGTTTCTTCGCGGCCGGCGAGCTGCGGTACCTGTGGCGGCGCGGCATCCTGGAGAACCGGCCCTGCGGTTGCGGTTCCCCGGTGGCCGACTGCCCGCTCTGGGCGCGGGTGCGCGCCGACCTGACCGACGCCGACCCGGCCGGGATCGCCGCCCGGTTGGGCCAGCGGCTGCGGCTGCGGCGGCTGCCCGCGCTGCTGCGCCGCCAGCGTCGGGGGCAGCCGCCGGTCCCGGGCCACCCCGACGACACGCAGTTGGCCCGGCTCTACGCCTCGATCGCCGAACACGCCCTGGATGGCCGGTCGGACGGGGTCGTCGTCGACTCCTCCAAGCTGCCGCCGTACGGCGCCCTGCTCGGCAGTCTGCCCGGCATCGACCTGTACGTCCTGCACGTGGTGCGCGACCCGCGCGCGGCCGCGTACTCCTGGCGTCGCCGACGCCCCCTGGACGGGCCGAGCGACGACCAGCTGATGAGCCGACCACCCGTCGCGAAGGCCGCGCTGCTCTGGTTGGTCTGGAACACCGCGACCGTACGACTGTGGGGTGGTCGCCGCCGTGCGCCGGGCCGCTACCTGCGGGTGCGGTACGAGGACTTCGTGGCCGACCCGGCGGGCACCACTGCCCGGATCGCCGGCTTCGTCGGCGCGACCCCCGACGAGCTTCCGTTCCCGACACCGGCCACGGTGCGGCTCAGGCCCACCCACTCGGTGGCCGGCAACCCCTCGCGGCACCGCACCGGGCTGGTCGACGTGGTCGCCGACACCGAGTGGCTGACCGGGCTTCCCACCCGCGCGTACGCCGTGGTGACCGGGCTGACCACCGTGGCCCTGACCCGGTTCGGCTACCCGTTGCGCCGCCCGGCGGCCACCTTCCCCGCCGTCCGCTGCGCCGCGGACCCGGTCGTCTCCCCGTCACCCGCCACCCGGCAGGAAGGCTGAACGATGCTCTCACTGGTGGTGGGCACTGGTCGCTGCGGCTCGACCCTGGTCCAGGAACTGCTGTCCCGGCATCCCGCGGTCGGCTTCGTCTCCGGCCTGGACGACAAACTGGCCCGGCTCAACCCCAAGGGCAGGTTCAACGGCCCGCTCTACCGGCGGTCGGTGCCACGCCCGGCGGGGATGACCTCGCTGCGACACAGTCGACGGTTGCTGGAGCGGGGCCGGCTCCGGGTGGCGCCGTCGGAGGCGTACCACCTGCTCGACCGGCAGGTGCTTGCCGGCTTCTCCCGACCGTGCCGGGACCTGGTGGCCGAGGACCTGACACCGTTCGTGGCCCGGCGGCTGCGGGCCTTCTTCGACGAGCGGATCGCGCGGCAGGGCTGCCAGCAACTGGTGCAGCACGTCACCGGGTGGCCGCGCACCGGTCTGCTGCACGCCGCGTACCCGGACCTACGGGTGGTCAACGTGGTGCGCGACGGCCGGGCGGTGGCCAACTCGTGGCTCCAGATGGGCTGGTGGGACGGGTGGCGTGGGCCGGACAACTGGATCTACGGCCCGCTTCCGTCCGACCTGCGGGAGGAGTGGATCGAGTCCGGCCGTTCCTTTCAGGTGCTCGCCGCGCTGGGCTGGAAGATGCTGATGGAGGCCTTCGCGCAGGCTCGGATGCGTCACCCGGCCGATCAGTGGCTGGACGTGCGCTACGAGGACCTGGTCGAGCAGCCGCGTGAGCAGGTCGGCCGGATGCTCGAATTCCTCGGCCTGACCTGGTCGGCGGCCTTCGAGAAAGGCTTCTCCCGGTACGACTTCACGGTGGGCCGGGCGGAGGCGTACCGGGACGAACTCAGCTCGGCGCAGGTCGGCGCGATCGAACGGGTGCTGGAGAAGCCGTTGGCCGAGTGGGGCTACCCGGTCTAGCGGTTTCCGCCGACGCGAGCGTGGCGTCGCGCCCATCCGCGATCTATCGACGGACTCAGGTGGGGCGGCTAATCTTTGGCCCCACCCCATCGATGTGAGGAGATGCGATGGCACGCCGAACCGGCCGACCTTCCTACGAGTTGGACAAGGCCGCTGTGCGTCGTCGCCGCAGCGCGGGGTACGCGGCCGTCGCGGGCGTCATCGCACTGGTCACCGCGTTGCTGGGTGGGTTGGTCGGCTACCAGGTGGGCCGTCCGGACGCCACCGAGGCGGCCATCGCGAGCATCAAGCAGGCCGACGCGAAGCGGGACGCCCAGCAGATCGCGGAGTTGATCGGGACGGCCCGCCGCGTCCGCGACCAGGTCGCCCCGGTCCTGGCCGCCATCAGGACGGAGACGACCGGCGGACGCGCGCCGGACGCGGCGAAGGCACGCCAGTGGCAGGAGGTCATGCGCCAGGCGGCCGAGCCGTTCGCCGACCCGCCGTCGGGGACCACCGCCACCAACGTGGCGCGCGGAGGGTTGCGCGGAGCGGTCCAGCAGGCGTCGCTGGCCGTCGACGCCTACGCTCTGGCCGCTGCCGTTCCGGCCGCGCAGCGTGCGGCCCTGCTGGATGTCACCGCGCGGCAGGCGGCCGAGGCCGCGACGATCTGGTCGGTCGCGGCGACCCAGCTCGACCAGATCAGCGTCGACGCCGGCCAGGGCCACCAGCACGTGTTTCTGGACACAGACCCCGACGCGGGGGCGCTCACCCCGGACGGGGCGGCCGAGGGAACCGGTGGCTGAGGCACGTTGCTGGGCAAGTGTCCGATTTGCCGGCCGGGGTCGGCGTGCCGTAGCGGCCGAGCGGTCGCATCGTGATCTAGGGGCGTCGGGCCAGATCGGGTACGGTCGCTAATCGCAAAGTCTTATGAACCAGATTGGCTTCTGTACGTCTGGAGCCGAATCGGAGGGACACAGCCGTGAGGTTTCCAAGCGCCGTCCGTCAGGCCGGCCTCGTCGTGGCCGTCGCCGCCCTCGCACTGACCGCGGGTTGCGCGAAGAAGGACGACAGTGAGGTTCAGGCGAGCGGCGTCAAGCTGGTCGCGGCGGGCAAGCTGACCGTCTGCACCCACCTGCCGTACGCGCCGTTCCAGTCCAAGGACGCCAGCGGCAAGGTGACCGGCTTCGACGTCGAGATCATGGACCTGGTCGCCAAGGAACTGGGTGTCGAGCAGACGATCGTCGACACCCCGTTCGAGGGCATCAAGTCCGGCCAGGACCTCAACACGGGTAAGTGCGACGCGGCTGCCGCCGGCATGACGATCACCGACGAGCGGCGGAAGGTGCTCGACTTCTCCGACCCCTACTTCGACGCCACCCAGGCGATGCTGGTGAAGACCGGCAAGACGTACAAGTCGCTGGATGACCTCAGGGGCAAGAAGCTCGGCGTCCAGGCTGCGACCACGGGTCGTGACTACGCCAAGAAGCTCGAAGCGGAGAAGGGCCTGAAGCTCGTCGAGTTCGAGGACCTCGCCGCCCTTCAGCAGGCCGTTTCCAACGGTCAGGTCGAGGCTGCCATCAACGACCTGCCGGTCTGGACCGAGTACCTGAAGAAGAACCCGGGCGGGTTCGAGGTGGCCGCCGAGTTCGACACCGGCGAGCAGTACGGCTTCCCGGTGAAGAAGGACGCCAACCCGGAGTTGCTCAAGAAGATCAACGAGGTGCTGGCCAAGGCCAAGCAGGACGGCACGTACAACACGATCTACGAGAAGTGGATCGGCAAGCAGCCCAGCGCCTGAGCACCGCGCAGTACCGGAGGGCTCGCGTCCCGCGCGCCCTCCGGGTCACCAACATCCGGGAAGGCAACGAGCGAACGTGAAGCTGCGACGCCGCCAGCGGGAGCGGTTGTCCCTCGGGCTCCAGTACCTGGTGTTCATCGCCATCATCGCCGCGGTGCTCTTCGCCGCGGACTGGGACAGGCTGGCCGACGCGTTCTTCCGCGTCGACATCATCAAGTCGATGTTCCCGACGATCATCACCGTCGCGCTGCGCAACACCATTCTCTACACGTTGGGCGCGTTCGCCTTCGGCCTCGTGTTCGGCACCATCCTGGCGCTGATGCGACTGTCCCGGGTGGCGCCCTACCGCTGGGTGGCGACGGCGTACATCGAGCTGTTCCGGGGTCTGCCCGCGCTGCTGGTGCTCTTCCTCGTCGGGTACGGCATCCCGATCGCCTTCCCGGAGCGCGAGATTCCGGGTGGGGTGTTCGGCTCGATCGCGATCGGCCTCGGGTTGACCGCCGCGGCGTACATGGCGGAGACGATCCGGGCCGGCATCCAGGCCGTGCCGAAGGGGCAGATGGAGGCGGCGCGGACCCTCGGCATGTCGCACTTCACCGCCATGCGCACGATCGTCATCCCGCAGGCGTTCCGGATCGTGATCCCGCCGCTGACGAACGAGCTCATCCTGCTCACCAAGGATTCGTCGCTGGCCTACGTGCTCGGGGTGACGGCGCAGACCATCGAGATCACCAAGTTCGGTCGGGACATGCTCAACGACCGGGTGAACGCGACCCCGCTGCTGGTGGCGGGCCTGGCCTACCTGGTGATCACCCTGCCACTGTCACAGGTGGTACGACGCCTCGAACTCCGCTACGCCAAGGCTCGGTGACCCCCATGACGACCAGCCCATCCCGCCCCGCCGTGGAGATCCGCGACCTGCACAAGTCCTTCGGGCCGCTCGAGGTGCTCAAGGGCATCGACTTCGAGGTCGGTCAGGGCGAGGTGGTCTGCGTGATCGGGCCGTCCGGCTCCGGCAAGTCGACCCTGTTGCGCTGCGTCGACCTGCTGGAGCAGCCGACGGCCGGCAAGATCTGGGTGAACGGGGTCGAGATGACCGACCCGGACGTCGAGATCGACGCGGTCCGCCGCGGCATCGGCATGGTCTTCCAGTCGTTCAACCTGTTTCCGCACCTGACCGTCCTGAACAACCTCACCATCGCCCAGCGCCGGGTGCTCCGGCGGGGGCGGGCCGAGGCCGAGCGGATCGCGCGGGCAAACCTGGAGCGCGTCGGGCTGACCGACAAGGCCGACGCCTTCCCGGCGCAGCTCTCCGGCGGGCAGCAGCAGCGGGCGGCGATCGCCCGGTCGCTGTCGATGGAGCCGAAGCTGATGCTCTTCGACGAGCCGACCTCCGCACTCGACCCGGAACTCGTCGGCGACGTGCTCACCGTCATGCGCAAGCTGGCCGAGGACGGCATGACGATGATGGTGGTCACCCACGAGATGGCGTTCGCCCGCGACGTCGCCGACCGGGTCGTGTTCATGGACGGTGGGGTGGTGGTCGAGCAGGGGTCGCCGCAGGAGGTGCTCGGTGCGCCGAAGCACGAACGGACCCGCGCGTTCCTCTCCCGGGTCCTCGACCCGACCCACGTCGCCCAGCTCGGGCAGCCCGACCAGCCGCCCGAGCCACCGCAGGCCCCGAGCCTGCCTGCGGACGACCGCCACCAGCTCTGACCCACATCTTCCGTACGCCTGACGCCGGGTTGCCGCATTGACGGCAGCCCGGCGTCTGCTTGCGTGTCAGCTTCATGTCAATCGACGGACGTCGTGATGTCAAGGTAATCTTTTTGCAATCAGAGCTGTACTTTCGTCGATGGATTACATAAGTTGCTGTTATCCATCGAAAGCTTTGAGTCTTCCGAGCAAAGTACGCGACGAGCCTCACCCTCAGTCGTGCCACCGCCCCGTGCTCGGCGGTCGATGCACCCTGTCCTCGTCGCGTCTTCGCCCGGTCGGGAACGGAGACCCATGGACGATCACGCTGGTGGTCCTCACCGCCACCTGTCCCGTAGATCGCTGATCGCCACCGGCGCGCTCGCCGCCGGGGCGTTGGGCGCGTCCGCCCCAACGATCGGCGCGGCACTCGGAGGCACCCCCGCCCGGGCTGCCGCCGGTGTCACCAAAAAGATCACCATCTACGCCGAGCAGCTACCCGGCAACCTGTACGGATACGGCCTGGCACCCGGTCAGGCCACCGTTCCGGGACCGATCCTGGAGATGTACGAGGGTGACACCCTGGAGATCACCCTGGTCAACACCACCAGCCAGCGGCTGTCCATCCATCCGCACGGGGTGGATTACAGCACCGAATCCGACGGCAGCCCGTTCAATGCCTCGTTCAACAACCCCGGTGAGACGCGGACGTACGTCTGGCGCTCCCACGAGATGGTCGCCGCGGCGGGTCGGCGCTACATGCCGGGCAGTGCCGGCTACTGGCACTACCACGATCACGCGATGGGCACCGACCACGGCACCGGCGGTGTCGCGAAGGGACTGTACGGGGCGCTGATCGTCCGACGGCGCGGCGACATCCTGCCGGCGAAGCAGTTCACGGCCGTGTTCCACGACATGATGATCAACAACAAGATGGCACCGGCGACCCCGATGTTCGAGGCGAACCTGGGCGAGCGCGTCGAGTGGATCGCCATCGGCCACGGCAACCTGTTCCACACCTTCCACCTGCACGCGCATCGCTGGGCGGACAACCGCACCGGGATGTTGGAGGGGCCGAGCGACCCGAGCCTGGTGATCGACAACAAGGACCTCAACCCCGGCAGCTCGTTCGGTTTCCAGGTGCTGGCCGGGGAGGGCGTCGGACCCGGCGCGTGGATGTACCACTGCCACGTGCAGACGCACTCCGACGGCGGCATGGCCGGGATCTTCCTGGTGCGCAACGCCGACGGCAGCATGCCGCCGGGCGCCGAGGAGGCGATCCACCGGTTCCAGGGCCACACCCACACGCACGAAAGCTGACCGAACCGAAAGTGGGGACGGGCATGACCAGAAAACTACGACGAACCCTTGCCGCGGTAGCGGCCATCGCGACACTGATCCCGGCGACGACGGCGGCTGCGGCCGCGCCGCGAACGCCCGCCGCTCCGCAGGCGGCGCAACCGCAGAAGACCGCTGTCCTGGTGTTCCACGGCCCGGTTGCCGAACAACAGGACCCGGTTTCGCGCGCGGTGGACACCATCAAACAGCTCGCTGCCGGTCATGACATCGATGTCACGGCCACCACGGACCCGGGCGCCTTCACCGCGGCCGGGCTGTCCGCGTACCGCAGCGTGGTCTTTCTCTCCGCGACGGGCGCGGCGCTCAACCGCGACCAGGAGTCGGCGCTCCAGAGCTACATGAAGGCCGGCGGCGGTTTCGTCGGCATCGCCGACGCCGCCCGCGCCCAGGTCGACTCCACCTGGTTCACCGGGCTGATCGGCACCCGACCGGCCGGCGCCATCCCGGTGGCCGAGCCGGTGGCGCGGGTGACCGCCAGCGGCGAGAACCCGCCCAACGAGACCAAGGAGAAGCTGACCGACGGCGACGCCAACACGAAGTGGCTCGTCCGCACGCCGACCGGCTGGGTGGCGTACGAGTTGAGCGCGCCGAAGCGGATCACCGGGTACGCGCTCACGTCGGCCAACGACTCGGCCGGCCGGGACCCGAAGGACTGGACCCTGCAGGGCTCCACGGACGGGCAGAGCTGGACCGATCTGGACCGCCGCACCGCGCAGACCTTCCCGGACCGGTTCCAGACCCGCCGGTTCGACATCGCCAACCCGCAGGAGTTCTCGCGCTACCGGCTGAACGTCACCGCGAACAGCGGCGAACCGCTGGTCCAACTCGCCGACCTGCGCCTGTTCACCGGCAGCACCACCGCTCCGGAGCCGCCCGCGGTGAACCGCGCGGTGGTGAACATCCTGGACCGCAAGCACCCGGCCACGGCGTCGCTGCCGCTGACCATCAGCCGGTCCGACCGCTGGGAGAACTGGGACCCGAACCCGATCGGTACGGTGCACACGCTCGCCCAGGTCGAGGAGCGGCACTACAACGCGGGGGCGGCCGCCAACGGCGCCTTCCACCCGGTGTCCTGGTGCCGGGACTACGACGGCGGTAGGTCGTTCTACACCGGCATGGGTCACACCGAGGGCAGCTACGGTGAGGAGGCGTTCCGCGCGCACCTCGCCGGGGCCCTCAACTGGACCACCGGTCGGGTCCGCGGCGACTGCCAGGCCACGATCGCGTCGAACTACAAGGTGGAGCGACTCACCGCCGCGAACCAGACCGGGCAGCTGGACCAGATGGGCGAGCCGCACGGGCTGACGATCGCCCCGGACGGCACTGTCTTCTACGTCGGCAAGGCGGCCTGCCCGAGCGGCCCGATTGCGGACTGGAACGACCCGAAGGTCGGCCTGGGCTGCGGCACCATCCACTCCTGGGACCCACGGACCAAGCAGGTCAAGCTGCTCACCACCCTGGAGGTGATGGGCAACCGGGGCAGCGGCTCCGAGCTGGTGAAGAACGAGGAGGGTCTGCTCGGCATCGTGCCCGACCCCGCGTTCGCCGAGAACGGCTGGCTCTACGTCTACTGGATGCCGCACGACTCGGTCGACCGGGTGAAGCGGGTCGGTCAGCGGACCGTCTCGCGGTTCACCTACGACCGTCAGGCGCAGACCATCGACCAGGCCACCCGCAAGGACCTGTTGCAGTTCCCCGTGCAGATCCACAGCTGCTGCCACGCCGGCGGTGGCATGGCGTTCGACGCCAAGGGCAACCTCTACGTCGGCTCCGGCGACAACAACTCCTCCGAGGGGTCGCAGGGCTACGCCGGCAACAACTGGACCCAGGAGTACCAGGGCATCTCGTTCCAGGACGCCCGCCGCACCTCGGGTAACACCAACGACCTCGCCGGCAAGATCATCCGGATCCACCCGGAGCCGGACGGCACGTACACCATCCCGGAGGGCAACCTCTTCCCACCGGGCACCGAGAAGACCCGGCCGGAGATTTACGTGATGGGCGTGCGCAACATCGCCCGCCTGCAGATCGACCCGGTGCACCAGTGGCTGACCGCCGGCTGGGTCGGCCCGGACGCCTCGTCGCCCAGCCCCACCCTCGGCCCGGCGAAGTACGAGACGGCCACCATCATCACCTCCGCCGGCAACCAGGGCTGGCCGTACTGCATGGGCAACCGGCAGCCGTACCGCGACCGCAGCAACACCGACGCGACAGAGCTGACCGGCTGGTACGACTGCGACAACCTGAAGAACACCTCGCCGCGCAACACCGGACTGGTGGACATCCCCTCGGCCCGGGACAACATGATCTGGTACTCGCCGGACGGCGGCGGCCCGGTGTTCCCGAAGCGGACCGACGGCAGTGGCCTGCCGACCTACGTCGCGGCCGACGCCACCTACACCCAGCCCTACCTGCGCGGCGGCGGGCAGGCCATCATGTCCGGCCCGACGTACCACCGGAGCCTCGTCGACACCACCAGCGGCGTGGCGTGGCCGGAGCACTGGGACGGCAAGTGGTTCATCGGCGACCAGTCGAACGCCGCCAACCGGGTCGCGGTCACCGTCGACCCGGCCGGCGTGCCGCAGGCCGCACCACCGGTGTACGCCGAGTCGCTGCGGGCCATCATCCCCGGCGGCAACGGCGACACCAGGTTGCAGAGCTGGATGGACGCCAAGTTCGGCCCGGACGGCGCGCTCTACCTGCTCGACTACGGCGGCGGGTTCTTCAGCCTGCACGCCAACCAGAAGCTGATCCGGATCACCTACACCGGCGGGGCGCCCACCCCGGTGCCGGCGGCGACCTCGGTCGCCGTGCAGAACAAGCCCCTGACCATGGCCTTCACCGGCTCCCGTTCCGGCGGCGTCAGCCACCGCTGGGAGTTCGGCGACGGCGCCACGTCGACCGAGGCGGACCCCCGGCACACGTACGCCACGGTCGGCACCTACACCGCGAAGCTCACCGTCACGTACGCCGACGGTCAGAAGACGACGGTGCAGACCACTGTGACGGTGGGCTGTGCGGTGCCCGACGACCGGCCGACGGTGTGGCTCGGCGACACGGACACCGGGGTGCCCAGTCGCACGGTCGGGCAGGGCTGCACGGCCAACGACCTGATCGACGACGAGAGCACCTGGGCCGACCACAACGGTTTCGTCCGGCACGTGACCGCCGTGGCCCGCGCGTTGCAGGACGACGACCTGCTCAGCACCCGCGAGTCGGGCACGCTCACCCG
Organism: Micromonospora sp. CPCC 205558; assembly: GCF_036902955.1. NCBI lineage: Bacteria > Bacillati > Actinomycetota > Actinomycetes > Micromonosporales > Micromonosporaceae > Micromonospora > Micromonospora sp. CPCC 205558. The sequence goes on from NZ_JBAKHR010000019.1 coordinate 29,317, forward strand.
ACTGGCCGCCGCATCGGAGATCGGCCGGGACGGCCACACCGGGTACGAGCCGCTCTTCGACGGCACCGCCGAATCGCTGCGCGGTTGGCAGCAGGCGCCGGCGGGGGAGTTCGGCATCCAGTCGGACGGGGCACTGCGCTCCAGCGGCGGCCTGGGCATGCTCTGGCACACCAAGGAACTGGGCGACTTCTCGCTGAAGGTGCAGTTCCGGGACATCGCGCCGGGCACCGGCCGGGCCAACACCGGCGTCTTCATCCGGTTCCCGGACCTGCGAACGCCCCTCGACCAGCGCCCACCGGACAGCTGCGGCACGGTCGGGTCGGCGCGGACCTCGGCGGCCTGGATGGCCATCTACTGCGGACACGAGATCCAGATCTACGACGGTGACACCGGTGAGCCGCAGAAGACCGGCTCGGTCTACAACTTCGACCCGGTGCCGCTGGCCCAGGCCGGGGTGACCCCGAAGAACGTGTGGAACGACTACGAGATCCGCGTCGTCGGGCAGCACTACACGATGATCCGCAACGGCGTGGTGATCAACGAGTTCGACAACACGCCCGGCAAGCAGTCGTCGCGCGCCGGCGACCCGCCGACCGACCTGCGGCAGTTCCTGCGCGGCTTCATCGGCCTGCAGAACCACGGTGACAACGACCTGACCGAGTTCCGCAACATCCGCGTGCGGGAACTCTAGGAGTGACGATGACCCGACGACTGAAAGCAGCGCTGGCGGCGCTCCTGCTCACGGTGATCCCGTTGGCCGCAGTGCCCGCCTCCGCCGCCCCGCGCGTCGCCGCCGACCAGGTGTTGACCTGGACCGCCGACGACAGCATCACCCGCTACAAGTCCGCGCCCACCACGGCCGTGGCCGGGGCCACCACGATCATCTGGGAGAACAGCGCGGCCACCGGCAACACCACCGGGATGCCGCACACCCTGACCTTCGACACCAGCACCGAGGGCTACAACCACGACGTCACAGTCAACATCCTGGCCAGCCCGTTCGACGCCAACGACGGCCGCCACCAGGCGACCGTGACGCTGACCCCGGGCCGGTACCGGTACTTCTGCTCCATCCCCGGCCACAGCTCCATGGTCGGTGAGTTGGTGGTCACCGACGGCGGTGGCGGCGGCGACACCACCGCGCCGACCGTGACCGGCGCGGTCTCGGGCGACCAGGATCAGGATGGCAACTACCTCGGTGCGGCCACGGTCACCGTGACGGCCACCGACGCCGACTCCGGAATCCAGACCGTCGAGTACCAGGTCGACGACACCAGCTTCCACCCGTACACCGAGCCGGTGCGGGTGACCGCGATCGGCGACCACGCGGTGCAGTTCCGCGCCACCGACCAGGCCGGCAACACCAGCGCCGTCGGCTCGGTGTCGTTCCGGATCGTCGAGCCTGGAGAGGAGGACACCACCGCGCCGGTGGTCACGGCCGCACTGACCGGCGACCGTGACGGCGACGGCAACTACCTCGGTACGGCCACCGCCACGCTGACCGCCACCGACGCCGAATCCGGTGTCGCCACCATCGAGTACGCGTTGGACGGTGCCGCCTTCACCGCGTACACGAACCCGATCGTGGTGAACGCGGTCGGGATGCACATGCTGCACTACCGGGCGACCGACGTCGCCGGCAACACGTCGGCCGAGCAGATGGAACACTTCACAGTCGTCGAACCGCAGGCCGAGGACACCACCCCACCCACGGTCACCGCCACGGTCGCCGGTGACCGCGACGACGATGGCGCGTACGTCGGCGGCGCGACCGTCACCGTCACCGCCACCGACGCGGAGTCGGGCGTGGCGAAGATCGAGTACGCGCTCGACGCCGGCGGTTGGACGGCGTACGCCGCCCCGGTCGCCGTTCGCACGCCCGGAGCGCACACAGTGCGGTACCGGGCGACGGACACGGCGGGCAACTCCACCACCGAGCAGTCGACCACGTTCACCGTGGTGACCGACGGCACCGACCGCTGCCCCGACTCGGACACCCGAGCCACAGTGATCATCGACGGCGACGACACCGGTGTGCGCAACGTGGACACCGGCGACGGCTGCACCATCAACGATCTGATCGACGAACACGCCACCTACCCCGGCCACGCCGAGTTCGTCCGGCACGTCGAGGCGGTCACCGCCGCACTCGTCACCGGCGGCACGCTCGACCGGCGGCAGCAGGGCGCCATCGTCCGGGCCGCGGCCCGATCGGACGTCGGCGCATGAGTCCTCGAACCTCATCGACAGGGAGTACCACGATGCCCGGACGTACCGTCGTCAAGCTGGCCACCGTGAGCGCCGTCATCGCGGCCTCGGTGCTGGCCGTGGCGCCCACCGCACACGCCGACCTGGTCACCCACTGCATCGGCACCGGCGGCGCGGTGACCGTGCCCAACGACCTGCTCGTGCCCGCCGGCGAGTCCTGCGCGCTGACCGGCACCACGATCACCGGCAACGTCACCGTCGCGGCCGGCGGCAACCTGGTGGTGACCGGTGGCCGGGTCAGCGGTGAGGTACGGGTCGCCGGGAACGGCTACCTCGACGCCACCGAGACGACAATCGACGGCCCGGTGGTGCTCGCGGCCGGGGGATACGGGATCTTCCTGAAGGACGCCCGCACCGGCACCCTCACCGTGCGCCCGAAGGGCTCCACGACCATCGACAGCTTCCTCTTCGCCGAGGCGTCGACGGTCACCGGTCACGTCAACGTCAGCGCCGGGGAGGTCCGGCTCGACCGGGGCACCCAGGTGCAGCGCAACCTCAGCAGCACCGGCACCTACTACACCGACGTGCACGACTCGTTCGTCGACGGCACGCTGTCGGTGCTCAACAGCGCCACCGGCAGCGTGGTCTGCGGCAGTGCGGTGCAGGGCCGGGCCACCTTCGCCGGCAACCTCGGTGGTGTGCAGCTCGGCCCGAACGGCGCCCTCGACAGCTGCGCCTCCGGCGGTTACTGGGGCGCGGACGTGAGCATCACCAGCACGACCGGTGGCGTCACGGTCGACGACAACATCATCAACGGCCAGTTGACGGTGACGTCCAACGACCCGGCAGCCCAGGTCGCCGCGAACAACCGGATCCGTGGCGGCGTGACCGGTGAGCAGGCCGCGGCCACCGCCAACCGGGCGGCCCGGGTGGCCGCCCCGGACCGCGAGGAGGCCGGCGACCAGCGGGCCGAGGTACGCCGTACCTCGGCGGTGCAGGAAGCCACCGAGGCGGGCGCTGCCCGGCTCTAGCTCATCGACGCGACGGTGGCCGGTCACCCGGAATCGGGGGTGACCGGCCACCGCCGTCGTATCGGGCAGGACCGTCGCGAGCTGCGCTTGCGTGGTGTTTCAGAGGCTTGGATATCGGCATGGAGGGTGGTGTTGGCAGCGCGCGGGTTGTGTCGGGCTATCAGGCGGCGGACAGCCCGCTAGTGTTTGGTGACGGCGGCCTGGCCGCCGATGGTCTGTCCTGCGCTACGAGGAGGCCCGTGATGGATTCCTTGCCGGAGTTGACCTTCGGGCAGCGGTTGAAGGTCTACCGGGAGCGGTCGGGGAAGACCCGTGCGGTGCTCGGTGGGTTGGTGGGGCGCAGCGCTGAGTGGGTCAAGGCAGTGGAGACCGATCGCATTTTGCCGCCGCGCATTCACATGCTGGATCGCATCGCGCGTGCTCTCAAGGTCGAGGTGTCTGCCCTGGCCGGGGAGTTGGGCGCCCGGTCTGCTGTGGTCAACGGGCCGGAGCATCCGGCGCTGGCGTCGGTCCGGGATGCGGTGAACCGTTTCGCAGTTTCCGATGAGGCTTCTCCGGAATCGTTGACGAGCCTGAGAGGTCGGCTTGCGATGGCGTGGCGGGCGCGTCATCAGGCGTCGGATCACCGGACGGTGCTGGGCGGGTTGTTGCCGGGGCTGTTGCGCGACGTGCAGCGCGCCGCGTTGGCGTACGAGGGTGATGAGCGTCGACAGGCTCAGGCCCTGTTGGCGGAGGCGTTCGGGTTGACGCAGATGTTTCTTGCCTACCAACCCGCTGCGGAGTTGTTGTGGCGGGTCGCGGACCGGGCGATGGTGGCGGCGCAGGAGTCCGGCGATCCGGAGGCGCTGGCGTGCGCGGGGTGGTTCCTGTGCCAGGTGCATCGGGACGCCGGGGACTGGGACACCGCGATGGCGGTGACCCTGGACCTTCTGTCGGTGCTGGAGTCGCGGACGGCCGACGGGAACACGAACCTGTTGGCACTCTGGGGTGCGTTGAACTTCGAGGCTGCCTACACGGCCGCCCGCGCCGGTGAGGAGGGTCGGGCCTGGCGGTACTGGGATCGCGCGGACCGGGTGGCGCAGCGCCTGCCGCAGGGTTTCTACCAGCCGCAGACGTCGTTCTCGCAGGTCATCATGGGCGCTCACGCGGTGACAGTGGCGGTGGAGTTGCAGAAGTCGGGTGAGGCGGTTCGGCAGGCACGCCGCCACGATTCGGCGGCGATTCCGTCGAGGCCGCGCCGGGCACGGCATCTCATCGAGGTCGCGCGGGCGCACTACGGCAAGGACGACACGGAAACGGCCGTGGCAACCCTCCGTCAGGCGTACGAGTCGGCCCCGGAGACGATCCGCTTCAACGGGTACGCCCGACAGATCACCCTGGACCTGCTCGACGGTCCGCGGTCCTCCCGCGATGATGCCCGTGACCTCGCGGTGAAGGTTGGCCTGGTCTCGTGATCCAGGGGGTAGGAACCTTACCCGTTCCGCACTGCGACGGTACGTAACGTCGCCCTCACGGGATGCGGCGGGCGGTGCGGCAGTCGCCTGGTCGCCGCGAGGTCGGCGACCAGCGGCCGAGGTACGCCGTACCTCGGCGGTGCAGGAGGCCACCGAGGCGGGCGCCGCCCGGCTCTAGTAGCTCCACCCCGCACGCTGGGCCGGACGCCATCCAGGCGTCCGGCCCAGCGGCAAGCCGAGGGTCGGGCGTCGGGAAGCATGAGCAGTGCCGCGTCAACCACCACGACGGTGATCGATCGGATGTACCCGAGTCGCTACCGGTTGTGGTTCCGTAGATGCCGTGGATGCGGAGGTAGCCCTCGGCGCGTTGAGCGCGGCCCTCGCCGTTCTGGGGACCGTTGCCGCTTTCCTGCAATTGCGACGGGCGCCCGCCTCGTCTGTGGCGACCCCGCCCGCTGCGGGGGTGACGGGCAATCGGGCTTCACGCGGTCCGCTCGTCGTCGGTGACGTCCCGCGTGAGCCGGTGTCACACATGCGTCGCGAGGAGTTGTTGGCCGAGGTCGCGACGGTCCTGGCGACCAGCAGGGTGTGCGTACTGATGGGAGGGCGTGGGGTCGGGAAGACGCATCTCGCGGCCACCCACGTGCGCGACCAATTGCGCGCGAACGTCCCCCGGGTGGTCTGGGTCGTCGCGGATGACGTCGCTGCCGTGGTCACGTCGCTTGCTGACTTCGCGCGGCAGGCGGGAGTGGTGGGCGAGGTTGTCGACACCGAGCCGGCCGCGCGCACCGCACTCCGCTGGCTTGAGAACGAACCGGAACGGTCCGTGATCGTGTTCGACAATGCGCTCGGTGCCGACGCGATCGCTCGATGGATGCCGCAGCGCGGAAATGTCCACGCGCTCATCACGACAACGAATGAGGAGTTCGCTGTCTTCGGCGTCACGGTGCACGTCGAGGTCTTCACGCCCGTGCAAGCGGTGACCTTCTTGTGCTCGCGGGCGGGCCTCGACGACCCGGGGGCCGCCGCGCTGGTCGCGCGAGAGCTGGGTCAACTGCCGCTCGCACTAGCGCAGGCGGGTGCCGTGATCCGCCGCCACCGGTGGTCGTTCGCCGAGTACCTGGCCGGTTTCCGATCGATGCCACTGAGGTCGCTACTTCCCCGTGTGCCCGGTGACGACTATCCACGCACTCTGGAAGAAGCCACGCTGCTGTCGGTCAACGAGGTTGAGGACAGCGATCCGAACGGGCTGGTCCGCCGTCTGATCGATCTCATGGCCGTGCTGTCGGAGGCGGGAGTTCGTCGTGACCTACTACGCAACCTGCACACCGAGCCGGCGAGCGTCGATGAGGCCTTGGGCGGGCTGGCGAACGCCTCCGTTGTTGGTTTCGACGTCACCGGCACACGGGTGGCGATGCATCGGCTCACCCGCCAGGTGGTACTGGCGCGGGCCCGAGCGGAGGGCCGGATCCGCGACGTGGTCCGGGACGCGCTGACGCTGTTGACCCGTGCCACGGAAGCGCAGCCCGCGTCCGGCGTCGACCTGGTGGACCACATCGCCGAGGTTTGGGCCGAGACGCAAACGGTTCTGATGAGCGACGGCGCGGACGATGAAATGTGCGTTGAGCTGTTACGGCTGCGGCGGTGGAGCGTCGAACGGCTGACCGGCATGGGGGAGTTCAGCCGTGCGGTGGCCATGGGCCTCACGGTGTTCACCGAGCACCGGGCGCTCGCGCCGTCTGACGACGAATCCATCGCCCTGGCCCGACAGGAACTGATGAACGCCTATGTGGCCGCCGACCGTCACAGTGAGGCCATTCCTTACGCTGAGCAGGCCCTGGCGGACCGGATACGCCTGGTCGGCCTCGACCATCAGAGTACGGTAAGTGCCCGCAACCGCCTGGGGTACTGCTGTGAATCCGGGGGTCAACTGGACCGCGCCTTGACCATCCATCGGTACAACCTCGTCGAGAGCATTCGTGTCTGCGGCGAGGACGCGCCGTCCACCATGGGAGCGAGGATCAATCTCGCCAGCACCTACCGCTCGATGGGTGACTTCGTCAAAGCCGTCCCGTTGTTCGAAGAGAACCTCGCGGAGAACCTGAGGGTCTATGGCCCTAACCATGGATCGACGATCAACGCTCGTGGTGAGCTGGCACGCAGCTATGTGCGAACGGGACGGGCCGACGAAGGCGTCCGACTGCATGAGGAGAACGCGACACTCGAGACCGACGAGCAACGGGCCGACATCCGCCTCAGTTGGTGGCCGCAGTACCGCGCGGCCGCGTACTCCGCCGCTGGTCGGCACGATGAGGCGATCGACCAGCTCCGTGCTCTCGTGCAGCATATGGACGATGTTCTACCGCATGACAACCCGCGGGCGATCCGACTCCGCTTGTTCCTGGCACGGGCGCTGCTCGCCGGTCGACGTCACACCGAGGCACTAGCGCTGTTCGAGCGAACGGTCGTGGACCGGGAGCGCGTCCTCGGCATCGATCACCCGTCGTCACTCAACGCCCGGCGCAACCTCGGCCTGGCCCTGGCAATCACCGGGCGGCGTCGGCGGGCCCGTGTGATCCTCAGCGCCGTCGTGTCGGACTACACCCGTGTCCTTGGGCCGGAACATCCCTACACGCGCAACGCTCAAGCGAACATCGCGAGCCTGCCGAAGTCGCGCGGGTTCATTTGGGGCTGACGTTGCCGCGTGTTCCATCGATTCCGAGTAGGCGGGAGTACCGTCGACTGTGGTGGTCCGTAGGCGTAACGGCTGGTGGTCCGCTGCCCAGACCGCTACCTGGGAGGCGATGATGAGCGACTCCGCGACCTTTGGTGCGCGCCTGCGGATGTATCGCGAGCGTGCGGGAAAGACTCGGCCGGTTCTTGGCGGGCTGGTCGGGCGTAGCGCGGAGTGGGTCAAGGCGTTGGAGAATGGCCGGCTACTGCCGCCCCGCCTGCCCATGCTGCTACGGCTGGCCGAGGTGCTCGACATCCCGGATCTTGCGCAGCTGACCGGTGATCAGTCGTTGCCGGTGGCGTCGGTGACCAGGGCGGGGCATTCCGAGGTCGGCAAGGTGGCTGCGGTGATGCAGCGAGCGTCGGTGCCGGTGGGCGCGGTGACGCCGGTTGCCGTGATGCGCGATCTGGTGGATCAGGCGTGGGGGCTGTGGCATCGGTCGACGACCGAGCGTACGGCGGTGGCGGCGGTGCTTCCCGGGTTGCTGACGGACGCGCAGCGGAGTGCCCGGATGCTTGACGGCGGGGACCGTCGCCTGGCGTTGGTGGAGTTGGCGCGGGTGTATCACCTGGTGCAGTTGTATCTGGCGCACCAGCCGTTGCCGGAGCTGGTGTGGCTGGCCGCCGACCGGGCGATGTCGGCGGCCAAGGACGCGGACGACCCGGCGGCGATGGCGGTGGCTGCCTGGTACTACGCGCACGTCTATCGGGGCGCGAATCAGGTGGACGCCGCCGAGCAGGTGCTGGTCGAGGCGGCGGGTCTGGTTGACCCGGCGGCGGGTGGCGAGCAGTTGGCGCGGTGGGGTCAGGTGCAGCTCGGTATCGCGTTGGGCCACAGCAAGGCTGGCCGGGCCGGTCGGGCGTGGCGGGCGTGGGATGCCGCCGACTCGGCCGCGCGCCGGCTCGGTGACGGCTACGTCCATCCGTGGCTGATGTTCGGATCGGCGGCGTGTGCGGCGTACGCGGTCTCCATCGAGACGGACCTGTGCCGCACGGGTGAGGCGGTGCGGCGGGCCGACACCACCGACTATCGGGCGTTGCCCTCGCAGACCCGCCGGGCCGCCGCGCTGATCGATGCCGCTCTGGCGCACATGCTGGACCGGGGGGAGGTGGCGGCGGTGCACCTGCTCGGCCGGGCACTGCGGGAGAGCGTCGACACGGTACGACACAACCCGTACGCCCGCACTGTCGCCCTGGAGCTGTCGAACCGGCCGGGCACGGTCGGTGAGGACGCCCGGGAGTTGGCCCTCGCCATCGGCATGATCGGGTAACCCTCCCTGAGGTACAAACCCTCCCCACCGCAGCCGGTGACCACTCGTAGCGTTCCCGCCACTGGCGGCGGCGAGCCTGTGCCCGCTTGACACCCGATAGAGCCGGACAGAGCCTCGTCGCCGCCCCCTGTTGCGCGATCGAGGGGGCGGGTCTGTGGCGATCTGGTCTGAGCTGTGCGCGTTGATGCGGTGGCTGTTTCGGCGGCCTCAGCCACCGCCACCGCCCGGGACTGGGCAGCGGTACCAGGACGTTGAGCAGGCGGCAGCGCAGCAGCGTCTACTCGACCACGCGAGGGAACTGCGGCTGCGCCAGGGCCATCACGAATCGGCGGACCAGCGCAGAGCACGCCGACCGGAGGGCCTCCGGTGACCCGACGCGTGGTCAGTTCATCCGGCCGGTCAACGGTGGGCAACCGGCGCGTCTCGTACGACGAGTACCTCTCGGCCACCGCGTTGACTTTTGCCCGGCGGCATCGGCCGGTGTGGTCGTGGCAGCTCTGGCGGCGTATCTGCCGCTGCGGAGCCGACCTGCCCTGTCGTGGCCGGCACCGGATTCCGATCAGTCGGGGTCACTGGCCGCAGGTGGGCGAGCAGTGAACAGCGGCCAGGAGCAGCCGATCCTCGCGGTGCACGTCCGGGGGCTCGACGGCATGTGTGTCGGTTGCCGGGCATGGTGGGCACGGCTCACGCCGTACCCGTGCTGGCAGGTGGACTGGGCGACCAACCGGCAGGCACGGGCGATCACGGATCGCTTCCTGGCGGGTGTGCGGTGACCGTGCACGGCCCGGTCATGCCGATCTGGAGCTGCGGTGGCTGCGGCCTGCCCTGGCCCTGCCGGACCCGCAAGCGCGAGCTGCGCGCGGAGTACGCGGATGCGCCAGTGTCGCTGGCCCTCTACCTCGGGTCCTACCTCGTGCAGGCGACCGAGGACATGCCGTGGACACCGGCCGGGGTGCTGCACCGCCGGTTCCTCGGCTGGACCAGGGATGCCGACCTGCCGAATCCAGCAGTACAGCAACAGTGCCGGTCTGCCCGAGCCGAGCCCTAGTCGACCGACGGTCTGTGTGGCCGCCACCTGGCCTGTGCTTGTGTGGCGGTGCCGGCATTGGGAGAATCCCCGGTCGTGTCGGAAGATCATCAGCCGGAATACGGCGAGGACGAGACGGACATCGAAAGCTGCGTCGCCGAATGCCCGATCGACGCGGAGTTGGCCGGTCAGCTCATCGGGCTGTCCGACCTGCCCTGGCACGATCGGGATGTCACCAGCCGGGCGATGCGGAGCCTCGGCTGGTCCACCGCCGGGACGCCGACCGACGAGGCGCGCTTCGTCACCGCGGCCGGCCACGCCGTCTACACCGACTACGGCCTCTACCTACCGTTCGTCCACTACTACCTGGTGGGCGGAGAGCTGTGGCCAGAAGACTTCTGGGGCTCGCAGCCCGGTTGGTCGAGCCAGCTGGGCGCCGGTCGCGAGGACTTCGAGGCGTGCCTCGACGCGGCCATCGACCGGTTCGCCGAACGGCTCGGCCCACCGGAGTGTGACGTCCGGACCGAGGGCAGATACCTCGCCATCGGCAGTTACTCCTGGCGATACGCCGCCTGGCGACGCGGCGGCACCATCCTCGTGGTCGGCCCTGCCCTGGACGGCTACTCCTACGGCCAGGACGAGGAGGCAGTCGTCTACCTCGGAGAGTTCGCGCAGGATCGACCGTTCCCGGCGGCTGCCGACTTCCTCAACCTGCTGCGCAAGTAGGTCGTCGAGGCTGAGGTGACCCGGTGGCGGGATAACCTGACCCGTGGTGTCCCGAATCGGGTGACCGGAGGAGTCGATGCTGGGATGACGGCTGGGCGACCGATCCCGACACAGGACGACGTGCTCGGATACTTCGACACGCTGTCGAACTGGGGACGGTGGGGCGACGACGACGAACGCGGAACGCTGAACCACATCACCGACGACGTCCGGCTGGCGGCGGCGCGGGCCGTACGCCACGGCAGAAGCGTGTCCTGCGCGTGGGAAGTCGCCGTACCGGGCGACATGGACCGGTCGACGACGGTCTGCCCGTGCGCCGCCGACATGCCGGGCGCCGAGAACATGCCGGCGCACTTCCACGCCGACCGGCACTGGGGTTTCTCGTCCGAGCGGCTCGGCATCACGTTCCACGGCAACACCCTCACCCACCTCGACTCGCCGTGCCACATCTTCTGGGACGGCGCCCTGTACAACGGACGACCGCACTCGTCTGTCGACGCCGCGACGGGTTCGGCGTGGGCGGCCGTCACGGCGGCGGCGAACGGGATCGTCACCCGAGGTGTCCTGCTGGACGTGGCGGCGGCCCGCGATGTGCCGTGGCTGACGCCGGGGCAGGGGGTGTTTCCCGACGATCTCGACGAGGCCGAGCGTCGCCAGGGCGTGCGGGTGCGACCCGGCGACGCGGTGCTTCTGCGCACCGGCCACGGCCGCTTCCGGCACGAGAACGGTGCGGCCAGCGGTTTCACCCAGGCGGGCTGGCACGCGTCCTGCCTGCCGTGGCTGCACGAACGCGGCGTCGCGCTGATCGGCGCCGACACCCCTCAGGACGTTCAGCCGTCGGGGTACGACGCCGTGTTGATGCCGGTCCACGCCGTGGGCCTGGTGGCGATGGGCCTGTGGCTGCTCGACAACTGCGACCTGGAGGCGTGCGCGGCCACGGCCACCGAACTCGGCCAGTGGGACTTCCAGCTGGCGGTCGCGCCGGTCCGTTTCGCCGGCACGTCCGGCAGCCCGGTCAACCCGATCGCCACCTTCTGACCCGGCTGGCGGGAGGTCTCCGGTGTCCGGTTCGGCATGATCGCTGAACCGTCCACCGGAGACCTCGCCGATCGCCGACCCGCGACGGTCGGCCGGGCCAGGTCAGCTCAGAAGTTGCCTGCCGAGTTGCACTTCACGCCCTGGTCGAGGCAGTTGCGCACCCGTGCGGCGAGCGCCTCGTCCTTCCACGCGTTGAAGAAGTCCGCGTGCATGGAGAACGACGTGCCGGACGCGAGGGTGATGCCGTCCGTGTTCGCGCTCAACGGGTACGAGATCACGAAGGAGACCGACGGGACGGGCACCGGGTGGCTCTTCGGGCACGCCCCGGTGTGGTCACCGTTGGCCATGTGCGCCTTGTGGTCCGGGCTGTCCAGGTGCTTGCCGTCCCAGCAGTCCGGGAAGGTGACCTGCCGGACGATGTTCGCGGTCTTGGCGCAGACCGGGAACGTCTTGTCGGCGCTGCGGCCGATCTCGCCGCCGATGCCGGCGCACCAGAAGTGGTTGCCCTGCTTGTCCGGGGTGTCGACCTGGTTCTTGGCGTTACCGGTGATCATGCGCAGGCCGAACGGGAAGGGCTGGGTCCTGCTCGGGTCCTTCAGCCGGGAACCGTAGTAGACGGTCACCTCCTTCGGGTCCACGACCTTGCCGTTCTGGTACATCGTCGGCACCCAGTAGGCGGACTGGTCGTCCGGCGAGTTGCAGGTGGTCGCCTTCGCCGCCCGCAGCGACTCGGCGGTCGAGTTGGCGTCGGTCGACTTGTTGCCCCAGAACGTGTGGTTGTGTGAGCCGCCCACCAGCTTGGGCAGCACGATCGGGTCGTCGCTGTTGTGGTGGCTGGTCTTACAGCCGACGTTGAATTCGGGCACCTTCACCGGGTTGCCGGTCACCGGCTTGGGCTTGCGCGCGAAGAACGCCCTCGTCGCGGCGGCCTGCGCGGCGGCGTCGATGGTGATCCAGCCACCGGAGACGGTGGGCGGGGCGGCGCTGGTCGCCGGGGTGGCCGGGGTCGCCGACGTGCCCGGTGCGGACGGGGTGGCCGACGTGCCCGGGGCGCTCGGCGTGGCCGACGGGTCGCCCGGGGTGGTGGCTGTCGGCGCGTCCGGGGCGGACGAGCCGATGCCGGTGTCGCTGGACGGGCCGGACGCGCCCGGTGTGCCCGGCGCCTCCTTGCATCCGCCGGCGAGCGCCATGCTCACCAGCAGCAGGGCCGTGACGGAACGACGGCGTCGAGGGGTGGATCGGAAATCTATCAACGGGGGAGCACCTTTCTTCCGAGAAGAAAGAGTACGAGTCGACCCCCTGATCCTTTCTCGCTGAGACGATTAATTCTGTCTTAAATTGCGCTCAGCGATTGCCTGGTCAGCTTTGCGGAGCCGGCGCGATGACATTTGAATCTCAATTCTTTGCATTCTCGCAAAAAACTGTAATCGGCGACCGCGGTGACACTCTGCTTCCCGCCCGGTCTCCACCCCTCTTGCCCGCGCCGATCCGGGACAGGTCCGCGAGGGTGAAGTCCACCTCGACACCTCCCGTCGGCAGCATGCCACGTCGGCATCACGCTTCGATGCCCCGAGGATCGCGAAAGCGGGGTGCCACCGACGCGTGTCGCGCCGCCCGTTCCCCCCTTCGCGGCGTGATTGTCGAGAAACAGCGCGGGGTGCCGCCGACGCGGCGAGAATTGCGGCCACGGAGAAAACGGAAGCCGGGGGACGGTCGATGGGGTTACGAAGGCGAATGGCGCTCATGGCAGTGACCGTCGCGGCGACGCCCCTGGTCCTCGGTGGGTGTACCACCGAGCGGAGGTCCGCCCAGCGCCCCGTCGAGCGGGTGGTGCCGTCGCCCAAACCGACCCTCACGCCCGCCGAACTGACCCTCACGCCCGCCGACCTGTCCCGCAACGTGCCGCTCAGCGCCGAGGTCGTGCCGCTCGTCGCCGGCGGGAAGATCACCGCCGTGCGCCTCGTGGACGACACGGGCACGCTGGTCGGTCTGGAGCCACGGGAGGACGGTTCGGCCTGGGTGCCGACCGCCCCGTTGCGGCCGCAGCACACCTACACCGCGACCGTGACCGCAGCCGCCGACTCCGGGCTGACCACCACCCGCACCACCACCTTCACCACGTCGGCGACGTCGGCGAAGCCGCAGGTGACCAGCACCCTTTTCTTCGCCGACAAGCAGACCTACGGCACGGCCATGCCGGTGACCATCGGCTTCGATCCGCCCATCGACCGGGCGGCCCGCGCCGACGTGCAGCGTCGGTTGTTCGTCGCGACGAACCCACCCCAGCCGGGTGTCTGGTCCTGGGTGGACGACGGCAGTCAGGTCTACTACCGGGCTCCCGATTTCTGGCGGCCGGGCACCACCATCAGTGTCCGGGCCGGCCTGGAGGGCCTGCCGATCGGCCGGGAGCACATCGGTGACGCCGACCGCACCGCGACCTCCAGGATCGGACGGCAGGTGGCGCTCGTGGTCGACAACGCCACCAAACAGATGCGTGTGCTGCGTGACGGCAAGCTGATCCGCAAGATCCCGGTCAGCCTTGGCAAGCGCAGCACCCCCACGTCCAGCGGCAAAATGGTGATCATGGAGAAGCACCAGCAGACCACGTTCGACACGCGCGGCGAGCCGAACGGCGGGTACGTGGTGAACGTCAAGGACGCACAACGGCTCACCTGGGGCGGCGAGTTCATCCACGGGGCACCCTGGTCGGTGTCGGATCAGGGACACCGCAACGTCTCGCACGGCTGCACGAACATCTCGGCGGCCAACGCCGACTGGCTGATGGGCGTCACCCAGATCGGTGACCTGGTCACCGTCACCGGCACCGAGGTCCGGCTCGAGTCGGGCAACGGCTGGACGCCCTGGAACACCAGTTGGAGTCAGTTCGTCAGGGGCAGCGCACTGCCCGTACCCGCGGATCTTCGACCGGCCCCGGCGTCGGCGCCCCCGGCCCGCAAGGTCGCGGACGGCGGACCGACGCCGGGGCCGTCCGCCGCTGTCGGCTGAACCACCTGACGCTCGGCGGGCGCTCACCGCTTGTCCGGCGGCCCTACGCTCCGGGCCATGACGTACGAGCCGATAATGGTTCCCGGCCCGAGACCCAACCAGGCGCTTCGTACCGTCCTGATCGTCGTCGGCGCCCTGCTGGCGGTGTGCTGCGTGGTTGGCGCCTGCGTCGGCCTCTGGCTCTACCGCTCGGTCAAGGACTCGGTCGAACCGGCCCGGGCGGCCGCGACGGCGTTCCTCGACGACGTGCAGACCGGCAACCACCCGGGCGCGTACGGGCGGCTGTGCGACCGGGTGCGCGACACCATGACGCAGGAGGATTTCGCCCGGGCCCAGGCCGCCCAGTTGAAGATCAGCAGTTACGAGATCACCAACGTGGACGTCAAAAACTACAACGGGCGGCTCACCGCTACCGCCACCGTGGAGGCGGTCCAGGAGACCACCGGCGCGCAGTTCAGCCAGGCGTTGGCGCTGGTCAAGGAGGACGGCGAGTGGCGCGTCTGCCGGTGAGTCACCCGGTGACAGCCTCCTGGCAGGTTTGGGACGCCGTACGCGAGCTACGGTAAAACCTGACGCGCACGTGAGGGACGACGTTGTGTGACTGGCGTCACCAGCCGGGGGAGGGGTCCATGCGGATCGGGGAAGTCGCCACGAAGACCGGGGTGTCGGTACGAGCCCTGCGCTACTACGAGGAGCAGGGCCTGCTGGCTGCCGCCCGAAGCAGTGGCGGGCAGCGCCACTACCCCGACAACGCGATCGACCGGGTGCGCTTGATCCAGATGCTGTACGCCGCCGGCCTGTCCAGCCGAACCATCCTGGACCTGCTGCCCTGCGTCGACGCGAAGGTCAACACACCGCAGTCGCGGGCCCTGCTCCGCGCCGAACGCGACCGCATCGATCGGCAGATCACCCAACTCCGGCAAGCGCGCAAGCGGCTCGACGAGGTCATCGCGGACAGCGAGAGCCCAGCCAACGGATGCACTCATACGGGCACCGACGCTCAGGCGGCCGTGGCGGGTTAGATCATGCCAACTCCGGGATGCCGTAGTGCTGGTCGAGGATCTGCATCGCGGCGCCCGCTGCGATCACGTCCGCGCCGAGACCGGACAGGGCCACCCTCGTGCTGAGCCAGTCCGCGCGCCGCGCGTCGGCCTGCACCGCCTCGGTGACCGCGGAGAGGTAGGTCTGCGGGTGCCGGAGGAGGTCCGCGCCCGCCAGCAACACGTGGGCTAGGTCGAGGGTCTGGAGCAGGTTGACCACTCCCACGGCCAGCACTCGGGCGGCGTGTGCGATGTCGCCGGCCTCGGCGGCGTGCTGGTGCACGATCTCCAGGCACCCGTGACGGCCGCAGACGCAGCGGGGCCCGGTCAGGTCGACGACCGTGTGACCGAACTCGCCGGCGTTGGTGTGCGCCCCACGGTGGGCCGCGCCGCCCAGCCAGAAGCCTCCACCGATGCCGGACTCGACCATGATGAGCGCCGCGTCGCCGAACGTCGCGCCGTGCCGCCAGGCCTCCGCCGTGATCCCCGCGGTGACGTCCTTGTCCAGGTGGACGGGGAGACCCAGGCGTTTCTCGGCGATCTCGCGCAGCGCCACGTCGCGCCAGTGCCGCAGCCCGTGGGCGTCCCGGACCAGGCCGTTGGCGTGGTCGAGTGGGCCGATCATGCCGATGCCCAGCCCGGTGAGCCGGCCCCGCAGGTCGCCGACCCCGACCATCGTGTCGATGCCAGCGGCCAGGGCGTCGAGGAGCTGCTCCGGAGTGAAGTCGCGGGGCAGCGGGCTGACCGCCGAGTGGTGCACGGTGCCGGCCAGGTCCACCAGGACGAGCCGCAGCGTGCGCCGGGCCACGTGCGCGCCGATCGCGTACCGGCTGTCCGGGACGAGTTCGTAGACGACCGCGGGCTTGCCGATGCCGGGACGTCGGACGCCGGCGGGGCGGATCAGACCGTCGGCGGTCAGCCGGGCGATGACCTTGGAAACCGCCTGTGGTGTCAAACCGGTGGCGTCGACGACGGTCGCCCGCTCGAACGTGCGAGCGGTACGCCCCACCGCCATGACCAGTGCCTGATTGTAGCCGCGCAGGAAGGTGACGTCGGCAGTGACGCGAGTCATCTCACCACCCTATTACGCAACGCTGTTGCTAAATTTTTTCGGTGATCGAGTTGAGTAGAGGTCGACGGTTGGCGGCGCTGGCCGCTCTGGCACTGGGCGGCGTCGCGGTCGGCCTGACCGAGTTCGTGGCGATGGGGCTGCTGCCGGACATCGCCCGAGGTCTACTCCCGCACGAGTACGCGCAGTCGTCGTCGGACGCGGTCGCCCGCGCAGGTTGGATGATCACCGCGTACGCGCTCGGCGTGGTCGTCGGCGCCCCGCTGATCGCCGCGTTGAGCGCGCGCCTGCCCCGCAAGAAGCTCGTCCTCGGGCTGCTCGTGCTGTTCGCCGTCGGTACTGTCGCATCCGCCATCGCCCCCACCTTCGACCTGGTGCTGCTGGCCCGGTTCGCGGCGGCGCTGCCGCACGGCGCGTACTTCGGTGCGGCCGGTCTGCTCGCGGCGACCCTGATGGGCCCCGGTAACGAGGCGCGTGGTTTCGCCACCGTGCTCGGCGGTCTGACCGTGAGCAACCTGGTCGGCGTACCCCTCATCACGCGGCTCGGGCAGGCGGCCGGCTGGCGGGTCGCGTACCTGGTCATCGCCGGCTTCTTCCTGCTCACCCTGCTGGCCGTGCTGGCTGTCGTTCCGGAGGTCGCCGCGGCGGTCGACGGCTCGCCGGCCGCCGAGTTGCGGGCGCTGCGGACCTCGCAGGTCTGGCTGGTCGCCGCGACCGGCGCGGTCGGTTTCGCGGGGTTCTTCGCGGTGAACACCTACATCGCGCCGGTCACTACCGACGTCACCGGCCTCTCCGCCGCGACGGTGCCGTGGGCGTTGGTCGCGGTGGGTCTCGGGATGACCGTCGGCAACGCGCTGGGCGGTTGGCTGGCGGACCGCGACCTCCAGCGGAGCATGGTCTTCGGTTTCGTGGCGATGATCGTGAGCATCGCCGTGTTCAGCCTCGTGGCGTCGACCCACGTCGGCCTGTTCGTGGGCGCGTTCCTGGTCGGCGCTACCAGCCTCTATCTCGGTCCGGTCCTACAGGCGCGTCTGATCACCGTCGCCCCGGGCGCGCAACTGATGGGCGCGGCGCTCAACCAGTCGGCCATGAACATCGCGAACAGCCTCGGCGCCGCACTGGGCAGCGTCGCCATCGCCGCCGGCCTCGGTTACCTCGCGCCGGCCCGGGTGGGCGTCGTTCTGGCCGTCGTCGGGTTGATCCTGGGACTGGTCAGCTTCGCCGTCGGGCGACGGCTGCGCGAGCGCGTCCCGGCCAGCGTCTGACCGCGCGGGCCGGTCGGCCAGCGTCTGACTGCGCGGGCCGGCCCCGGCCACCGTCTCGACCCGAGGTGGCCGGGACCGGCCCGGTGCGGTCAGAAGTCGTCCACGTTCACCGTCACCCGGTCGGTGCTCGATCGCCAGTTCGGTACGTTGATCACCTCGTGGCCGCCGCCGCGTTGGCCCACGGTGATCTGCACGAGGCCGAGGCGGGCCGGTGTCGCCGGGATGAAGACGTCCATGCCGGTGATGAAGGTCTGACTGAAGAACTCCGGCAGCGGGGCCGTCAGGTCCGTGACGCCATCGCTGCCGTCGTCGAAGGCGAAGATGCCGATCGTCCGCTTGGCGCGCGGTGTGTTCGCCGAGTTCAGGACATCCCTGCCGTTGATCCAGAGGTGGTCGCCGGCGTCGCCCTGGTCGCCCCACCACTCCTTCTGGCGTTGGATCGTGAGCGCCGTGTGCCGGTCGCTGGTGTCGACCAGAGCGCTGAGACCCTCACCCGGCACGCTGGTCGCGAGGCGTACGAACGAATCCGAGCGAAGGAACGGCTGGAAGTAGAAGTGGTGCGTCGCCGCGCCGGGGCGCACGATGGCGAACTCGTAGCGCGCCGTGGCGAGCACCGGAAGGGGGCCGAACGAGCCGTCGCCACTGAGCGACAGCCGATGCGCGGGCCGGTGTGACAGTCGGCCGCCGGTCAGCGGGCTGACCGGGTAGACCTCGAGAGTCGCACCGGTGACGCCGACGTTGCTCGGGAAGAGCACGGCCCGGCCGGAGACCCGGGCGGTGCCGAAGAGTTGGGGCACGATCCGCGTCGTCTGCGGCGCGCGGCCCCGGAGGAACCGGAAGATCTCGGTGAACGACTCCACCGACGACACGGTCTGGGTGTGGGACTGATCCGGCAGGTGCACGTTGGTCGCGCCGACGATGGCGCGGGCCGGGTCGCCTTCGCCCCAGATCGCGAGGGTGGGCACGCCACCCGGCGGGGAGGCCGCGGTGCGCCCGTCCAGGTTGACGTAGTGCGCGACCCGGGCGGCGCGCTCCGGGGAGCTGGTGAGGTAGCCCTGCGTGACGAAGGTGCCCAGCGAGTGCGCGAGCAGGTCGACCCGGTCCGCGCCGGTGGCCGCCAACAGGCGGGAGATCCGTGCGTCGAGCCCCGCGTACACCTGGGGCAGGATCGTCGCGATGTTCGGGGAGTCGTACTCGTGGGCTTCGATGATGTCGATCGGGTAGCCGTTGCTGGCCAGCCGTTTGGCCTGGGACTCGAACTGGGCCGCCGATCCCGCGCTGCCGTGGATGAAGATCACCGGGCGGTGGGTCGGTGTGGCGGTGGCTGCGGCGGCGCGGGGGACGGCGACGGCGGACAGGCTGGCGGCGAGGGCGACCCCGACCAACGCGGAGAGCAGTCTGCGGCGAGATGTGTGCATCGATCCTCCACCTGGACGGACGAAGTATTTGCACTGCTAGCGCAGGTATCGTGTCAGGGTGCGGCGCGATGGTCCACACCTGACGGTCGACCGACCTCTGTGGTGGGCGCCCCCGGTCACCGCGCCAGCCGACCCTGCCTCCAGCCGGCCCCGCCGCGTCCGACGATCAACACAGCGTCATCTGACAGACACAGCCAGTAAATGTTCGGATGGTTGTGCGACTATCGGCGCAGCATCATGTCGAACGACCGTCCACCGGTCTGCCCGCGCACGGTCGCGGACAGTGCACGGGGGAGGGCACACCTCGTTACCCCCTTTGGAGAGCACGATGTCCCTCTCCCCGTCCCGGGTCTTCGCAGAGCTGAACGCGACTCGACCCCCTGATCAGCCGTCCCCGACGATGGGAACGGCCGTTGTGGTCGGTGGCAGCGTCGCCGGCCTGCTCGCAGCCCGGGTGCTGTCCGATCACGCCGACACCGTCGTCATCATCGACCGGGACGACCCGCAGGCGACCGGCGCGCGGCCCGGCGTACCCCAGGGGACGCAGCTGCACGCGCTGCTGCCCGGCGGCCTGTTCCAGCTGGAGCGGCTGTTTCCCGGATTCCGCGACGAGGCACTGGCGCGCGGAGCGGTCGAGGCGCCGCCCACGGCCCGGCGCAACTACCTCGACGATCAGCTGAAGGTCGTCGTCCCCGACGACGCCGACAGTCTGGCGGGCAGTCGGCCGCTGCTGGAGGGCCTGATCCGCCAGCAGGTGCTTCGACTGCCCAACGTCAAGACGATCACCGCCCGTGCCACCGGCCTCACCTTCGACGGCACCGCGGTCACCGGGGTCCGCTGCGAGGTCGGTGGCGTGCCCGGTGTCGAGCGGGCGGATCTCGTGGTGGACGCCATGGGGCGGTCCAGCAAACTGTCGGACTGGCTGGAACGGGCCGGCTGGGACCGGCCGGTCACCCGACGGATGACCGTACATCTCAACTACGCGACCGCCCTGTTCCGCCGCCCGGAGCCCACCCCGGCCTCGACGGTCGTGCTGGCCCTGAACACGCCGGGAATGGCGCGCGACGTGGCCGGAGCCGCGTTCTTCGCCATCGAGGACGGTCGGTGGATGGCCATGATGGCCGGTTACGGCGACGACCGGCCGGGGCGCACCGCCGAGGACTTCGTCCGTCGCCTGCGCGAGCAGTTCCCACCGGAGTTCGGTGAGGTGGCCGACCAGGAGATGATCGGTGATGTCCAGACCTACCACCATGCCGACAGTCGGCGACGGGACTTCCACGCGCTCAAGCGGTTCCCCGCCGGCCTGATCAGCGTCGGCGACGCCGTCGCGTCGTTCAACCCGGTGTACGGGCAGGGCATGACGGCGGCGGCCCTGCACGCGGCCTGCCTGTCGACGTACCTCCGGTCCGGCCCGGATCTGCGGGCGCCCGCGCGCCACTATCTCGCGCTACAGAAGGTCGTTGTCGACGCCGCCTGGTCGCTCTCCACATCGGCGGACCTGGCGCTGCCCCACGTCGACGGGCCCTATCCGCGCGGCTACCGGCTCTCCAGCTGGGCCAGCAGGCAGGTCATCGCCGCGACCGTCACGGACGTGACGACCGCGCGACGGTTCAACGACGTCGTCTCCATGCGCGAGCACCCGCGCTCCCTGGCCCGGCCCGGTGTGCTCCTGGACGCACTGCGGGCCAACCGGCGCGCACGCTGAGCTGGCGACCCGGCGGCCTCCATGCGAGGCCGCCGGGACAACCCCCTAGCGGGGGAGCTTGCGGAGGATGTCGACCACGAAGCGGTGGTCGTCCAGCTGCGGCAGCCCGGAGACGCCGACCCAGCCCACCACGCCGGTGCCGCGCACCCGCAGTGGCAGGGCGCCTCCGGCCGCCGCGTACCGCGAGGCCGGCAGGCCGAACCTCTCGGCCAGCGTCACCTGCTTGTCCTGACACAGTCGAGCCATGTAGAGCGAGGAGTGCTCGAAGCGCATCACGACCCGCCCCTTGCGGCGCAGCCACGCGTCGTTGTCCGCCGTCGACCCCGGCAGGCCACAGTGGAAGAGCTGCCGTCCGGCCCGCCACACACCCACCGAGACCGGCAGCCGCTGCTCGGTGGCGGCGGCGACGGCGAGCATCCCCAGCTCGTACGCGTCGGTCTCGGACAGGCCCGCGAGCTCCAGCTCGCTCTCCTCGCGCAGCAGCTCGTCCAGTGTCGGCCACGATTCACGGTCAGCTGACAATTTTCATCTCCTCATCGTGCGGGGCGATCACACCGGGTCGTGCGAGGCGATCACCCAGGGTCGTGCGGGGCGGTCACCAGGCGCAGGGCGCGTAGTCCTTCAGGAAACAGCCGTACAGGTCCTCGCCCTGCTCGCCGCGGACGATCGGGTCGTAGACCCGGGCCGCGCCGTCGACCAGGTCAAGTGGGGCGTGGAAGCCCTCGTCGGCCAGCCGCATCTTCGTCGGGTGCGGGCGCTCGTCGGTGATCCAGCCGGTGTCGACGCTGGTCATCAGGATGCCGTCGGTCAACATCTCCTCGGCGCTGGTGCGGGTCAGCATGTTCAGCGCGGCCTTGGCCATGTTGGTGTGCGGGTGCCCCGGCCCCTTGTAACCGCGGCCGAACTGGCCCTCCATGGCCGACACGTTCACCACGTACTTGCGGCGGGCCGACGCGGCGGCCATCGCCGGACGCAGCCGGCTGACCAGCACGAACGGCGCGGTGACGTTGCACAGCTGCACTTCCAGCAGCTCGACCGGGTCCACCTCCTGCACGCGCTGGACCCAGCTGTTGACCGAGTCGAGGTCGGGCACGAGACCCCCGGCGTCGATGGCCGTGGCCGTCGCGATCCGGTCCGGTGAGGCCGAGCCGCTGGTCAGCGCTAGCGCGGTGAGCGCGTGCGGGGTGAGCGCGGTCGACTGTGGCCCGGCGGTCAGGCTGCCGACCGGGCCGCCCGCGCCGTCCGGCTTGGCGAACGTGAGCAGCTCCGGCAGCGGACCGTCCGGCAGGGCCGCGGCCTCCGCGGCGATGAGCTGCGCGTACGCCCCGGGGGACCGGCGGACGGTCTGCGCCGCGTTGTTGATCAGAATGTCGAGGGGGCCCTGGCTGCTCACCGAGTCGGCGAGAGCGATCACCTGGGCGGGGTCGCGCAGGTCGATCCCGACGATGCGCAGCCGGTGCAGCCAGTCCCCGCTGTCGGGCATCGCGGTGAAGCGGCGGACCGCGTCGTGCGGGAACCGGGTCGTCACCGTCGTGTGGGCGCCGTCGCGCAGCAGCCGCAGCGCGATGTACATGCCGATCTTGGCCCGGCCGCCGGTGAGCAGCGCGCGCCGGCCGGTCAGGTCGGTACGCGCGTCGCGGCGCTCCCGGTTGAGCGCGGCGCAGGACGGGCAGAGCTGGTGGTAGAAGGCGTCCACCTCGCGGTAGCGCTGCTTGCAGACGTAGCAGCCGCGTGGGTTGTGCAGGAAGCCGGCAGTCTCGCCCGCCACGGAGGACGCGAGCGGAATGCCCTGCGTCTCGTCGTCGATCCGCCCCGGAGCGCCGGTGGCGGTGGCCTCCGTCACCGCGCGGTCGGCGGCGAGGATGGCCTCCCGCCGCTCTTCCCGCCGCCGCTGCTTGATCACCTTGTAGAGCCGGGCGGTGGCCCGCTGCACCCGCACCACGTCGGGGTGGTCGGAGGGGAGCGCCTCCAACGCCTCGAAGACGCTGAGGCAGGCCTCCAGCCGGCTTCGGTCAATACCCTCTTGACCGTTTTCGGTAATGTTGTCCACCGTCATGCGTCGTTGTCTCGTCCCGTATCCCGTGCCGGCTCCAGCCGGCCCGTCCCAAGTCCGACCCGAAACGGTACGCGCCCCTCGGCCTCCGACGCACCTCGCGGCCGTCCGGCGCGGCGCTGCCCGGCGCTGCCCGGCGCGGCGCTGCCCGGCGCGGCGCGGCGCTGTCAGGCGACGTCGGCCTGGCCGAGCCGCCAGTACCCCATGAAGGCCACCGCCCGCCGGTCCAGACCCCGCTCGGCAACCAGGTGCCGGCGCAGGTTACGGATGACGCCGGCCTCCCCGGCCAGCCACGCGTAGAGCGGCGCCGGGGCCACCTCCTCCGGCACCTCCCACAGGATCTCCGTGTCCACGTCCACGTCCGGCACGGGCTGGGCGGCCTGCGGGGTGCCGGGGGCCAGGAGTTTCCCGGCTGCGTCGGCGACCGCGGGCGCCAGTCGGCTGCCGTGTCCGTCGAGGCCCCGGGGCAGCCAGTGAACCTCGATTCCGGGGGGCGCGGCCAGTGGCAACACGTCGTCGGCGACAGGCACCTCCAGCAGGACCGTGCCCCGGGCGTCGAGCGGGAGCCGCTCGCAGATGCTGGCGATCGCCGGCACTGCCGTCTCGTCCCCGGCCAGCAGCAGGCAACTCCCGGCCGACGGTCGGAACTCGACCCCGCCGTGGTTGCCGTCGAAGCCGGCGTCCGGCCCGACCAGGGCGATCTCGTCGCCGACACTGGCCCGCCGAGCCCAGCGCGTCGCCGGGCCACCGTCGCCGTGCAACACCAGGTCGATGTCGACCTCGGCCAGGTGCGGTCGGACCGCCCGCACCGTGTACGTCCGGATCGGGTTGCGCAGGTGCTCCGGCAGGGCCCGCCACTGCGCGTACCAGTCCGCTCCGTCGGGCAGGGTCGCCCCGCGCTGGCCGGGCAGCGGAAGCGCCAACTTGATCCGCTGGTCGTAACCGTTGTCGGCGAAGCGGTCCAGGTCCGCCCCGGTGAAGGTCACCCGGGTGAAGGACGGGCTCAGTCGGCGTACCGCGTGGACGGTGGCGGTGAACACGCGCCACGGGGCGATGGGCAGGGTCTCGGTCATGGTGCCTCTCTGGACTCGGGCTGGCGTCGACCGGGTGGTGCTCGCCACGGCGCGGGACCGCTGGACTGCGTGAGGTTAGGCTAACCTAATCAACTGGCGGCCTGTCAACCCGGTCGCGCGGCCGTGATCAGCCCTGGTGGCCGGTGGTCGTCGGGCCCGGGCGCGCGTGGGGGATGCTGGGTCCGTGCACATCGCGACCCTCGGCCCACTCGCCGTCGACGGCCAGCCCGTTCGGGGTGAACGGCTCGCGGCGGTGCTCCGCGCGCTCGTCGACGCGCGCGGGCGGGCGGTCTCCGTGAGCCTGCTCGTGGACGCCGTCTGGGACGGCGCGCCACCCGACGACGCGACCGGCGCCGTCCAGGCGCTGGTGTCCAGAGTGCGCCGTCTCGGGCTGCCCGTGGTCGCGGTGCCGGGCGGATACCGGCTGCCCGCCGAGGAGATCACCGTCGACGCGGTCGAGGCGCGGGCGCTCCTCGATCAGGCGCGCGCCGTGCTCCAGTGCGGTGACGCGCGTGCCGCCCGCAGCGTGGCCGACCAGGCACGTGCGCTGTTCTCCGAGGTTCCGGAGTTGGCCACCGCCGAGGACGCCCGCCTGTTCGCCGAGGTCGCCGCGCTGCGCGCGCAGGCGGCACTCGCCGGCGCGGGCCCGTTCGACGAGGTCGACCTGAGCCGGCTCGTCGCGCGTACGCCGCCGGACGAGCCGTCCGCCGCCCTGCTCGTCCGGGTGCTCGCCGCGCAGGGGCGGGAGGCGGAGGCGCTGGAGGTGGTCGAACGACTCCGGGCCGAGCTGGCCGACCGGTACGGCACCGACCCGTCGCCCGTGATCACGACAGTTCACCTGGCGTTGCTGCGTGGTGAACTCACCTCCCCGCCGGTCGCGGCGCCGCCCCGGAAACCGGCGCGGATCACGCTGCCCACCGCGTGGCGCCGTCCCCTGACCGCGCTCGTCGGGCGGGAACGCGACGTCGAGTCCGTCGCCGCCGCTCTCGCCGAGACACCCCTGGTGACGATCGTGGCGACCGGTGGCGCGGGCAAGACCCGGCTCGCCGCCGAGGTGACCCGCCGGACGGCGGCGGCCGGGCAGTCGGTACGCGTGATCGAACTCGCCGGTCTGCGCTCGCCCGACGAGGTGTTGCCCACGGTGCTCGCCGCGCTCGGCGGTGCGGACACCGCGGCGACCGGCGGCAACCTTGGTCTGGAACGGCGGGTCCTCAGCCCCGAGGCGCGGTTGCGCGCCGTGGCACCGGACCTGGACGGGCTGGTGGTGCTGGACAACTGCGAGCACGTGCTCGACGCGGTGGCGGTGGTCGTCGCGGACCTGATCGCGGTGGCCTCGCCGGAGGTCGCGGTGCTCACGACGAGCCGCGCCCCACTGGGCCTCGCCGGCGAGTTGGTGCACCGGCTCACCGCGTTGCCGGACGCCGACGCGCTCGCGCTGGTCGAGTCCCGGGCGAGGGCCGGCGGCGCCGTGTCGACCTGGGACACCGCCCGGGTGCTCGCGTTGTGCCACCGTCTCGACAACCTGCCGCTGGCCCTCGAACTGGCCGCCGCGCGACTGCGGCACATGCCGATCGACGACGTCCTCGCCAGGCTGAGCGACCGGTTCGCGCTGCTCGACGACGCGCTGCGTGGCCTGCCGGAGCGCCACGCGAGCCTGTGGGCGATGGTCGACTGGAGCAGGGACCTGCTCGCCGACGACGACCGCGAGTTGCTCCAGCGGGTCGCGGTCATCCCCGCGCCGTTCACCGCGGACCTCGCCGCCGCCGTCGCGAATGCCCCGGACGTGCGTCGGGGCCTGGCGACACTCGTCGAACAGTCCCTGTTGACGCTGGTCGAGGGGGACGGTCCGCCGCGCTACCGGATGCTCGAAACGGTCCGTGAGTACGGCGAAGCCCGCCTCGACGCGGTGGGTGCCCGTGCGGCAGCCATGACCGGTCTGGTCCGGTGGGCCCGGGAGCAGGCTGTCATGCTCGCCGAACGGTTCGTCGGCCCGGAACAGGTCGATGCCCTCGCCCGCTGCGCCGCCGAGCAGGACAACCTGCTCGCGGCGCTGCGCTGGGCACTGGAGCAGGACGACGAGCCGGCCGCGATCGACGTCGCGACGGCGCTGTTCCACCTCTGGACGGTGCGCGGTCTGCACCTGGAGGTTCTCGGGTGGGCGCGCGGGCTCCTGGGAGTCGACGATCCGGACCGCCGCCGCCGCTCCGCGATCCTGCACGGCCGCGGCGTGGGGAGACCACTGCCCGACGCCGACCGGCTCGCCTGGCTGGCGCTGTTGATCGGCGTCAACTCCGGCATCAGCGGTGAGTTTCGACTCGTGGCGCTCACCCGGCGGGCAATTCGGGTGCTGCTCGCCGAGCGGTCCGACGAGGTGTCGTCCCGGTTCACCGCGCTCGCGTCGGCGCTGTTCGCGTTCGACGTGTCCGACCCGGAGAAGAGCATGAAGGCCTCCGGCGAGATGATCGGGCACCCCGACCCGTACGTGCAGGCGCTGGGTCTCTTCGCCCGCGCCGCGGTGCGGGAGAACAGCGGCATGCCCGAGGCCTCGGTCGCCGACGCCGAGCAGGCCTACCATCGTTTCGCGATCGTCGGTGACCACTGGGGCATGGCGATGGCGGCGGGGGCTGTCGGGCAGTTCCTGAATCCGAGCGGAGACACCGGGTCGGCCGACTGGCTGGCGCGCAGCGTCCGACACATGGAGATGATCGGTGCCACGCAGGATGCCCGCTCGATCCGGGTCCGGCTGGACGTGCAGCTCGCCCTGACTGGCGACGCGGAAGCCGAACGACGACTCGTGGAGACGGCCGCGCCGGGCGAGGGCGAGGCGGTGGACGCCGCGGTCGCGTGCCTGGGGCTGGCCCACCTGGCCTGGCAGCGCCAGCAGTACGACGAGACCCGCGCGTACGCTGCCCGGGTTCTCCGGATCCTGGCCGGCTGGACGACCCCTCAGCCGCAGCCGCGCGCCATGCTCCGGGTCGCGGTGGCGGTGCTGGACCTGCGGGTGACGCAGGCACGGGTCGTGCCGGGGGAGAGCGTCGACGGCCACGTGGTCGCCCTGCTGACCCTCGCCCGGGAAGACGCGCTCTCCTCGAAGGACCTGCCGATCATCGGGGCGTGGGCCCAGGGCGGCGCCGAACTCGCGGCGTACCGGGGCGACGACGCGACCGCACGGGAGCTGTTCACGCTCGGCGCCCGCATCGGCACCCACGTCGGGATGTTCTTTCCACCCGGAGACGCCGAACGACTCGACGCCGCCCTCGGTGACGAGGAGCAGCGCGAGTCGTTACTGGCCAGGTGGCGTGAGTGGCCGGTCGCCGCCGCAGCGGCCCGAATCCGCGAGCTGATGGACGACCTGCTGGCGTGAGCTAGATCTTCTTGCGGTACATGCGCAGCGCCAGCGGCATGAACAGCGCCACGAAACCGGCGCACCAGGCGAGGGTCCACCACACGTGGTTGCCGAGTGGGGTGCCGAGGAACAGTCCGCGTACCGACGCCACCAGGTGCGTCATCGGGTTGACGTCCACGAACGCCTGCATCCAGCCCGGCAGGGTGTCGGCGTCGACGAACACGTTGGACGCGAAGCTCAGCGGCATGATCAGCGCGAACATCAGGCCCTGCACGGCGCCCGGTGTCCGTACCTTCATCGACACGAGCACCGGCAGCCAGCTCAGGCAGAGCGCGAACAGCACCGCGAGCAGACACCCGGCGACCGCCCGGAACGGGTCGGTGTCGATCCGGAAACCCATCACGTAGCCGATCGCGAGGGTCGACACCGTGACGATGACATACCGGACGACGTCGCCGAGGACCGCGCCGACCAGCGGTGCGGAGCGGGGGATCGGCAACGACCGGAACCGGTCGAAGATGCCCTTGGCGATGTCGGCGTTGAGATTGATGCCGATCGCGATGGAACCGGTCGCGATGGTCTGCGCCAGGATGCCGGGCAGCAGGAACTGCAGGTAGTCGTGGGTCGATCCGGCCACCGCGCCGCCGAAGATGTACACGAAGATGATCAGGAACAGCACCGGTTGCACTGTGACGTCGATCAGCGCCTCCGGCGTACGCCAGGTCTTGATGAGGCTGCGCTTGGCGAGCGCCAACGAGTGCCGGACCAGCCGGAACGGCCGTGGGTTCGGCACGGGGTTCGCGAGCGTGCGGCCTCTCGTGGGCGCTGTGTCGATCAGGGTGCTCATGCCGCGACCTCCGTGGGGCGGGTGGTGTCGTCTTCTGATGCCGTACGCCCGGTGAGGGTGAAGAACACCTCGTCGAGGCTCGGCAGGTGCAGGGAGAGTTCGGTGACCGCGATGCCGGCCGTGGCGAACCGCGCGACGCTCTCGGTCAGGGCCGCGTCGTCGGCGACCGGCACCGCGAGGACGCCCTTGCGGATCTCGTCGGCCTGCGCGCCGGAGCCGACCTGGGTCAGGATCTCGGCGGTTCGGGGCAGCTGCGCCGGGTCGGACGGCCGGACCTCCAGGGTCTGCCCGCCGACCACCCGCTTGAGCCCTTCGGGGGAGTCGTGCGCGATGACCCGGCCGTGGTCGATGACCGTGATGGTGTCGGCGAGCGCGTCGGCCTCCTCCAGGTACTGGGTGGTGAGCAGCACCGTCGAGCCGTTGTCGACCAGCGAGCGGACCACGTCCCACATGTCCTCGCGCTTGGCCGGGTCGAGCCCGGTCGTCGGCTCGTCCAGGAAGATCACCTCGGGGGAGCCGACCAGGCTGGCGGCCAGGTCCAGCCGTCGCCGCATGCCGCCGGAGTAGGTCTTGGCCGGCCGGTTCGCGGCCTCGGTCAGGTCGAACCAGTCGAGCAGCTCGGCGGCCCGTCGCCGGGCGCCACGTCGCCCCAGCTCCAGCAGCGTGCCGAACAGCTCCAGGTTCTGCCGCCCGGTCAGATCCTCGTCGACCGAGGCGTACTGGCCGGTGAGCCCGATGCTCTGCCGAACCCGCTCGGCGTCCCGTACCACGTCGAAACCGCCGATCCGGGCGGTCCCGCTGTCCGGGGTGAGCAGGGTGGAGAGGATCCGCACGGCGGTGGTCTTGCCCGCGCCGTTGGGGCCGAGCACCCCGAGCACCGTGCCGCGGGGGACGGCGAGGTCCACGCCCTGTAGCGCCCTCGTCTTCCCGAACGTCTTCACGAGGCCCTCGGCCTCGATCACCAGGTCAGCTGTCATGCGCCCAGTCTGCGCAGGCCCGCTGACACCGCCCCGACACGCCGCCGACACCGGCTGACACGGGCTGACATCGGGACCGCACGCGGGAGGGCGGCCGGGTGCGCACGTCCACACCGACGGTCGACGGCGCGATATGCTGGCCACGGCAGAGCGCCTGCCAGCGCCCGATGTGGTGGCCCACGCCCGACCGCATGCCTGGGGCCAAGAGTCTCCGACTCCGCGCCGACGTGTCGACTCTCGGCGTGCTGGCCACGCCGCCTGTTCGGTGGAGTGCGTGGGGCTGCACCGGAGGCGTCATGTCTGATTCCATCCCCCGGCGGACCCCGGCCCCGGGACGCGCCCGCAAGCGCGCCATCCGGGAGCATGCGGCGCGGGCTGGCGTTGCCTACTCGGAGGCAGCCCGGCAACTCGAGTCGGCCGGCCTTCGACCCGGCGAAACCCTTTCCAGGTACGGGCGGACGATCTATCCGATCGGGTTCGACCCGCATCGCCAACTGCTCGTCGAACGCCGCGAGCGGCGGTCGTTCGAGGAACGCGTGTCGGACACCAGGCGGGCCGCGCTCCTGCCTCATGGTCGCGCGCAGCACCTCGTCGAGCGGTTCCCGCCCAGCCGTGGGCGTACCGGCAGCGGGGTGGGCTCGCTCTATCACGGCGAGGGCCGCGAGGAACTGCTCGCGATGCTGTACGTGGTGATCCTGGCCGAGTCGCCAGGGTTGTTGCCCGAGGTGGGGGACCTCGCCTGGATCGCGGAACTCGGCGAGGAGACGGCGCTCGACACGGCCTGCGCCGACGTCGACCGAGAGGCCCGTCGCCTGCTCGACCAGGAGCCACTGCACCTCTGGTCGGGCATCCAGCAGGCGCTGACCGTTGCCGAACGCAGCGTCGACGGGCAGGTCCGCCAGGAGGCGATCCGGCAGACCGCGCTGTTGAGCACCATGATGACGCCGCACCTGGGATATGCGGGCGAGCCGTGGGTTCCGGGGTTGCCCGTCGCCGGTGTCCGGCAGATCCTCGACGCGCTGCTCATCGTCGCCGACGACGGACACGCGCCGGGCACCCGGGTACGTCTGCTCACGCAGCCGCACCAGGCGAAGTCGGCCACGATCATCGGCGCCCGGTGGGATCGGTCAGGTCCGCCGGTGGGCTATCTCGTGTGGCTCGACGGGGCGACGGCGCCGCTGTCGGCCCGCCCCGACGACCTGATTGTCCTGGCCGACCAGGAGAGCACTCCGCGCTGAGCCGCGGCCCGGCAGGGTGACGCCCGCATTCTCCCCGCCGCCG
Source organism: Micromonospora sp. CPCC 205558 (assembly GCF_036902955.1). NCBI lineage: Bacteria > Bacillati > Actinomycetota > Actinomycetes > Micromonosporales > Micromonosporaceae > Micromonospora > Micromonospora sp. CPCC 205558. The sequence continues at coordinate 59,885 of NZ_JBAKHR010000019.1, forward strand.
TGCCCGGTCAGATCCTCCTGAACCGCTTCGTCGTCTGGACCAGCGTCGGATGGATCAGGCGACGGCCAGACGGAAGACCTGCCTGGAACCGCCGTCCGGACCGGGATCGACGACCTCGGCAGGGGTGAAACCAAGGCGTTCGTAGAAGGCACGCGCACCGCTGACGCAGGCGCCCGGGTGATCGGCGCCAAAGGTGACCACTTCGACGGAGCCCGAACCCGGCACAAACCTGCGCATCGCCGCTGTCATCAGGGCACGACCAACACCCTTCCCCCGTGACTGCTCGGTAACGACAAGCCAGTGGACGTGGTGGGTCGGAGCCTTCGCCGTGAACAACAACCCACCCAGGAGATCGGACCCGGAGGAGACAGCAACGATCGCTGTGGACCGACGAATGTGCTTGCGCACCGCGTCATGGAAGCCACGATCCTCGACCATCGGGCCGAACCAGCACTCGACCTGGGCCGCCAGGCCAAGGAAGCCGTTGAAGTCCCGCTCTTTGCCAAGTCTGACGAACACCCGGGCAGTCTGACAGCAACACAAGGGCGTCAACCCCGCCCCACCTCGTCGATCATGGAGTTGTGGTGCTTAACAAAAGCCCTGAATAGCAATAACTCAGGCACCACAACTCCATGATCCCCCAGGGCGACCCGCCCTCGTGCCGCGATCTTGCACTTTCTGTCCCGACATAGGGGCCATTCCACGCGTATCGACAACCGAAACTGCAAGATCGGCGGGCGCGGGGCGCGGGGCGCGGGGCGCGGGGCGCGGGGCGCGGGGCGGGGGTGTGGGCGAGGGCGCGGGCGCGGGAGCCCGGCCGGTGCGGTCGAGGCCGTCGAAGAGCTGTCCGGCCCGCGGCGGGGGGCGTGCTGCGGCGGGACAGTTCGCACGGCGCGACCGCGCTCCGCGCGATGGTCCACCTGCTCAGCTCGGTAGGCGGCCCCGCGTGGAGACGAAGTGGTACGACATGACGGCGAACCCGGGGTCACGGAGCAGCCGCCGGAAGGCGTTCAGTTGATTGGGCGACAACCCCGCCGCCAGCAGGTCCGGTTCCAACTGGCGGGAGTTCGTCTCGTAGAGCGATGTTCCGGTCGACCCGCCGGCCCAGCTCTGCGAGTGGGTGATGGTGTCCAGGTCGGTCAGACCGGCGAGGGCCATCTCGGTGTGTACGTCCTGGGCCCAGCCCAGGTCGGCGCCGTGGTCCTCCAGGACACCCATCATGGCGTCCATGACCTGCGCGAAGAGCTTCGCGGCGTCGTCGGTGGGGGCGGTCAGCACCCGCTGCGGCGCGGTGCAGTCGAACTCCTCGACCACCAGCCATCCGCCGGGCGCCAGCGCGCCGGTGAGGGTGCGCAGGACCCGTCGTCGATCGGGGAGGTGCAGCAGCACCAGCCGGGCGTGGATCAGGTCGAACGCGTCACCGGGCGGCGGTTCGGTGCGCACGTCGTGCTGGCGTACCTGCAGGTTGCCCTCGGCCACGAGGTGCGTGGGGTCGATGTCGGTGGCCAGCACGTGACCGTCGTCACCGACCGCGCGGGCGATCCGCCGGGCCAACGAGCCGCCACCCGCCCCGACCTCCCAGCAGGTCGCGCCCGGTCGCAGCACCGGGCCGGCCAGCCGACGCGTCGTGATCGGGTCCAGGAAGGACTCCAGCGCGTGCATCTGGGGGACGGCGTCCGGTGCGCCGTTGTCGAACGTGTACGTGTCGTCGCTCTTAGCGGTTGTCATCGGTGTCTACCTCTCCGAGAAGGGTCGGGTGACTCGAGAAGGGTCGGGTGACTCGAGAAGGGTCGGGTTGACTACGGGGTGTCGGCCCAGAGCCGAGGGGTCGGTCGATTGGCCGGGGGTGGCGCAACGGAGGAGACGCTCAACATCGCCGCCAATGGGGCCGGATCGCGGCGGGCTTCCGCTGTCGGCCGGTCGTAGACCACCCGGCCGTACTCCAGCACCGCCACCCGGTCGGCGATCTCGATGGCGTGCTGGAGTTGCTGCTCCACCAGCAGCACGGTCAGGCCGTCGGCGGCGAGACCGTTGACGAGTTCGCGGACCCGTGCCGCCAGATCGGGCGAGAGGCCCTCACATGGTTCGTCGAGCAGCAGCACCCGGGGTTGGCCGAGCAGCGCCCGGGCTATCGCCAGCATCTGCTGCTCGCCGCCGGAGAGTTCGCAGCCGCGGTGTCGCAGCCGCACCGCCAGCCTCGGCAGCAGTTCCAGGGTCCGGGCGACCGTCCAGCCTTCGCTGCCGGAGGTGGGGGCCCGCCACGGGGCGGCCGCCAGGTGCAGGTGCTCGGCCACTGTCAATCGGGAGAAGACCCGTCGGCCCTGCGGGACGAGACCGACGCCGGACTGGGCGACGCGGTGCGGTTGCCGGCCGGCGACGTGCACGCCGCCGATCTCGATGCGACCGCTGGACGCGCGAACCAGCCCGGCGATGGTGTGCACGAGCGTGCTCTTGCCCGCCCCGTTGCGGCCCACCACGGCCTGGATGCTGCCCGGGCGCACCCGCAGGCTGACCTCGTGCAGGACGATGCCACCGGCGTAGCCGGCGCAGAGACGATCCACAGTGAGCATCAGGCCACCCCGTCGGCGTAGGCCTGCCGCACCAGCGGCGAGGTACGGATCTCGTCCGGTGTGCCGGCGGCCAACGTCTGACCGTCGCGCAGCACCGTGACCGTGTCGGAGAGGGCGTACACCAGGTCCAGTCGGTGTTCGACAAGCAACACGGCGACCGCCCGGGGTAGCGCCTGGAGCAACTCGACCAGCCGGCCGACCTCGATGGCGGACAACCCGGCCGCCGGTTCGTCGAGGAGCAGCAGGCGGGGGCGACCGGCCAGGGCCATCGCGATCTCCAACTGGCGTCGTTGCCCGTGCGCGAGGTGCCCGGCGGGCATCGCCGCGACGGCGGTGAGCCCCATCTGCTCCAGCAGCGGGCCGGCCAGGCCCTGTGCGGCGTGTCGGCGTCCACCCGGCCACCACCGGCGGCGCGCGATGACCCGTGGCAGCGCGGCCACCACGACGTTCTCCGTCGCGGTGAGCGTCGGAAAGACAGCGGGGCGTTGGTGGATGCGGTTGATGCCCCGCCGCGCCCGGGCCGCCGGCCCGAGCCGACCGACGTCCCGTCCGTCGAACCGCACGGTGCCGCGTTGCGGCCTGGTGGACCCGCCGAGCACGTTCAGCAGGGTCGTCTTGCCGGCCCCGTTCGGGCCGATCAACGCGTGCCGCTGGCCGTCGTGGATGCACAGGTCCACGCCGTCGAGGGCGGCGAGCGAGCCGTACCGCACGGTGATCTCCTGGGCGTTGAGCAAGGTCATCGGCGCAGCTCCGGGACCGTGGCCTGCGCAGCGGCGGCGGGCTGGTGTGCCGGGGCCGGCGGCGGACGCAGCCGACCCCGGGCCCGGGTGACGCCGGTGGGCAGCAGGTAGACCGTCGCCACGAACAGCGCGCCGAGCACCAGCGGCGCGTGGCCGGGCAGCACCCCGAACAACCAGTCCCGGACGGCGATCACCAACGCCGCACCCACCAGCGCGCCGCCCACCGAGGCGGTGCCACCGATGACGACACCGAGCAGCAGCAGCGCGGACGTGTCGAAGCCGAAGTCGGCGGGGGAGATGTACTGCTGGGCGACGACCAGGAGCGAGCCGGCGGCACCGGCGATCGCTCCGGCGGCGATGTGCGCGCCGGACAGGTGCAGCGCCACCCGGTGTCCGCTGGCCCGCAACCGCGTCTCGTCGTCGCGCCCGGCCCGCAGCACCAGCCCGGCCCGGGTACGCAACAGCACCAGCACCGCGCCGACCAGCGTGGCCACGACGACCAGGGCGTACAGGTAACGGGCCTGATCGTTGGCCAGGGCCGGGAGCCCCCAGAACGGGCGGACCGCGGGGATGCCGGCCAACCCGTCCGTGCCACCGGTCACCGACCGCCAGCGTCCGAGGACGGTGACGACGAGTTCACCGATGGCCAGAGTGATCATCAGGACGATCACCCCTCGGGCGTGCACGACGAGCGGCACGGTGAGCGCGGCCAGCAACGCCCCGGCGCCCGCCGCGACGACGAGCTGCACGACACCGACGTCGGAGACTCGGCTGCCGACCACGGCGCAGGCGTAGGCGCCCGCCGCGTACGGCGCGGTCTGACCGAGGGTGGGCATGCCCGCGACGCCGGTGAGCAGGGCCACGCTCACCCCGACCAGGGCCAGCGCCAGCGTCCGGGCGAGGATCGCCGTGGTGTAGTCGTCGACCACCCAGGGCGCCACGACCAGGCCGGCCAAAACCAGCGCCGCGATGGCACCCCGGGCGCGCCGGATCACCTCGCCCCTCATGCCGCCCGCCACCTGCCGGCCAGGCCGCGCGCCCGCACGGCCAGCACCGCCGCCATGGCGGCGAACAGCAGAAACGGCGCGGCGGACGGCAACAGCGCCACCCCCAGCGTCTGGATCTCGCCGATCGCGAGCGCCGCCAGCAGGGTGCCCGCCATCGACCCGAGACCACCGAGGACGACGACCACCAGGGAGAGCAGCAATACGGTGTCGGCCGTGTCCGTGCCCGGGCCGATGATGGGCGCGCCGAGGACCCCGGCCGCGCCGGCCAGCGCGCCGGCGGCGGCGAGCACACCGGCTCGGATCCTCGCCGGGCTCACCCCCAGGCAGGCGACCATCTCCGGGTCGTCGACAGCCGCCCGGACCAGCATCCCGGCCCTGGTGCGTCGTACCACCAGGTAGAGCGCGGCGGCGAGCACCGCGGCGACGACGATGAACACCAACCGGTACGCGGCGTAGCGGTGGCCGGCGACGACCACCGACCCCTCCAGGGCGGCGGGCACCTGGACCTGCGGGTCGTCGGGCCCGAAGCCGGCGACGAGCAGGCTGCCGCCGGCCAACGCCACCCCGAACGTCAGCAGCGCCTGACTCAGGTGACTGCCGGTGGCGACCGGTGTGAGCAGGCCGGCCAGGAGCACCCCAGCCGCGGCGGCGGCCAGCACGCCGACCCCCAGCGCCAACGCCAGGCTCGCCCAGCCGCCGTCGAGCAGCGCCGCGGCGGTGTACCCGCCGATCGCGTAGAGCAGGCCGTGCGCCAGGTTGAGGATGTTGGCGACGCCGAAACAGAAGACCAGACCCGACGCGGCGACGAACACCAGCAGCCCGTAGGCGACTCCGTCCAACGCCGGGATCAGGTACGGGTCGATCCGGTTCGGGCCGGCCGCCACCGCTATCACCGGCCGACGGTCGCGAGGTCACCCACGACGGTGTTGGACAGCGCCCGGCCGTCCTGGCGGACCTGCCGCAGGTACCACTTCTGCACCGGGGAGTGCGTGGTGGTGGAGAACTGCCAGGTGCCGCGCGGGCTGGCGATCTGACCGAGTTGACCGATGGCCGTGTTGATGGCCTCGGGGGTCGGGTCGCTTCCGGCAGCGCCGATCGCCCGGTCCAGCACCGCTGCCGCGTCGTACGAGGCGAGCGCGTAGGTCGTCGGTGAACCGTCGTGCTTCGCCTTCCACGCGGCCACGAAGGCGCGGTTCTCCGCGTTGTCGAGGTCGGGGGAGTAGTTGAGCACCGAGTAGATGTCCCGGGCGGCCTCGCCCTGCGCGTTGAGCACGCCGCCCTCGGTGAGGAACCCGGCCGCGTACAGCGGAATGTCCTTGATCTCGGACTGCGCGTACTGCTTGACGAAGTCGACGGCGGCGCTGCCGGCGTAGAAGGTGTAGACGGCCGCCGCGCCCGAGGCCTTGATGCGGGCGAAGTAGGGGAGGAAGTTGGTGGTGGCCGGGAACGGCGTGAAGGTCGTCTTGCCGTCGGCGTTCGCGAGCTTCCCGCCGATCTTCCCGAACGCGTCGGTGAAACCGCGCAGCTCGTCCCAACCGCCCTGGTAGTCCGGGCCGATCGCGTACACGGAGCCCTTCACGTTGTCGCGGACGTGCTGCGCGATCGCCGCCCCGGGCTCGTCGGAGAGGTACGAGGTGTGCCAGACCCGGGAGACGTCCTTGAGCTCCGGCCGGCCGTTGGAGCCGACCAGTGGCACCTTGGTCTCGTTGAGCAGTGGGGTGACTCCGGCGACCGAACCGCCTCCGACGATGCCGGTGAGCGCGGACACCCGGTCCTGCTTGAGCAGTTTGGTCGCCGCCGGGACCGCGGTCTGGGCGCCGTTGCCCTCGTCGGCGACGACGAGGTCGACCTGCCGACCGCCGAGCTTGCCGTCGTGGGTGTCCAGGTAGAGCTGGAAGCCGTCGCGGATCTCCGTGCCGACCGCCTGGTACGTCCCGGACAGCGACGCGAGCAGGCCGATCTTTATCGAGCCGCCGGCGCTCGTGCCCGGCGCGTCGTCACCGCAGGCCGTGCCGGTGGTCAGCACGGTCGCGAGCAGCGCGGCGGTGAGGGCACGGCTGCGCCAAGGCTTGGTGAGAGGCATGTCTAACTCCAGAGGAAGGGGAAGGGGTCTCCGGCGTGGGGGCGCCGGGGTGGTCAGCGGCTGCGGGCGAGCGCCGCTCGGGCAGCGGGGGTCAGCGCGTCCCCGATGCGGTTGGCCAGCTCGGTCATCTCGTAGGAAACCTTGCCCACGTCGCACTCGGGGGCGGCGAGCACCAGCAGCGAGGCGCCGTCGTTGAAGGCCATCGAGAACATGAAACCGCCCTCGAGCTGCGTGACATTGGAGATCACCGCGCCGGCGTCGAAGAAGGCCGCAGCCCCCCGCAGCAGGCTGACCAGCCCGCTTCCCGTGGCGGCCAACTGGTCGGCCCGGTCCGGCGGCAGGTCGCGGGTGGCGGCCACCATCAGGCCGTCGCTGGAGATGGCGATCGCGTGGCTGACCTCGGTCGCGCGCGCGGCGAAGTTGTCCAGCAGCCAGCCGAGATCCTGTTGGTCGGTCACGTGCTCTCCTGTCGCATCATTTGTTGCCGAGGTTGATCGGGGTGCGCCGTCGGTTCGCCACACCGCGCGCGTACGCGGCCATCGCGGTCGCCACCTGCGCCGGATCGCGGTACTCGGACCGTTGCTGCTGCTGGGGCACTGTCACTCCGCCGGGCACGAGGTGCCGTTGCGGCTGGCGTTTGGGCAGGCCGGAGTTGGTCGTCGTGGCGACCTCGGGGGTGTGCGCCTGGGCGGCCGTCCGCCAGGCGTCGTCGGCGGGGCTGGACCACTGCTGGCCGTTCTGGCCGTCGGCGACGTCGTTCTGGAACCAGTGGTTGACCTGTTCGAAGATGAGGAGCTCCTCGGTGGGCGCGTCACCCCGGTCCGGGGGTGGGGGAGCGGGCCGGAAGACCGGCGCCGCCGGCAGGGTCCGCGCCGCCGCCGGGCGTCCGGCGGTGGGTTCGGGACGCGGCTGGTACGGCGGCGGAGGGCTTGGCGTCCGCGCCGCCCGTCGCGACAGCCGGCCGGGTGCGAGCAGGTACTCCTCCGGTGGCAGGGACCGGATGATCGCCGCGGGCAGTGTCGCCTCGGCGAGGATGCCGCGTCGGGGGCCACGTCGCAGTTGCACTGTGGCGCCCAGCCGAGCCGCGAGCTGGCCCACCACGACCAGACCCATCGCGCGCACGGCCGCCACGTCGATGGCCGGTGGCCGGGCCAACAGCTCGTTCAGCTGCTGCATCCGCTGCGCCGACAGCCCGACGCCCTCGTCGCTGATCTGGACGATGACGCGGTCGCCCAGGCTCCGGCCGCTCACCCAGGTCTCGCTGCCCGGCGGCGAGTACGTCGTGGCGTTGTCCATGAGTTCGGCGAGCAGGTGAACGACCTCGTCGACGGTCTTGGCGGCCACGGCGACATCCCCGTCGATCATGCCGAGCCGGACCCGCGCGTAGTGCTCGATCTGGGACAGCGCCGCCTGGAGCACCTGTTGCAGAGGGACGTCCCGCTGGCGTACGCGACCCACGCCGACGCCGCCGAGCACCAGCAGGCTGGCGTTGATCCGGCCCATCCGGGTCGCCAGGTTGTCCAGCGTGTACAGCTGGTCGAGCCGGTCGGGGTCGGTTTCGTCTCGCTCGACCAGGTCGACCTGGGCCAGGACGGCGTCGACGAGTCGTTGTTCGCGGCGACTCAGGTGGATGAAGATGTCGGCGGTGTTGGCGCGCATGACGGCCTGTTCGGCCGCGGTCCGCACGGCGGCCTGGTGCACGGCGTTGAACGCCTGACCCAGTTCGCCGATCTCGTCGTCGCTGGACGGTTCGAGGGCGGTGCTGGACTGCTCGTGGGCCAGTTTCTGCGGGTCGACGGTGGCGCTGCCGGGTTGTTGGAGTTGGGCCACCACGGCGGGGAGCTGTTCGAACGCCACGGCGTTGGCCGCGTCCCGTAGGCGGCGCAGCCGGCGGGTGATCTGCCGGGCGACGGCCCAGGTCACCAACGCGGTCAGGATCAGGGCCAGGATGACGCTGGCCGCCTCGGCCACGGCCCGGCGACGCTGGTCGCCGTGCGCGGCCCGAACGTCGTCGCGGACGGCGGCGTCGACCCGGGCGCGCAGGTCGGCGAGGCGGGCGGCGCGCGTCTGGGTGGTGGACACCCAGGCGTCGGTCTCCAGTTTCAGCTGCGATCCCGGCTGGGCCCGGGACACTTCGTCCTGCATCCGTTGCAGGGCGAGTGCTTCCTTGCCGGTGCCGGCCTGCTCCCACCAGAGGCTCCACTCGGGTGGGGCCAGGGCCAGAAACGACAGGCTCGACTCGGTGTAGCTGGTGCGGGCGGCGGTGATGTCCTGTTGCATGGCCGGGGTCAGCTCGCCGCCCGCGACGGCGCGCAGCACGGCCACCTGCTGCTGACCGATGGCTTCGGCCGTCTTCGACAGCGCCGCGGAGGCCCGGATCCCGTCGGCGAGTTGGGCGTTCACCACGCCGTGGGAGACGTTCTCCCGGAGGTTGATGAGGTCGGCGATCGCGATGCGGTAGCTGAAGGTCATCGCCGACACCGACGCGTGCGTGGCGGTGCGTACCTGGGTGCGCAGCGGGGCGAGGCCGTCCAGCGCCGCGTCGATGCGCCGCATCAGCGCCGGGTTGGCGTCGTTGTCGGTGGACAGTCGTTCACGCTGCCTGCGGTAGCGGCCGACGGCTGCGTCGGTGGCGGCCATCTCCGCGCCGAAGGCGTCCTGCTGCTCCGGCTGCGCGTAGGTGAGCAGGTCGGCGGCGGCGATGCGTTCGCGTTGCAGCCGGTACGCCAGGTCGCCGGCCTCGGCACCGACCTGTGCCAGGAGCCGTAGGTCGCTGGCACGGGCCGTCTGGCGTGCGCTCTCGGTCAGGGCGAGACCGGCGAAGCCGATCACGGCGACGAGCGGGGCTGCGACGATGAGGCGCATCCGACCGGCTATCTTCCAACCGCGTCGGCGCGTCGGGTAGGGTCTGGCCGCGTGGGACCTGGTGCTCGACGCCAAGATTGACTCCCACGACTCGTCGATGACGGTCTATCCGCACGTTGCCGAATGCAAGTCCCATTCGGCCGGAAGCCGCGCTCGTAGACCAGACCTGGCCGTGGTACAAACTGCCCGTACCAGCATCTGTACCCAACGTCAGCGACCGGTGACGCCGCGCGGTCGTGCCGGATCGGTCGGGTCAGCGCTGGTTGTCGAGGGGCCCGGCCGGCGGCTGCCGCCGCTGCGGGTCATCCGGTTCGGGTTGGCCGTTGAGCACCTGGCCGATCAGTTCACGCAACTCGTCGATCGCGTCCACGACGGCGCCCGGGTCGCGCGCGTCACGCCGCCCACGCTGACGCGGCACCCGCCGATCCAGCCGAACCGGTTCCGGCGCGCGTGGGCCCCGGCGACCGTCGGCGGCCAACTGCTCGGCTGCGACCTGCGGCCACAGCGCCGCCAGTCGGCCGCCGGTGCCGAGCACGTCGTCACAGCGCAACGCGAACTCGTGACTGCCGAACCGGCGACCCGACTCGACCGCCGCGACCGTCTCCCGGCTGAACCGCACCAGATCCGCCAGGGCTCGTTGGGTCAGGCCCCGTTGGACGCGACAGTTGCGCAACTCCCATCGGAAGCGCTGACTGGCCGCGGAGTGAGCCGAGCTCGACGGGGACGTGTGCTCCATGCGCTCACCTTCGTGGAACGGACGTTCAGCAGCGGGTACCAGATCGAGATTGTCTAATGACCCAAACATTCACAGAGGGCAATTCTTAACCCAGGATGCGATGGGTGTGAAGACGTTCGCCGGTATGGATCGTCGGGCAATGCGCGACCGGTGCGCGCCGGACCCGGCGCCGGGCACCGAGGTGCGCCGGGTGGGACGGGCAACGCCACACATCCCGCCCCTCGACCCGTGCGCAGGTCAGCACCGCTGGCGCTCCCGGCGCTCAGACGGCGTGCACTTCGGCCGTCGCGCCACCCCGTGCCGTCGGCGCGTCCGCAGACGCCGGGATATCGATTGTCGCGAGCAGTCTGTGGTGCGCACGGAAAGCGATATTGGGCTTGTATGAGCGATGTTGCTCCGGTGACAGCCGTAGGCCGGGAATGGCTTCGGCGAGTCGGCTGAGGGCGATCCCGGCCTCAAGTCGCGCCAATCCCGCACCGATGCAGAAATGTGGACCGTGGCCGAACGACAGGTGATTGCCCACATCGGGCCGGTGTGGGTCGAACCGGTCCGGGTCGTGGAATGCCCCGGGGTCCCGGTTCGCCGCCCCGATCAACAGCAGGCAACGCGCCCCGGCGGGGATCGTCACCGCTCCCACTGTGACCTCCCGGGTGGTCACCCGGAGCCAGCCGTCGATGGCGGGCGCGAACCGGAGCGTCTCGCCCACGAAGGCGGGGACGAGCCCCGGGTCCGCGGCGATCGCCGACCAACGCTGGGGAGTGGACAGGGCCTGGTCGAGAGCGTGCGCGAGCAACCCGGCGGTGGTCTCGTGGCCCGCGACCAGGAGATTGAAGGCAAGGCTCGCCACCTCGGGCACCGTCAGCACGCTGTCGTCGTCGTCCCGGTAGGTCAGGGCGCGGCTGATGAAGTCGTCGCCCCGGTGGCCGCTCTCCATCCGCTGGCGGACCAACTCTTCGCAGTAGTGCCAGAACTCCAGCAGGCCCTGCGCCAGGCGTACCTGCTCGGCCGGGTCCGGCTGCCCCCAGATGAGGGCGATCTGGCCGTCCGCCCAACTCCGGATCCGCCCGATGTCCGCGTCCGGCACCCCGAGAATGTCCAGGACCACCAGCAGGGGAAGCTCGGTCGCGAATTCCGGGATCAGGTCGACCTGGTCGCCCTGGCGGGCGGCGAGACGGGACACCAGTTGGTCGACCCGGCGCCGGACGATCTCTCCGTACTCGGCCTCGACCCGCTCGGCGGTGTTCGCGAAGGTCGCCCGCAGGGCTCGGCGGGTGCGCGGGTGCGTCGGCGGGTCCGCGGCGGCCGTCGTGGGTGGCGCGTCGATCTGCATGATCACGCTCAGCGCCGAGGGGCACACCTCGTAGACCGGGGCGAGGGTGAGGGCGTTGGCGAATGTCGCGGCGTCGGCGAGGGCCCGTCGGACGTGTGCGTGCCTGCTGATCAACCACAGGCCCAGATCCTCGGCGTAGTGCACCCCGTCGGGATCGTCGAGAATACGCCGCCACATGCTTGCCGGGTCAGTGAGATAGACCCTGCTGAACGGATTAAACCGCATGGAAAGCCTCCTGACGCACGCGGCGCGAAACTGGCAGCGCCTCCATTTGGCGATCCACTTGGACTGGGCCGATAATGGCGCGCACCTGCCTCTGGCTCTTTACGGTGCGCTGGCTGGCCGTACAAGTCAAGATTGGCCTTCGTCTATTTAATGATAGGCGTAATTGCGCGTTGCAACGGCTGAGAGAACTTGGCCGGATGCAAGTTGCGGCACGGTCCTTGCCCCTGAAAGGCCGACCCGGCCGGACGGTGCAATCGACTCGCCGATTTCCCTCATGACCGGGGAAACGACCCCCGAGACGACGAGTGACGCCGCAGTCCGGTCATCGACTCCGGCGGACGGAGCCGACGACTCCGGCGCAGGGGGGCCGGCGCCGACGGGAGGAGTTGGCCCCCGAGGAGCCCACACATCGTGGGGGGTTCCAGCCCCGGCCGGAACCCCCCGCGCGTCCTGTCGTGCCGACCCGGTCAGCGCGCCCGGGTCAGGGCGCCCACGGAGCGGCGATCCCCCAGGTGCTGTCGGCGGTCCACAACGTCGGCGTGTTGTACGCGTCGCCGCCGGTGCCGTTGCTGAGCCAGACCTCCGCGTTGTAGTGCCGCAGGTACTTACCTCGGAAGTTGTACGACTCCAGCGACACGCCGGTGCCGGTCAGCCCGGTACGGGCGCACCAGGTGGCGTCGGCGCGCAGCAACGCGGAGCCGTCGTCGGGTGAGTTGCGGACGCGGGAGTTCTGGTGGCGCAGGTACTGCCCGGGAAAGTTGACCGACTCGAACGAGTAGCAACCCGTGCCGGCCAGACCGGGCCGGATGGTGTACGTGGCGTCGGCCTTGAGCAGGCTGGGGCTCGCGGCGTCGACCACCTCGGTGTAGGCCAGGCTGTCCTGGTGGCGTAGGTAACGGTTGGTGTAGCCGGGCGTGGTCACCTGCAGCGATCGGCGGGTGTTGAGCGGCAGGGCGACGGGCGCCGAACTGCCGATGCTCTTCGAGGCGTTGATCAGTGCGGTGTTGGCGGCGCGTACCCGTGCCTGGTCCATCTTGATCACCTGGCGGTCGTAGGTGAGGAAGCCGTTCAGCTCACCTTCCAGGTCGGTGATCTCGGTGTAGATCGAGGCACTGAGCCCCTTGCCGATCATCAGGTTCTGGGTGCCCTGCACCAGCCCCACGTAGCGGTCCGTGAGTACGGTCGCGTTGGGCTGCCATTCGTAGGCGAAGAATTGGCCGTTCGGGCTGTACTCGTGGCCCGGCGTGTGCAGGCCCAGGCCGCCGAATTCACCGAGCACCGCGATCCGGCTGCTCGACGGTACGGGGGAGTCCGGACCAAGGTAGACGTGCCAGTCGTCGATGTCGCCGTTGCCGGGGTTGCCGAGGGACTGGCAACAGTTGTGGCCGCTGTGCGGGTTGACCAGACGGGTCGGGTCCTGGTTCTTGATGTTCTGCGCGACCCGCCGGGTGTCGGCGAGGGACCGCTCGCCCCAGCCCTCGTTGTAGGGCGTGTACGCGATCACGGCGGGTGAGCTGCGGTGCTCGTCGACGATCTCGCGCGCCTCGGCCTCGAACTGCGCCTGCTGCGCGTCGCTGGGGTCGATCTCCTGCGCGGTCAGCGAGGGGATGTCCTGCCAGACCAGCAGGCCGAGCCGGTCGGCGTGGTAGAACCAGCGCTGCGGTTCGACCTTGATGTGCTTGCGCACCATGTTGAAGCCCAGATCCTTGTGTTTCTGCAGGTCGAAGGCGAGCGCGGCGTCGGTCGGAGCGGTGTAGAGCCCGTCCGGCCAGAAGCCCTGGTCGAGGGTGCCGACCTGGAACACGAACTGGCCGTTGAGTTTGGGGCGCAGCACTCCGTTGACGAGGCCGGTGGTGATCTCCCGCATGCCGAAGTAGTGCGTGGTCCGGTCCGCCGTCGCGCCGGCGGCGTTGCGCAGGGTCACCCGGAGGTTGTAGAGGAACGGGTCGTCGGGTGACCAGCGACGCGCGTTGGGCACCGGCACGCTGAAGTCGGTGAAGCCGCCGGTTGCCGAGCCGACCACGGTGGCGCCGTTCAGCGCCTCGGCGAGCACGCTGTGGCCGCTCACGTTGCCCCGGGTGAAGACCCGGACCCTCACCGTGTTGTTGCTCAGGTTCGGGTAGACGTCCACGCTGCTGATCGAGGCGGCGGGCACCGGCTCCATCCACACCGTCTGCCAGATGCCGGAGCTGGGGGTGTAGAAGATCCCACTGGGTGTCTTGGTCTGCTTGCCGATGGCGGGCAGGCTGCCGTTCTGCCGGGTGTCGGTGGGATCCCAGACCTTGACGACGATCTCGTTCGCCCCGGCGGTGAGCTGGGGAGTCACGTCGAAGGTGAAGGCGTCGTAGCCGCCGGTGTGCGCGCCGACCCGGACACCGTTGACCCAGACGGTGCTCTGCCAGTCGACGGCGCCGAAGTGCAGCAGGGTCCGCCGACCCGACCAGGTGGCGGGGATGGTGACGGTGCGTCGGTAGAACAGGTAGTTGCGGTTGTCGTTGGCGGCCCGTTGGATGCCGGACAGGGCGCTCTCCACCGGGAAGGGCACGTTGACCCGCTCGGGCAGGTTGGTGCCGAACTGCGGGGCGTCGTCGGTCGTCGACTGGCGTAGCTGCCACTCGCCGTTGAGGTTGAGCCAGTCCGGCCGCGTCATCTGGGGTCGCGGATACTCGGGCAGCGGTGTGCCGGCGAGGGCCTGGCTGGTCCAGGGGGTGGTCAGTGGCGGCGTCTTGGCCGGCGCGGCGTACGCCGATGAGGAAGGCGCGGTGAGAACGCCGGCCAGCAGGGCGAGAACGAACAGCAGTGCCAGGGCGGGGCGGATGGGGACGTGACGTGTCATGCCGTCTCCGAGGGGCGAGTCGCCGCGGGCGGTGCAGCCAGGCCCGAAGCGCGTGGGTGGTGGGCATCGGGTGGTCATTGACGGGGGACGGGCGTCAACGACGGATGTCGGGTGGGATCTCCACCCCGCCAACGGTGATCGGCATATTGACATCTGTCATCGCCTCTATAACGTTATAGAGGCGCGCTGGGTGTCCCGTCAATGCTTGTCCATCGATGCCCCGTCGGTCGGCCGGTCGACTCCGCGAAAGGTTGGTGGATGGGCGTCAGCCTGAAGGACATCGCCCAGCGCGCCGGTGTCTCGCTGGCCACGGTCTCGAACGTGGTCAACGGATACCGGCCGGTGGGGGAGCGGACCCGACAGCGGGTGCAGCAGGCGATCGACGAACTCGGCTACAGCCCCAACCTCGGCGCCCGGCACCTGCGCCGAGGCCGTACCGGCCTGATCGCCCTGGCCGTCCCGGAGCTGACCAACCCCTACTTCGCCGAGCTCGCCGAGATCGCCATCTCCGAGGCGGCCGGGCTCGGCTACACCCTCGTCATGGAGAACACCGCAGCGGACCGGGAAGCGGAGCTGGCGCTCCTCGACGGCTCCCGGCAGCGCGTCATCGACGGCCTGATCCTCAGCCCGGTGCGCATCGGCCGGGAGGAGGTGCTGGCCCGCACCGTCGACAGTCCACTCGTGCTGATCGGCGAAGGCGTCTACGACGTGCCGCACGACCACATCGCCATCGACAACGTCGCCGCCAGCCACACGGCGATCCGGCATCTCGTGGCGATCGGCCGTCGCCGGATAGCGTTCATCGGCGCCACCCAGGGCGGTGACCGGCAGTCGGCCCACCTGCGGGTCCAGGGGTACCGGGAGGCGCTCGCGGCCGCCGGCCTGCCGTACCGGCCGCGGTTGGTCGCCCGCACTGACGCGTTCGGTCGGCTCGACGGCAAGCGGGCCATGCGTGACCTGCTCGCCCGCGGTGACCGGCCGGACGCGGTGTTCGGTTACAACGACCTGGTCGCCATCGGCGCGCTGCGGGCGCTGGCCGAGGCCGGCCACCGGGTGCCCGAGGACGTCGCGGTGGTCGGGATCGACGACATCGAGGAGGGGCGGTTCAGTGCCCCGACCCTCACCACGATCGCCCCGGACAAGAGGGAGATCGGCCGTCTCGCGGTACGCCGTCTCGTCGCTCGCATCGAGGGCGCGGAGGTCGCGGGGTCGCTGACCGTGCAGACCCCGTTCCGGCTCGTCCGCCGCGAGAGCACCGGCACCCCGGGCGGCTGACGACCGGAGGCCCGCACGCCGGGCGAGATCCATAGCCCCGGTGGTACGACCCAGAGAGGATGACCCGCTAGATCCATCACCCTCAATATGATGACCGCTATCTCGACTGCGGTGCGCTCACGAGGCGTGCCACCCTGATGCGGAGGAATGCATGGTTCGCTGGCGTACCCTCACTGGCCTGCTGGCCACCACGTTGGTCGCGGTGACCGCGGCCAGCCTCACCCTCACCGCGCCGGCCGCCGCGGCCGACAGCCCCATCACGCCGAACGTCGTCGGCGGCACCCGCGCCGCACAGGGCGAGTTCCCGTTCATGGTGCGTCTCTCGATGGGCTGCGGCGGGGCGCTGTACAGCCCCCGGCTGGTGCTCACCGCGGCACACTGCGTCGGCTCGACGGGCACCAACACCAGCATCACCGCGACGCTCGGGGCGGTCGACCTCCAGTCGTCCAGCCGGATCACCGTCCGGTCCAACTACGTCTACCGGGCTCCCGGCTACAACGGCGCCGGCCGCGACTGGGCGCTGATCCGGCTGGCCAGCCCCGTCACCGGGCTGAGCACGCTGCCGATCACCACCACCACCGCGTACGACAGCGGCACCTTCACCGTCGCCGGCTGGGGCGCCGCGCGGGAGGGCGGCGGCCAGCAGCGGTACCTGCTCAAGGCGACGGTGCCGTTCGTCAGCGACTCCGTCTGCAACGCCAACTACGGTGGCGACCTCATCCCCGCCCAGGAGATCTGCGCCGGCTACGCCAGCGGTGGCACGGACACCTGCCAGGGCGACTCGGGTGGCCCGATGTTCCGCCGCGACGCCAACAACGCCTGGATCCAGGTCGGCATCGTCAGCTGGGGCAACGGCTGCGCCCGGCCCAACTACCCGGGCGTCTACACCCAGGTGAGCTACTTCGCCTCGTCGATCGCCTCGGCCGCGGCCAGCCTCGGCGGCTGACCGTACCCGCACTCGGGCGGCCCGGACGGCACGGTCCGGGCCGCCCGTTCGTGCCGTCCCAAGGGAGCGGCGCCGAGTGGGCCACCCGACCCCGACGGAGCGGCGGCGAGTGGGCCACCCGACAGATTCGGCGGGCCGTCGCTGCGGCACCGGTCGCAGCGGCGATGATGAACCGGTGAAGATCCTGTCCATCCAGTCGTCGGTCGCCTACGGTCACGTCGGCAACTCGGCGGCGGCCTTTCCGCTGCAACGCCTCGGGCACGAGGTCTGGCCGGTCCTGACGGTGCACTTCTCCAACCACACCGGGTACGGCGCGTGGCGGGGTCCGACGCTCCCTGCGGCGGACGTGGCGGAGGTGATCGCCGGAATCGGGGACCGCGGGGTCCTCGGCAGCGCCGACGCGGTGCTCTCCGGCTACCAGGGCGACCCGGCCATGGGTGCGGTGATCCTGGACGCGGTGGCGACGGTGAAGGCGACCAACCCGGCCGCCGTGTACTGCTGCGACCCGGTGATGGGCGACGCCGGCCGGGGCATGTTCGTCCGGCCCGGAATTCCGGAGTACCTCCGGGACACCGTCGTGCCCCGTGCGGACATCATCACCCCGAACCACTTCGAGCTGGACTTCCTCGCCGGCCGGACGACGAACTCGCTGGCCGAGGTGCTCGACGCGGTCGACGTGGTGCGCGCCACCGGGCCCCGGCACGTCCTGGTGACCAGCGTGCTGCACGGTGACCTGCCGCCGGACTCGCTGGAGGTGGTGGCCGTCTCCGACGAGGGCGCCTGGGCGGTGACCACGCCGCTGCTGCCGATCAACCCGAACGGTGGGGGTGACGTCACAGCGGCGCTGTATCTCGCACACCTGTGGACGACCGGCTCACCCGCGACCGCGTTGGAACGCACCATCGCCTCCGTCTACGCCGTGCTCGAGGCGACCCTCGCGGCGGGCACCCGGGAGATCCAGCTGATCGCGGCGCAGGACGTGATCGCCGACCCGCCGGCCCGTTTCACCGCCCGCCGGCTGCGCTGACGGCGGGTCGCGCTGCACGGGTCAGCGGCGCTCAGCGGCCCTCGGGGACGGCCATCTCGCCGAGGCGCGACCAGTCCTCCTGCGGCACTGTGACGTTCACGATGCGCGGCGTTTCGGCCAGGTGCGGCGGCAGGGTCTCCTGGGCCGCGCGGAAATGGGCGGACTGCACGTGGGCCGCACCGGCCTGGTCGTCGCGGAACGCCTCGACCAGCACGTACTCGGTCGGGTCGTCCACGCTGCGGGACCAGTCGAACCACAGGCAGCCCGGCTCCGCCCGGGTCGCCTCGGTGAACTCGGCGGCGATCTGCGGCCACCGGTCGGCGTGCTCGGCCAGGACCCGGAACTTGGCGGTAATGAAGATCATGGCCTCAGGCTACCCAGCCGGGCGGGCGCGCGCGACGACCTCCTCCGGGGTCAACGGCGCCTTCGGGTGGTGGGTCAGGCACAGTGGGGTGCGGACCTTGACGAACGAGAATCCCTCCCCGGCGGCGTAGAACTCACCGCTGTTGAGCAGGCCGATGTCCGGAAGCCGGCCACCCTTGGCCTCGGCGAGTTGCCGGGCCGCGTCGATCTGCGCCGGTGAATTGAGCAGCCCGAAGAACTGCGTCGTCGCGTTGCCGGAGATCTGGTTGTGCAGACCCTTGGGCGCCTGGGTGGCAAAGACCAGCCCGAGACCGTACTTGCGGGCCTGCGAGGCCAGCGCGATCGAGCTGGCGGTGCAGGCCGTGGTGCCGGTCGAGGGCGCGAGCGTCTGCGCCTCGTCCATCACGAACAGCCCACCCAGCGGTCGGTCACCGGCGGGATGCCGCTTGATCCACGCGAAGAGCGCCATCTGCAACTGGTTGACGAAGCTCTGCCGCTCCTGGTCGGAGGTGAGGCCGACGAAGCTGATCACCGACACCCGGGCCCGCCGGCCCGCCGACGGCGTCAGCAACAGCCCCGGGTCGGCCGGCGCCCCGACCCCACCGAAGAGCGGATCGGTGACCATCGCCGCCTTGAGCGCCTCGGCCAACTCCTCGGCGAGCTTCCCGGCGCGGGCCAGCCGACTGACCCCCTCGGGCAGGTCGGTGAGGAACTCGGTGAAGCCGGGCAGGCCCACCATGCCGCTTCGCGCGTACGCCTGGAGGGCCTCGGTGAGGACGGCCTTGCCCTGCTGGGCGAGCCGGCTTGAACGGTCGACGCCGGCCCGGGGCGCGAGCGCCTCCACGGCGGAGCGGACGGCCTGGTCGAACTCGTCCGGCCAGTCCCGCAGCGACGTGAAGTCGGGCAGCGGCTGGAAGCTCAGCGGCCGACCGGCGGTGACCCGGGGCGTCCAGACCACCACCTCGGTGTGCGCGAGGTAGTCGGCGGCCCGTTCGGCGTCGCCGGGACCCCAGCCACCCGGCGGGTCGGGCCACGCGTCGCCGAGCCGGGCGAGGTCGTTGTTGGGGTCGAGCACGATCGCGGAGACACCCTCGCGGGCGCACTCCTCGACCAGGCGACGGATGAGCACGGTCTTGCCCGAGCCGGACCCGGCGAACACGACGGCGTGCCGGCGCAACGACTCCAGGGGCACCCGGAACGGGCGACCCCCGTCGACGGTCCACCCCAGCCCGACGGCCCGACCGCCAACCCCGGCCGCGAGGTCGACCACATCGGCGGGCACGGCCGCCGAACCGCTCGACGGATCAGCGGCCACGTCGGCGACCGGCTCGTCCGTCGGGTCGGGACCGGAGCCGTCCGACGGTGGCTCGCCGCCGTCGGGCGCCGTCGGCGGGGCACCGCCGCGCGTCCCGTCCGGCCCGGGAAGGACCGTGCGGAACAGTTCGGTGCCGCTGGCCGGACGACGAGCCACCAGCCACTCCTGCAGGGCCGTGGACGGCTCGGCCGCCATCACCCGCAGCGCCGCGAAGACCCGCAGGTCCGCCTCCGGCACGGTGCACCGCACGCCGCCGGCCGCGTCGAAACCGGTCAACACCTCGGTCGTACGCTTCCCGGTCGGCCACGGACCGTTGCGCAGCAGGATCAACCGCCGTTGTGGCAGGTCCCGGTCCAGTCCGGCCAGGGTGCACGCGGCCTTGACCCGGGCGGTGACGGCGATGGCGTTGGGGTGCGCGATGGCCCGGAAGCACCAGTGCGCCTCGTTCTCGGTGGCCTCGTCGAGCACCTCGATCAGCCGGCCGTGCAGCGCGGGCTTGCGTCCGGGCGGCGGATCGTACTTGTAGGTGGCGCCGGTCGGCGACTGCTCGGCGATCCAGGCGGCCAGGCCGGCGGCGAGCAGCGGCGGCATGTGTTCGTCCTCGCCCGCCGGGTCGACGGCGCCCGACACGTCCGCGGCGTCGACCAGCTCGGCGAACCGCGCGTCCAACTCGTGCAGGCGGCGCTCGTCCGTCGTCGGGTCACCGGGAGCGCCACGGGTGGCGCTCACCGTCGGCGTCGAGTCGGCGCCGTCGATGAGCCGGTCGAGCTCGACCACCTCGTCGCGGTCACGGCACCAGGCGATGTGGCGGTCCACCCGGCGCAGCAGGGCGCGTGGTGTCAGGGTGGGTGCGTCGGCGAAGGCGGCGGATGCGATCGGCCAGGTGGGGTGCGGTGGCACGAAGCGCGGACCAGCGAACGCGGCGGCGAGACGCTTCGCAACGATCGCCTGCCCGATCTCCGGGGTGGGGATCCGGTCCGGAAGGGTCGCCGTACGGAAGCGGTCGCCGACCGGGGTGGGCGCGCTGCGGGTCATCAGCACCCAGGTGTCTGGTAGGCACGAGACCACGACCAGCGTGCGGCGGGTGATGTCGCGGAGCTTGAGCAGGCCGTCGGCGATCGGGCCGAGCACCTTGGCCTGGCCGTCCTCCAGCCCCTGGTGATGGTTCAGCAGTGACGTGCTGGTCTGGGCGAACAGCGTGTCGAGCTGGTCCACGGCGATGACCGTGGGGTCCAGGGTCAGCGCCATCAGCCGGGAGATGTCCTGGACGACCTGCTGCGGGGTGCGGATCGCGGCGCTCAACCCCCACTGTGCCCGCGCCGCCGGGTCCCCCGGTTCGGAGATCAGGTGGGCGTAGCCGACATCCTGTGCCTCGAAGTCGATGGCACCGTGCAGGACGAGCGCCCGAGCAGTGTCCTGGGCGTCCCGCCCGACCTCCCGATCGCGCTCGCGCAGCGCCCAGATGAAGGTGTCGAGCTGGGCACGGGTCACCGGTCGGGCACCGGCGACCGCGTCGCGGACCTCCACGGGCAGGCCGAGCTGGGGGGTGAGTCGACGCAGAAAGGTCTTCAGCTGGGTGCCCCAGCCGACGTGGGCGCGGCCCATCCCCTCCACCAGCGCCAGGGCCACGCTCTCCCAGAACGTCTTGCCACTGACCATGTCGACCAGGAAGAAATAGCCGCCCTCGCGCTGGATCCGTTCGCGGACCGCCCCGAGCAGGTGCGTCTTGCCGGCGCCCGCGCGGCCCTGCATGGCCACCCCGAGCGGCATGCTCGTGTCGTCGGTGCGGGCCCGCGCCACCCCGCGCAGGATCTCCGCGGCCACCTTCTCGTGCAGCTCCGGCACGTTGTGCGGGCTGGGTCGCCAGACGTCGTCCGGGGTGACCGCCGGGTTGAAACTCACCGCTTCCAGCGCGGCCCGCTGGTCGTCCGAGATCATGCCGGGCCGATCGCCAGGGCGTGGTTGTCCTCGTTCCCGATGCGGACGGCCGCGGCCCGGTCCCGTGCGGTCAGTGACTTGGTGTTCGCCACCGGGATGATCCGGACGTCCTCCCGACCGACCATCGCCCGCAACGCCGCGTCCAGGGCGGCCCGGTCGGTGTCGGCGAGTCGGTCCCGGACATCGGCGAGACCGACCCAGGCGCCCGGCGCGGTGGTCAGCTCCCGGTACGCCGAACGCACCAGCGCCTCCACCTCCGCCGCGGACACCGGTGCCGCCGCCGGTGCCGCCGTCGTCGCTGACGCCGTGGGCGCCGGTGCCTCGTGTCGCGGTTCGCTGGTCGCCGGGGCCGTCGCCCCGGTCTGCTTGAAGAAGTCGCCGTGGCTGACCCGCAGCCGGTCCAGCGAACGGTGCAGGTTGGACAGGACGACGAACAGCGACCGGGTCGTCGAGCCACCCGCCTTCGGCGGCGCGGCGGTGTGCAGCTGACGTGCCACCCGCCAGCCAGCCTCGGTCAGCTCGTGGGCGAACGGCCGGTGCGTGCGATCGGTGTCGACCAGGCCCAGGTCGACGAGCTTCGTGTTGTCCTTGCCGGTCAGGGTGAAACCGGCCAGCTCTTTCAGCTCGACGTTGGTGAGTCGGCGCGCCTCGACCATCAGCACCACGAGGGCGTTGATCTGGTTCGGCGTCAGGTGCGGGACGTCCGCCGGGCTCGTCATGATGTCTCATCTCCGTGGGGGTGCGTGCCGTCCAAACGTCGCCGGGCCAGCAGTCGACGGATCCCGTCGACCACCGCCGGCGCGTCGGTCAGCACCTGCTCGTTGGTGAAGCGGAGCACGTCCAACCCGAGGAGTTGCAGCTGCACGTCTCTCCGCCGATCGTTGGCGAAAGCGATTCGCCCACGATGCTCCGGGCCGTCCACCTCGACCGCAAGACCCTCGGTGGGCCAAAACAGATCCAGTCGGTACGCCGCACCCAGGACGTGCCACTCGTAGGTCTGGTTCCACCGCCGGCCCCGCGCCCAGTCGTGCGGCGCGAGCGCGCGTTCCAACGCCTGCTCGGCGGGGCTGTCGCCGCGCGGCACTCCCGCGATCGGCGGCCAGGCCAACACCGTCGAGCCCGCCTCGGCGCCGGCGGCCGGAATTTGTGCGGTCGTGCTGGCCAGCCCGGCGAATCGGTTGGGCAGCAGCACCGGTACCGAGCGCACCCGGTCGGCGTGGCGCAGGGGCCTGCCGGCCAACCACACCGTGAAGCCGCCGTGTCGCACGAGCCACTCGGCGGCGGCCACCAGCGTCCGCTCGGCGTCCGCCTCCAGGTCGGGCAGGGCCACCAGGAGTACGCAGCTCTCCCGGTCGTACGCCTCGGCGATCACCCTGGCGAGCCCTGCGGCGCGTACCCCCGGGGCGAAGCGGGACCGGCCGGCGGGGTGGCGCGGACCGCGCAGCCCACGCTCGGCGAGGTCGGCCAGAAATGGGCCGAAGTGCCGGGATCGGGCGGCGGCGCGGGCCGCGAGGGCGCGCACCGCCGCCACACCGAGCGGGCTCGCGCTGTCGAAACGGTCGGCCCCGCTCAGCCAGCGGGGGAACATCGCGAGGGCGGCGCTGTCCAGTTGGTCGAGCAGGGCGTCTACGAGATCACCGAGGGGGCCCACCGCCGTCGGCGGCCGGTAGTGCACGATCGCGGGCGCTGCCAGTGGCAACGGGTCGAGCGCCACCCGCAGCAGCTCCGGGTCGACGCCCGGTAGGTGACTCACCCGCCGCGTCGGCGGGCCGGCCCACCAGGCCCCGTCGGCGTCGCCGTTGGCCCGGACGGGGTGCGCCATGCCGGCACCCTACGACAGGTGCGGGCGCGACCGGGCAGCACCGGTGCGCTCGCCGTTCAGCGCAGCCGGCGGATGTCGCCGTACGCGCGGTAGTAACCACCCCGGCTGGACTCGCGCACCTCGGTCACCAGATAGCGGGCGCCCGGCTCGCGAATTCCCTTGGGGAACTGCACGGACCAGTCGCGCCGATAGCCGTCGGACAGCACCTGAACCCGCAACCGCCCCCGGTCGTCCAGGCACTGCACGACGACGCCCGCGCCCGAGTCGCTGGTCACCTCGACGATCGTCGGTTGCACCGGCTGGGGTGCCTGGCGGGGGGCCTTGATGTCGCGCACCTGTGGCACGTCTCCGGCCTGCGCCGCGCGGATCGCCGGCTCGCTCGCGTCGATGCAGGCCAGATGGCCACCGGTGGTGACGACGTAGAGCCGATCGTCGTGGTACTGCATGGAGTACGCCGACCCGCAGCCGGTGCCGAGCTTCCACAGCCGGGTGCCCGCCAAGTCGAAGCAGTAGATCGAGGACTGGCTGTCACCGGCGAAGACGTACCGGCCGCCCTCGGCGGTGGCGCAGGAGAAGACCGGGGCGTCGCAGTGGTAGGTGCGTTCGTGTCGACCAGCCTTGGACAACCGCACCACCTCGCGGGTGCCCGTCCCGGCGAACACACTGCCGTGTTCCTGCCAGCCGAAGAGCACCGAGCCGGTCCTGGTGTGCCACAGCTCCCCGCCGGTCCGCCACTCGTAGCCGGTCACGCCCTGCGAGTGGCCGTGGTAGATGGCGTCGTCGTCGCAGCGCACCATCCAGGCCGATCGCCCCCGCCCAGGGCGACGCCACAGGAACTCGTCCTCGTGGTCGACGGCGGTGATCCCGCCGTCGGCGTCGGAGACGCCGAGGACGCCGTCGTGAATGTCCAGCCAGTAGATGTCGATCTCCGGGGCGATCGCGTACGCCACCCGGGGCACCTTGCCCGACAGGTCGTAGACGTTGCCGTCGTCGCAGCCGGCGTAGATCCAGGCGTCGTCGGCGACTATGCACTTCACCCCGTCGGGAAGGCGGACCTGGCTGCGCACCTGGGCGTCGTGGTCGAGTGTCGTGATGACACCGTGCTCGTTGCCGACCATGCAGTGTTGCCCGTCGACGAAGATGCCGAAGGCGGGGGCGCCGGAGTCGTAGCGCCAGAGCACCGGGGCGGTGCGGGCGGTGGAGCGGGTGCTCACGATCTGCCGCCGCGACACGGTGCGCTTCTGGCGGACGCCGGGGACCGCCGGCGCATAGCCCTTGCGGACCTTCTCCCCGATCTTCTTCGCTGCGGCGGCCCGGGCCCGCGTGTTGTCCGGATAGGCGCTCGCCTTGACCTGCCCGTGGTCGCCGATCCGGCCGAAGCGCACCGTCAGCGTGGCGTCGTCGACGATGACCTCGTAGAACTTGTGCGCACCGTCCACTTCGGACAGTTCGAGGTAGGTCGTCTCCTGGGACATGGGGGGCCTCCGAGGGGTCAGCGAGCGGCGCGATCCGGCCGGCGCGGCGACAGTGACCACACGTTAACGACGCCCTCCGACAGAACCACCGTCCGGCCAGCGCAGCGCGTCGTCGCGGAGCACCGCGTGAGCGCCGACGCTCTGGTTGACGATCTGCGTCACCCGAACGTCGACCGCGATGCTGGCCAGCGCCACCGCGTCCGCGCGGCTGAGGCCGTGCAGCCGCTGCATCAGGGTCAGCATCGACTCCAGGGCGGTGAAGGTGGCGTCGTCGAGGGAGGCGCCGACGCCCAGCGTCAGCCACGCGTCGGGGGTGCGGGCCACCGGGCCGGTGACCGGGAAGTCGTCGCGCACGTCGAAGGTCAACGTCACCTCGTCCATCGGACACTCGATCGCGGTGCCGCCGACCTCGCCGTCACCCTGTGCGGCGTGCCCGTCCCCGACGGAGAACAGCGCGCCGTCCACCGGGATCGGCAGCAGGAGGGTGCTGCCGGCGGTGAGGTCCCGGCAGTCCAGATTGCCGCCCCAGGGGCGTGGCGGGATCGTCGAGTGTCGTCCCGGCTCGGCGGGTGGCATGCCGAGCACTCCCATGAAGGGCCGCAGCGCGACCGTGTGGCCGTGCTGGTTGCGGCCGGTCATCGTCACCGGGTCCAGCGTCCAGGCGTGCACCACCGGTTGTTCCTGCACGCCGTAGCGCTGGTTGAACCCGCTCGGCCAGCCCCCGGCCACGGTGGTTCCCCAGGTGGCCGGCACGACCGCGTCGATGCGTACCGCGAGGGTCTGGCCGGCGCGCGCACCGCGGACCGCGACCGGACCGATCAACGCGTGTCCGTGGTCGGGCCGGTGCTGCGCGACCCGGGGGCGGTCCCGGTTCGGCCCACCGGGGTACGGGCCGGCGGACCACCAGCAGTCCAGTGTGCGATAGGTGACGGTGTCGCCGGGGTCGATGGTGAGCACCGGCGACAGGTCGGGGGAGAAGTGGCCGTGCAGGCTGTCATCCGCAGGGACGAGGGTGTGTCGCATCAGTGCAGGCTAGTGGCGGCTGGCCGGCGCGGCGGGTCGCCCAGGTGCGCGGTGGGTGCCGGGCGCACCCACCGCGCACGTCTCAGTCGGGCGCTGTCAACCCGAGGTGCAGGAGCGGATCTGTGGGCGGGCGTTGCTGTTGCCGTTGGTCATCGTGGTGAAGCCGAAGGTGTTGCCGCTGCCGTTGGACCGCATGGTCATGACGTTGCCGCTGCTGTCCCAGGTGGCGGTGCCGTTCCAGATGGTGGAGATCCGCTGGGGTGCGGTGATGGCCACGACCACCGTCCACGTGCTGGCGCCGTTGACCGTCACCGAGGTGTTGTACCGGTCGCCCCAGACGTTCGTGGTCGTGGCGGTCGCGGTGCAGGTGCCACCGGCGGGCGGCGGGGTGGTGGTCGGCGGCGGGCTGGTCGGCGGCGGGGTCGTGCCGTCCGGCGCGACCGCACGGCCGGTGGACGGGGAGATCATGCCGGGGCAGAGGTTGCGGCTGGTCAGGTTGGCCATGATCTGCGGGATGGCGTCGCGGGTGTTCTGGATCCCGTCGTGCATCAGGATGACCTGACCGGCCTGGAGCCGGCTCGCGTTGGCCACGATCTGGCTGACGCTGGCGCCGTTCCAGTCCTGGGAGTCCACGTCCCAGATCACCTGGCGCATGCCCAGTGACGAGGCGACGGACTGCAGGGTGGAGTTGGTCTCGCCGTAGGGCGGCCGGAACAGCGTCGGTCGGCTGCCGGTTGCGGACTGGATCGCCGAGCTGGTCTGGGACAGGTCCGACTGCATCTGGGACTGGCTCATCGAGGTCATGTGGGCGTGGTTCCAGCTGTGGTTGGCGACCCACATGCCGGCGGCTACCTGTGCCTGTGCGGCCGATTGGTTGTTCTGGACGTTCTGCCCGACGTTGAACATCGTGGCCCGTACGCCGTTGGCGCGCAGCACGTTCAGCAGCGCGCTGGTGTTGCCGGTCGGACCGTCGTCGAAGGTGAGGCCGACGTAACCGTTGCAGGTGGCGGCGCTCGACGGGGTCGAGGTGGCCGCGAGGACGACACCGCACATGGCGACAGCGGTGGCGAGGACGGCGAGCGCCGCGCGCAACCGCCTGGACCACAGCGCCGTGCGGGGGAAGAGTCTGCTCATCTGGTGCCCCTTCGCGCAGACCCGGACGCGCCCCTGGGTGCGGGCAGCACAGTCCGGACGGTGTGGATGAGTGGTGGGTGGAGCCGGAGCCACAGCGAAGTCGATCGCATTGACCTCAGTGGATCGGAGTATTACAGCGAGAATTCCAACGCGTCAACAAGTTCCGGAACATCCTCGGAACAGATCAGGGATCCGGTCGGGGCTTGGCCAGGCATGTCCTGGTGGTAGCCCAGCTCCCATGCCGTCTCGATCATGACGATCGATGGGGTTGAACGTGATGTGATCCGGAAAGTGGCTGGAAATACCGACCGTCGACCGCCGGGTCTGCCGCCGTTCGTCGCCACGTTGGACCGACGCGGAATAGTAAAGAGTCTGAACAGAAGATGTTACAGTCAACCCGGTCGATATCCGCTCGGGTTTCGGCCAGTGAGGTCCCAGGAGGGAGTGAGCACATGACAAGACTGCGCGCGCTGGTCGCGCTGGCGGCACTGATCGTCGCCGGTGGACTGGTTGCGGTCATCCCGGCCACGGCCGCGTCGGCGGCGGCCTGCTCGGCATCGTGGCAGGCCTCGGCCGTCTACTGGGGAGACGCCCAGGTCTCCCACAACGGCCGCAACTACCGGGCGAAGTGGTGGACCCAGAACGAAGCGCCGCCGGGTACGACCGGCGTCTGGGAGGACCTCGGAGCGTGCGGAGGAGGCACCACGCCGCCCACCGGGGGGACCTGCGCCTACCCGAACTGGACTGCCGGAGCCTGGTACGCCACCGGGGCGATCGTGCGGTACACCAACGGTCTCTACTACATCGCCGAGCACGACAATCCCGGGTACGACCCCATCGTCAGCACCTGGTACTGGGAGCCCTACACCTGTGGCGGCCAACCCCCGACCACCCCGCCACCCACCAACCCGGGCGGCTTCGTGGTGACCGAGGCCCAGTTCAACCAGATGTTCCCGGGTCGCAACTCCTTCTACACGTACTCCGGACTCGTCGCGGCGCTCAGCGCCTACCCGGCGTTCGCCCGCACCGGCAGTGCCACCGTCCAGCGGCAGGAGGCCGCGGCCTTCCTGGCAAACGTGTACCACGAGACCGGTGGGCTCGTGCACATCGTCGAGCAGAACACCGCCAACTACCCGCACTACTGTGACCCCGGCCAGCCGTACGGCTGCCCCGCCGGGCAGGCCGCCTACTACGGGCGGGGGCCGATCCAGCTCAGCTGGAACTTCAACTACAACGCCGCGGGCAACGCCCTCAACCTGCCGCTGTTGACCAACCCGTGGCTGGTGCAGACCGACGCCGCGGTGGCCTGGAAGACCGGTATCTGGTACTGGATGACCCAGAACGGGCCGGGCACCATGACCGCCCACAACGCGATGGTCAACGGCGCCGGGTTCGGGCAGACGATCCGCAGCATCAACGGCTCGATCGAGTGCAACAACGGAAACCCCGCCCAGGTGCAGAGTCGCGTCACCAGGTACCAGCAGTTCGTCGGCATCCTCGGCGTGTCCGCCGGAGCCAACCTCTACTGCTGATTCGCGGCCGGGCCTCGGCGTACGTCGTCGGACGGAGTCGGGGCCCGGCACATCGGCCGCCGGACCCGGTGGGGGCGGTGGTTGTTTCGTTGCGATCAACCCGTTGACACGGCCCTGGTTCGACCGGAACTATCAGCGACAGTTCACCGCCCGGCTCTCGTTGCTCGCGAGCACCAATGACAACGATGTCAGGGCCCGACCCCCGAGAAGTTCCACTCTGCCCAGACGTTCGACGTACTCGACGCGGTTCGAGTCGAAAGGCCCCGTCCCTCATGTCGCATACCCCCCTTGCGCGTCCTCGCCTGCTGGCGGCGACGACAGCAGCCCTGCTACCGCTGGGCCTGCTCGTCGCCGCGCCCCTGGCGAACGCCGCCCCCCAACCGGCAACCCCGGGCAACTTCACCTCCTCGTTCGAGCCCGCCGACCCGCAGCCCGCCACCAGCACCGCTGAGGTCGGCGCGAACGGAAAGCCGATCCAGGCGAACCTGAGCGGCAAGGTCTCCACGCTGCCCGGCAGCCTGCTCGGCCAGGTCGCCGCCGTGACCGCGAGCGACGAGTACCGGCCGAAAGAGATCGCCGCGAACCTCACTGACGAGGATCCGTCGACCAAGTGGCTCGTGTTCGCCACCACCGGATGGGTGACCTACCAGCTCGCCAAGCCGGCGACCGTGGTGCGCTACTCGCTGACCGCCGCCAACGACGCACCCGAGCGAGACCCCAAGGACTTCGTCATCCAGGGGTCGAACGACGGCAAAGCCTGGACCGACCTGGACAAGCGCACCGGCGAGAAGTTCAGCGGTCGCTTCGCGACCAACAAGTACAGCTTCACCAACACCACCGCCTACGGCTACTACCGGCTCAACGTCACCGCGAACTCCGGTGACTCGATCGTCCAGCTCGGCGACTGGAACATCAGCGACGGCTCGAACGTCGCCCCGCCGGCCACGCCGATGGTCAGCGTGGTCACCGCCGGTCCGAACGACGGGTACACCACCAAGCCGGAAGCCGGTTTTACCGGGCTGGCCGCGCTGCGGTACGCCGGCGGCGCCCTGGCCAGTGGCCGCTCGTACGGGACCAACAAGCTCTTCGACGTCAACATCCCGGTCGGACCGAAGACCCGACTGTCGTACAAGATCTTCCCTGAGTTCACCGGAGGGGACAACCAGTACCCGTCCACCTACGCCGCGCTCGACCTGCACTTCACCGACGGCAGCTACCTGAGTGGACGCTCGCCGGCCGACCAGCACGGCAACCTGCTCACCGCCGCCGGTCAGGGCGCCTCGAAGGTGCTCTTCGCCAACCAGTGGAACCTGGTGCAGGCCGACCTCGGCACCATCGCGCGTGGCAAGACGATCGACCGCATCCTGCTCGCGTACGACGCCCCCACGGCCACCGGGGACACCCGGTTCCAGGGTTGGCTCGACGACGTCGAGGTGGAGGGCACGCCGGCGTCGATCGACGGCTCGAAGCTCACCAACTACGTCGACACCCGACGCGGCACCAACTCGTCGATCGGTTTCTCGCGCGGCAACAATCTGCCGATCACCGCGGTGCCGAACGGCTTCAACTTCTTCACCCCGGTGACCGACGCGGACTCCGAATCCTGGGAGTACGAGTACCACCGGATGAACAACGAGGCCAACCTGCCCATGCTGCAGGGCCTCGCGATCTCCCACGAGCCGAGCCCGTGGATGGGCGACCGCAACCGGATGTCGGTCATGCCGGTCGTCGGCGACGGATCACTCACCGGTGACCCCGCCAGCCGCGCGCTCGCCTTCAGCCACGACGACGAGACGGCACGGCCGGACCTCTACCGGGTCACGCTGCAGAACGGCCTGACCGCGGAGATGTCGCCCACCGACCACGCCGGGATCATGCGGTTCACCTTCCCGGCCGGGCAGTCGACCGGAAGCCTGGTCTTCCACACCGGCACCTTCACCATCGGCACGGACGGCACGTTCACCGGCTGGGTCGACAACGGAAGCGGCTTCTCCGCCGGCCGCAGCCGCATGTTCGTGGCGGGCTCCTTCGACCGGGCGCCAACGGCATCCGCCGCGACCTCGGCCACCTTCGACCTCTCCACGACCCGGGAGGTGACGATGCGCCTCGCGACGTCGTTCCTCTCCGTCGACCAGGCGCGCAAGAACCTCGACCTGGAGGTCACCGGCAAGAGCTTCGACCAGATCCACACCGCCGCGACGGCTGCGTGGAAGGACCGGCTCGGCCGGGTCGAGGTGCGGGGCGCCACCGAGGCGCAGCTGGTCTCGATGTACTCGAACCTGTACCGGCTGAACCTCTACCCGAACTCGCAGTCGGAGAACACCGGCACCGCCGCCGCGCCGCGCTGGCAGTACGCGAGCCCGGTCTCGGCGCCGACCGGCACGTCGACCCCCACCCACACCGGTGCGAAGATCGTCGACGGCCAGATCTACGTCAACAACGGGTTCTGGGACACCTACCGCACCGTGTGGCCCGCCTACTCACTGCTCTACCCGGACATCGCCGCCAAGATCTCCGACGGCTTCGTCCAGCACTACCGTGACGGCGGCTGGATCGCCCGCTGGTCGTCGCCCGGCTACGCGGACCTGATGACCGGCACCAGCGCCAACGTGGCCCTGGCCCAGGCGTACCTCTCCGGGGTCAAGCTGCCCGACCCGCTCGCGGCGTACGACGCAGCAGTCAAGGACGCGACCGTCGCGTCCGGGCGCCCGGAGGTCGGCCGCAAGGGCATCGAGAACTCCCTGTTCCTCGGCTACACGCCGACCTCCACCGAGGAGTCGGTGTCGTGGGCGCTGGAGGGCTACATCAACGACTACGGCATCGGCAACATGGGTGCGGCCCTCGCCAAGGACCCGGCCACGCCGAAGTCGGAGCGCGCCCGGCTCAAGGAGGAGTCGCGCTACTTCCTGGAGCGCGCCCGCAACTACGTCCACCTGTTCGACTCGAAGACGAAGCTCATGCAGGGCCGCGACGCCGCCGGCAACTTCCTCGCCGGTGACCCACTGGACTGGGGTGGCGTCTACACCGAGACGAACGGGTGGAACTTCGCCTTCACCGCGCAGCAGGACGGTCAGGGCCTGGCCAACCTGTTCGGTGGGCAGAAGGAGCTGCGCGACAAGCTCGACACCTACTTCTCCACCCCGGAGAACGCCGACCGTCCCGGTGGGTACCGCGGCATCATCCACGAGATGGTGGAGGCGCGGGCGGTGCGGATGGGGCAGCTCGGCATGAGCAACCAGCCGTCGCACCACATCCCGTACATGTACAACTTCGCCGGCGCGCCGGCCAAGACCCAGGCGGCGGTCCGGGAGATCCTGCGCCGCCTCTACGTCGGCAGTGAGATCGGCCAGGGCTACCTGGGCGACGAGGACAACGGCGAGATGTCGTCCTGGTACATCCTCAGCTCGCTGGGCATCTATCCGCTGCAGGCCGGGTCGTCCGAGTGGACCATCGGTTCTCCGCAGTTCACCAGGATGACCGTGCACCGCAGCACCGGCGACATCGTCGTCAACGCGCCGAACAACAGCGTCGCGAACGTCTACGTGCAGGACGTCAAGGTCAACGGCAAGAAGCAACGCGGCCTCTCCCTGGATGTGTCGGCGTTCGCCAAGGGCGGCACCATCGACTTCCAGATGGGCCCGAAGCCGTCGTCGTGGGGCAGCGGCAAGAACGACGCGCCGCCGTCGCTGACCAAGGGCAACGAGGCTCCGAAGCCGTTGCAGGACCTCACCGGCCCCGGTCTCGGCACCGCGACCACCACCGGCGGTCAGGACGCGTCGAAGCTCTTCGACGACTCGTCCACCTCCCAGGTGACCTTCACCTCGGCGACCCCGGAGATCACCTGGGCCCTCCGTGTCGGCAAGCAGAAGCCGACGTACTACACGGTCACGTCCGGGGCCGGTGCGGGCGATCCGGCGGACTGGCGCCTTCAGGGCTCCAACGACGGCCTCACCTGGACCACAGTGGATTCCCGCAAGGACCAGGTGTTCCCGTGGCGCAACCAGACCCGCCCGTACTCGATCGACAAGCCGGGACGGTTCGCGCAGTTCCGCCTCGCCGTGACGAAGACCGTCGGTGCCGCGCAGACCAACCTCGCCGAGGTGGAGCTGCTCACCGGGGGTGACCTCGACCTCGGTGGCGGCGACATCACCGTCACCGCCGCGGAGGACGTGCACGCGAACGCCGGGGGACCCATCTCGATGCCGCTGGGCACCGTGACCGGCGGCGACGCCAGCGGCTACCAGGCCACCATCGATTGGGGTGACGGCACGCCGGTCACCGCCGGTGTCGTGACGTTGAGCTCGCGGGCCGTCTACCGCATCGGTGGGTCGCACACCTACGCCACGCCGGGCTACCACCAGGCGAACGTCACGGTGACCGATGGCGAGAGCCAGAGCTCCGCGACCGTCGGCGTCGAGGTGGCGTACGCCCCGTCCTCCGGTCTCACCGCCGCGTTCGACAACGTCTGCGTCGGCGACGAAGGGGTCCTCGCGGCAGACTGTGACGCCAAGTCGTGGGCGTACTCGCGGGCCGCCCTGGCGGCCGGCGGTGCGATCCAGGGCCAGCCGCAGCAGGTTCCCGGAACCGCGCTGCGGTACACCCTGCCGATGATCCCGGCCGGGCAGCCGGACAACGCCACCGGTAACGGGGCGACTGTCGTTCTCAACCTTCCGGCGGACGCGAAGAGCATCTCGTTCATCGGTGCCGGAACGCAGGGCAACCAGAGCACCACCGGCACGGCGACGTTCAGCGACGGCAGCACGGCCAGCATTCCGATCCAGTTCAGCGACTGGACGCTGGGCGGCAACGCCAACGGCACCCCGTCCTACGGCAACGTCATCGTCGCCCGGACGGCGTACCGCCTGCAGGGCATGAGCCGGGACGGCGCGCAGCCGTTCCTGTTCGCCACCGCGCCGTACCAGATTCCGGCGGGCAAGACGCTGGTGTCGGTGACCCTGCCGACGCAGACCGGCGATCCTCGCTCGGCGGGTCGGATCCACGTGTTCGCCGTGGCCAACGACGGCACGCCCGCCCCGGCGCTGGCGACCGTCGCCGGGAAGGACCAGACGGCCACCGCCGGGCAGGCCCTCGCGGCGAACCTCGGTGCGGTGACCGGCGGCGTTCCCGGTACGACGGGCTACCGGGCCCGCGTCCAGTGGGGTGACGGCACGGTTCCGGACGACGTGACGATCGGCGCGTCCGGCGCGATGAGCGGCCAGCACACCTACGCACGCGAGGGCACCTACACGGTGCGTGTCACCGCGTGGGACACGCTGTCGAGCAGCGCCGAGTCCTTCACGGTGACTGTGGCCCGGGGCCGGTCGCAGCCGGCGATCGCGTTGTCCGCGTCCGGCACGGTCAGCACCGGTGGCGCGATCACCGTCGACGGCAGCGGCTTCGCCGCCGGCGAACAGGTGACCGTCAGCATCGGCACCGACCCGGGCCGGACCACCAAGGTCACGGCCTCCGCGACCGGAACGGTTCGCACCTCGGTGCCGACCTCCGGTGACGCACAGCCAGGCCGGTACGCCGTCACCGCGACGGGCGTGTCCTCGCGTACGCCGGCCACGGCCACCGTCCAGGTGACCGAGCAGGCGCAGGCGCGGACCTACCGGCCACGGGTGGCGCTACTGACCACCTCCGGGCCGCGTGGCACGTCGATCATGTTCGACGGTTCCGGGTTCGTTCCGAACGAGGCGGTCACGGTCACCTTCGGGAACGGGCTCGCGGTCAGCACCGTGCGGGCGAACGGTGACGGCGTCATCTCCGGCGCGACGGTCAGCGTTCCGGGTGCGGCGAAGGCGGGCGCGACCAGCGTCACGCTGAACGGCGCCACGTCGGCGACGAAGGTGTCCCGACCGTTCACCGTCACCGGCTAGCACCGAGCCGGACGTAGTGCCGCGTGGGGCGGGCCGTGAATTCGGCCCGCCCCACGCCAGCTGGGCGCCACCCGCTGTTAGCGTCGTCTGCCGTGACCGATCACGCGCTGCTCGCTTCGGGGCGCGACGCTGATGTCTTCGCGCTCGACGAGTCGCGGGTGCTGCGCCGCTACCGCCAGGGCGGGGACAGCGCGCCAGAGGCGGCGTTGATGGCGTACGTCGCTGCCGCCGGCTACCCGGTGCCCCTGGTGTACGACGTCCAAGGGCCCGACCTGGTGCTCGAACGACTCGACGGCGAGACTCTCCTGGCGGCGATGCTCGCCGGGCGTACCGCGGTCGGCGCGGCTGCCGACCTGCTCGTGGGCCTGCACGAACGCCTTCACGCCCTGCCGGCCCGGTTCAGCGTCGACCCGACGGACAGCATCCTGCACCTCGACCTGCACCCACAGAACGTCATGGTGACCTCGCGCGGACCGGTGGTCATCGATTGGCGCAATGCGGCCGAAGGACCGGCTGACCTGGACGTGGCCATGACCGCCCTCATCCTCGCCGAGGTGGCGGTCGGCCCGGACGTACAGCTCGCCGGTCGTGCCCGGGACGGCCTTGAGGCCTTTCAGCGGCGGGCCGAGCCGCCCCGGGCCAGCCAGCTGCGGCGGGCGGTGGGCCTGCGCCGCGTCGACCCCGCGTTGTCGGTCGTCGAGAAGTCCGCCCTGGGCCGCGCCGCAGCACTGGTCCGCACCCGGGTGGACTGACCGGGCCGGAGCCCCGGGCGGTCCCGGGCGGCGCGGTGATCGGCGTCGGACCAGCCACAGATGCGGCGGGGATTCGTCAGACCAAACGGTGACACTGCCGGAGGCGGGTCGCGGCGCGCGTCCGCGACTCATGAACAGTCTGTTACCGCTAACATGGTCAATCTGCCAGATCGGCTGTGTGGCTCCGGGTCGACCCGGAGGGGTTCGATCAGTGGCTGGGCGGGGTGCAGGGTGGACGTGAAAGCGCCAGGACGGTTCCGGTGACGACCGGCGACGTCGCGCGACGACCCGGCATCATCGACGCGCATCATCACCTCTGGGTCCGGGCGCGGCACCCGCAGCCCTGGATCGATCCGCACACAATGGCCGCGATCGACCACGACTTCACGCCGGTCGAGCTTGCCCCGGCGACCCGGGCCGCCGGGGTCACCCAGACCGTGGTCGTGCAGTCCGTCGCCGTCCGCTCGGAGACGCCCGAGCTGCTCGGCATCGCGGCCGACGACCCCCTCGTCGCCGGGGTCGTCGGCTGGGTCGACCTCACCGCCGCCGATGTCGGTCGTCGCCTCGACCGACTACGCAGGGCGCGGGGCGGCGAACGGCTGGTAGGCATCCGCCACCTGGTTCAGTCCGAGCCCGAACCGACCTATCTCGACCGTCCCGACGTGCGGCGGGGCATCGCCGCGGTCGGCGCCGCCGGCCTCGCCTTCGACCTCCTGGTGCGTCCGCACCAGCTGCCGGCCGCCACCCGGCTCGTCCGTGACCTGCCCGAGGTGCGGTTCGTCCTCGACCACCTCGGCAAGCCCGCACTCGGGCGAGCCGATCTCGGTGACTGGCGCCGCGACGTACGGGCGCTCGCGGCGGAGCCCAACACGACGGCGAAGCTCTCCGGCCTGGTGACCGAGGTGGAGGGTGCGTCCTGGACGGCAGCCGACCTGCGACCCGCTGTCGAGCACGCCCTCGACGTGTTCGGGCCGGACCGGCTGATGTTCGGCTCGGACTGGCCGGTGTGCCTGCTCGTCACCTCGTACACCCGCTGGGTAACCGTCCTCGGCGACCTGTTGGCCCCGCTGTCCGACGACGATCTGGCGGCGATCTGGCGGCGGACCGCCGCCCGGGCGTACCGGCTGGCGCCGTCCTGAGGCGGCAGCGGGTTCCGAACTGGGGACATAGCATGTTATCGATAACATGCTTACGGCGGCGGTCAATGTCGGGTGGTCAGACCTATGTCTCCGGTGGTGCAGGTAACGATGACAAAACATGCCGGCAAGACCTTGGCAACATACGTGAATGCGTGGCAAGGTAACGCCTGATCGTGGGAAACATCCGACCTATCTTTGAGGTTGTGCGGGCACCTGGCCGCATCGACAGCTGAGCGGGGTCGGTCGCTCACAGGCGTTCGGCTCGTCGGCGGGTCCCCGTCGGGTGCCGGCGCCACGCTTGGGGAAGGTCAGGTCCGACGATGAGTAGCGTCGAGGCAACCGCCGGCACGCAGCGCGGCGAGTTCAGCGACTGGGTCCGGGAACGGATCTCCCACGCCGTCTCCGAGTTCACCGCCGCGACCGCGCTGGTCGTCCTGTTCATCGCCCTGACCTTCGCGAGTCCCTACTTCCTGACAGCGGACAACCTCTTCAACATCGGGGCGCAGACAGCGGTGATCGCCATCATCGCCACCGCCCAGACGATGGTCATCATCACGAAGGGCATCGACCTG
Source organism: Micromonospora sp. CPCC 205558 (assembly GCF_036902955.1). Classification (NCBI taxonomy): domain Bacteria; kingdom Bacillati; phylum Actinomycetota; class Actinomycetes; order Micromonosporales; family Micromonosporaceae; genus Micromonospora; species Micromonospora sp. CPCC 205558. The sequence goes on from NZ_JBAKHR010000019.1 coordinate 96,469, forward strand.
TCCGTGGGGTCGGTCGCCGCGCTCGCCGGCGTGTTGGGCGCGATGGTCGTGCGCGACCTCGGCTTCTCGATCTGGGCGGCCACGGCGGTCGCGATCGGCGTCGGCGCGCTGGCCGGGCTGTTGAACGGGCTGCTGGTGACGGTGGCCCGGATCCCGCCGTTCATCGCGACGTTGGGGACGATGTCGGTGGGCCGCGGCCTCGTCTTCATCATCACCGGGGCGGTCGGCGTCTACGGCCTGCCCCGATCCTTTCAACTGCTCGGCAACGGTGAGATCCTCGGCATTCCGTTCGCCGTGGTGATCACCATCCTGGTCGCCGTCGGGGTGGCCTTCCTGCTCTCCCAGACCCGTTTCGGTCAGCACACCTATGCGATGGGCTCCAACCTGGAGGCGGCCCGCCGTTCCGGCATCCGAGTGGGGCGGCACCTGACCGGGGTGTACGTGCTGGCCGGTGTGCTGGTCGGGCTGGGCGGCATGATCGCCGCGTCCCGGGTCAACTCCGGCCAGCCCAACTACGGCATCTCGCTGGAGCTCGACGTCATCGCCGCCGCGGTCATCGGCGGAGCCAGCCTGTTCGGCGGGCAGGGCCGGATCGTCGGCACCATCATCGGCGCGTTCCTGATCGCCCTGGTACGCAACGGCGCCGTCCTGCTCGACATCAGCATTCACTACCAGCAGGTGATCGTCGGCGTGATCATCTGGGCCGCCGTCTACTTCGACCAGTACCGCCGCCGGCGGCTGGAATCACGGGGTTGACATGCCATTTCGAGAGTCCGAACGAGGAAGGACACACACCATGGCACACACCACCACCAGCCGGCGGACGCGAGGACCACTCCTGCGCGCGCAGGCGATCCTGGCCGCGGTCGCGGCGACCGCTCTGCTCAGCGCCTGTGGCGGGGTCGAGGTCCGCGACGGCGGCGACGGCGCGACAAAGGACGCGAGCGGTCCGTTGAAGCTCGCCGTCGTACCCAAGGCGGTCGGGGCCGACTACTGGAACACGGTCAAGGCGGGCGCGGAGTGCGCCGCGGAGCGCGCGGGCAACGTCACCGTCCAGTGGGACGGGGTGACCACCGAGACCGACGTCGAGGGCCAGGTCAACCTGATCCAGAACTTCGTCACCAAGAAGGTCGACGGCATCGTCTACGCGGCGACCGACTCCAGCGCGTTGGCGCCGGCGACCGACAAGGCGCTCGGCGCCAACATCCCCGTCGCCATGATCGACTCTGGCACCAGCCCGCAGCCGTCGAACGTGCCCCTCTTCGCCACCGACAACCGTGCGTCGGCGACCGAGGCGGCGAAGATGCTCGCCACCGAACTCGGCCCCGGCAACCACGAGGTGGCGCTGGTCGAGTTCCAGCCCGGCTCGCAGACCAACACTGAGCGGGTCGACGGCTTCAAGGCCGGCCTGGCCCAGTACCCCAACCTGAAGCTGGTCGGCCAGCAGCCGAGCAAGAGCGACGTCAACGAGGCCCGCCGGGTCACCGAGAACATCCTCACCGCCAACCCCAACCTTGCTGGCGTCTTCGCGGCCAACGAGCCGAGCGTGCTCGGTGCCGCGCAGGCCATCCAGGCCGCCGGCAAGTCCGGCAAGGTGGTCATCATCGGCTGGGACGCAGCCCCGGACGAGATCGCCGGGGTACGCAGCGGCCAGATCTCGGCGCTGGTCGTGCAGAACCCGTTCAAGATGGGCTACTTCGGCGTCGACAAGATGGTCAAGCACCTTCGGGACAAGGCACCGCTGGCCTCGGCCGACACCGGCGTCACGTTCGTCACCAAGGAGAACATCGACTCGGCGGAGATCAAGGCGGTGCTCGAGCCCAGCTGCGCCAACCCGCCGGTGCAGTGATGGGCGGCATCCCCACGGCCACCGCCGACAGCGATCAACAACCCGTCGACGGCGACCCGCCGGTCCTCGAAGCCCGCGGCATCGTCAAGCGGTTCGGGCACGTCGAGGCGTTGCGTGGTGCCGACTTCACGGTTCGCCGGGGTGAGGTCGTCGCGTTGATCGGTGACAACGGCGCCGGAAAGAGCACCCTGATCAAGACCCTGTCCGGTGTGCATCCGCCGGATGAGGGCGAGATCCTGATCGGCGGCCGTCCGGTCCAGTTCTCCACCCCGGTCGACGCCCGGCGGGCGGGGGTGGAGACCGTCTACCAGGATCTCGCCGTCGCCGACGACCTCAGCGTGGCCGCCAACCTGTATCTCGGCCGGGAGATCCTGCGCTCCGGACCACTCGGTCGGCTCGGGCTGTTGGACAAGCGGGCCATGCGACAGGGCGCCGCCGCCGCCCTCGACGAGTTGGGCGTACGGATCTCCCGGGTCACCACTCCGATCGCGATGCTCTCCGGTGGGCAGCGGCAGTGCGTGGCGGTCGCCCGAGCCATCATCTGGGCGACAAACGTGGTCATCCTCGACGAGCCGACCGCGGCGTTGGGCGTGGTCCAGACCGGGCGGGTGCTCGACGTGGTTCGGCGGGCGCGCAACGCCGGCATGTCGGTGGTGTTGGTGAGCCACAACATGCCGCAGGTGCTCGACATCGCCGACCGGGTCGAGGTGCTGCGCCTCGGCCGACGAGCCGCGCAACTACGCGCCGACGAGGTCACCACCGACGACCTGGTCGCGGCGATGACCGGCAGCACGGATCGGGACGAGCGGTGACGGCGGTACGGGCGAGCGTGAACACCGTCGAGTCGCGGCTGCGGCTGCGGCTGAGCCCGCTGGGCTTCGGCGCCTCGCAGGGCGGCAACCTCTACCGGGCCACGTCGGAGGAGCAGTTCGCGGCCGCGGTGGACACCGCGTGGGCGGGTGGCATCCGATACTTCGACACGGCACCGCATTACGGGTTGGGCCTGTCCGAACGGCGGCTGGGTGCCGCCCTGCGCTCCCGCCCGCGCGGCGAGTACGTGGTGTCGACGAAGGTCGGTCGGCTGCTCGTGCCGTCGCCGGAGACGGCTCACCGGCGGGATCCGGAGGGGTTCGACGTTCCCGCCGATCACCGCCGGGTCTGGGACTTCAGCCGCGACGGCGTGCGCCGTTCGTTGGAGGCGAGCCTCCGGCGCACCGGCCTGGACCGGATCGATGTGGTGTATCTGCATGATCCGGACGAGCATTGGGAGCAGGCCTCGCGCGAGGCGATCCCGGCGTTGGTGGAGCTGCGGGAGCAGGGCGTGATCGGTGCGGTCGGGGCGGGGATGAACCAGTCCGCGATGCTGGCCCGCTTCGTGGCGGAGACCGATGTGGACGTGGTGATGTGCGCCGGCCGGTACACCCTGCTGGAGCAGGGGGCGTTGACCGACCTGCTGCCCGTCGCGCAGGCTCGCCGCGTCGGTGTGGTGGTCGCCGGGGTCTACAACTCCGGGCTGCTCGCCCGGGAGATGCCGCCGACCGACGCCGTCTACAACTATCGGCAGGCGCCGGTGGAGGTGATCGACCACGCCCGTCGGGTGGCGCGGGTCTGCCAGGCGTACGGCGTCACGCTGCCGCAGGCGGCGTTGGCGTTCGTCCGCCGTCACCCGGCCGTGGTGTCGACGGTGGTTGGCATGCGTGACGAGGCCCAGGTGACCGAGACCCTGCGCCGATCCGACGTCGACGTCCCGGATCAGCTCTGGGCGGCCCTGTACGACGAAGGGCTGCTCGATGTGCAGTCGTGAGGATCGGCGGTCACGATCGGGCCGTCTCGACGCTCGCGTCAGCGTCGTCGGGTAACCCCTGCAACGACTCCTCCACGCCGATCAGGTGGTTGGCCATCCGGGTGCGGGCCCGTTCCGGGTCGCGCGCCACGAGGGCCTTGAGGATCGCCACGTGTTCGTCATGGGTACGCAGGTCCGCGCCCTCCTCGTGCAGACTCCGCCAGAGCCGGCCGCGGATGGTGCGCCCGGCGAAGGCTTCGATCAGGCCGACGAGCACCGGATTCTCGGCGTGCACGGCGATGATCCGGTGAAACGCGATGTCGATCTCCATGATCCGCTCATGGTCCTGCGGCGACTGGCCGACCATCCGGGCCGCCTCGTCGAGCAGGTCCGCCGCCTGGGCCAGGGCCTCGTCGGTGATCCTGGTCGCCGCCAGCCGGGCGGCCTCGCACTCCAGCAGTCGCCGAACGGTGTGGATGTGCCGTGGGTCGCCCTGACCCTGGAAGTCCACCACGAAACCCATCGGGGCCAGCAGTTGTGGCGCGTCGAGGTTGGTGACGTAGGTGCCGTCGCCCTGGCGGATGTTGACGATGCCGAGGATCGACAGCGCCGACATCCCCTCGCGTAACGAGCCCCGCGAGACGCCGAGCGACTCGGCGAGATCCTTCTCGATGGGCAACCGGTCTCCGGGCCTGAACTGCCCTTCGAGGATCATCCGTTTGATGCCGTTGACCACTTCGTCAGTGCGAGACATGATCCCCCTAGCGGCCGGCGGGGGTGGCCTTCCCACCCGCGATCACGTACGCCTCCGGAGATGACACGGTAGTCGGGTCTGTCGCGGCCCAGTAGTGGCCGTCGGGAAACCGGTAGAGCGTGACGGACTCGGGACGCATCCGGGTGGAGTAGCCGGGCTCGCTGGGCAGGACGTAACCGCTGCCCGAGCCGGTGTCGCGGATGATGCACGGATCGGTGAAGTGCTCGTGCAGGTGGTCGACGAACTCGGTGACCCGGTTGGTGAGATCCCCCGAGATCGCGACGTAGTCGAGCACCGACACGTGTTGGACCATCTCGCACAGCCCGACGCCGCCGGCGTGTGGGCACACCGGGATGTCGAACTTCGCGGCGAGCAGCAGCACGGCGACGATCTCGTTGATGCTGGCCAACCTGCCGGTGTCCAGCTGGCAGAAGTCGATGGCCTCGGCTTGGAACAGCTGCTTGAACATCACCCGGTTGTGGCAGTGTTCGCCGGTGGCGACGCCGATCGGTGCGACGGCACGGCGGACGGCAGCGTGGCCCAGGATGTCGTCGGGGCTGGTCGGCTCCTCGATCCAGAGGGGCTTGAACTGGGCGAGGGCCGTGACCCACTCGATGGCCTGACCGACGTCCCACACCTGGTTGGCGTCGATCATCAGGTTGCGATCCGGCCCGAGGATCTCCCGCGCGATCGCGCAGCGGCGGATGTCGTCATCGAGGTTGGCGCCGACCTTGAGCTTGACGTAGCCGTAGCCGGTGTCCACCGCCTCCTGGCACAGCCGGCGCAGCTTGTCGTCGCCGTAACCGAGCCAGCCCGCCGAGGTGGTGTAGGCGGGGTAGCCGGTCCGGTCGAGCTCGGCGAGGCGGGCGGCCTTGGTGCCCTCCTTGGCGCGCAGGATGGCCAGTGCCTCGTCCCGGGTCAGCGCGTCGGAGAGGTAGCGCAGGTCCGCGATGTCGACGAGCTGCTCGGGGGACATGTCGACGAGCAGCCGCCACAGCGGCTTGTCGGCGATCCGGGCGACCAGGTCCCACGACGCGTTCAACACGGCGGCGAGGGACAGGTGGACGACACCTTTTTCCGGGCCGAGCCACCGCAGCTGTGAGTCGGAGGTCAGGAGGCGGTAGACCGCGCCCATGTCCGCTGCCATCGTCGCCACGTCCATGCCCACGAGGAGCTGGGCCTGATGGACTGCCGCCGCCGCCACGATGTCGTTGCCACGACCGATGGTGAAGGTCAGGCCGTGCCCCGCGAGCGGCGCGCCCGCGCCGTCGACGCCGTCGGTGTGCAGGACGACGTAGGCCGCCGAGTAGTCGCCGTCCTTGTTCATGGCGTCTGACCCGTCAGCGGTCAGGGAGGTGGGGAAGCGGACGTCTTCGACGGTGACGGCGGTGATCTGCGGCATGCGCTCCTCGCCCGACTAGGCTAAAGATCAGATGATCATTCGGAGTATACGGAGAGTTTCCTCGGAACGTCAACGTTGTCGATCACCGCCGGCATCCAGACATATGATGTTTGCGCGCACCGGACCCGGTCGGGATGGACGACGGCAGACGCACGTCACCTCGACGCATCGGATCCTTGTCGATTGTCGACACCTTTGGGGACGCCTCTCGCGCTGCCCGGCGTCCGCCCGCCATGCTGGTGACGATGATCACCGGCGGCCGCCGACACGCCCGAGAACGACATGTGGGGTGTGACAACGACTGTGTCCCTATATATGGTGTCGAGCGCAGCTGGTTCGGCCGCTCATCCGGCGCGGTCGAGGCAACAGGGAACCCGGTGGAAATCCGGGACTGTCCCGCAGCGGTGAGTGGGAACGACCGCCGTCATCAGCACTGGGCCACCACACGGCCTGGGAAGCGACGGCCAGTAGGAGACCGGCGAGCCGGTCGTGCCCACGAGTCCGAAGACCTGCCAGCGCGCCGCGTACCCGCACCCGGGTGGGCGGCGGTCCGAGGCCGCGTGGGACGGCTGACGCCACCTGACCCACGCCGGGCTGGCGTGGCGTCCGTCGGTGTCTGTCTCCTCGCGTCTCCGGGCCACCAGGTCTCGAACTCCGAGGAGCGAGTGGTGACAGTCACCGAGATAGTCCCGGCCAGCGGCGACGCGACAGTGCGCCGCACGCCGATGCAGGTCCGCAAGCGCGACGGTGGCACCGAACCGGTGGACGTGAACAAGATCGTCCGGGCGGTCGAGCGGTGGGCCGACGACCTGACCGACGTCGACCCGATGCGGGTGGCCACCCGCACCATCAGTGGCCTCTACGACGGCGCGACCACTGCCGAACTGGACCGGCTGTCCATCCAGACCGCGGCCGAGATGATCGGTGAGGAGCCGCAGTACTCCCGCCTCGCCGCCCGGCTGCTGGCCGGCTACGTCGACAAGGAGGTGCGCCGGCAGGGCATCACCTCGTTCAGTGCGGCGATTCGGGTCGGCCACGCCGAGGGCCTGATCGGTGACGACACCGCCGCATTCGTCACCGCGCACGCCACGACGCTCGATGCCGCCATCGACCCGGGCGGCGATCGCAGGTTCGAGTACTTCGGGCTGCGCACGGTGTACGACCGCTACCTGCTGCGTCACCCCACCAGCCGGCTGGTGCTGGAGACCCCGCAGTACTGGCTGCTGCGGGTGGCCTGCGGCCTGTCCCGGACGGCGGACGAGGCGGTCGGCTTCTACCGGTTGATGTCCAGCCTCGCCTACCTGCCCAGCTCACCGACCTTGTTCAACTCCGGCACCCGGCACACCCAGATGTCCTCCTGCTACCTGGTCGACTCCCCGCTCGACGAGCTGGACTCGATCTACCAGCGGTACGCCCAGGTCGCCAACCTGTCCAAGTTCGCCGGTGGCATCGGCATCGCGTACTCCCGGGTCCGCTCCCGGGGCGCGCTGATCCGGGGCACGAACGGGCAGTCCAACGGGATCGTGCCGTGGCTGCGCACACTGGACGCGAGCGTCGCCGCGGTCAACCAGGGCGGCCGGCGCAAGGGCGCGGCCTGCGTCTACCTGGAGCCGTGGCACCCGGACATCGAGGAGTTCCTGCAACTGCGGGACAACACCGGCGAGGACGCCCGGCGCACCCACAACCTCAACCTGGCCAACTGGATTCCGGACGAGTTCATGCGCCGGGTCGAGGCCGACGAGTTGTGGTCGCTGTTCGACCCGCACGAGGTTCCCGAGCTGCCCGACCTGTGGGGGGAGCGGTTCGACGCCGCGTACCGGCAGGCCGAGGCCCAGGGTCGCTACGTGCGGCAGGTCCCGGCGCGGGAGCTGTACGGGAAGATGATGCGGACCCTCGCCCAGACCGGCAACGGGTGGATGACCTTCAAGGACGCCGCCAACCGACTCTGCAACCAGACCGCCGAGCCGGGCTTCGTGGTGCACCTGTCCAACCTCTGCACCGAGATCGTCGAGGTGTCCAGTGACGCCGAGACCGCCGTGTGCAACCTCGGCTCGGTGAACCTGGCCGCCCACCTCACCGACGGCGGCATCGACTGGGAGCGGCTGCGCGCCACCGTGCGGACCGCGGTGACCTTCCTCGACCGGGTCATCGACATCAACTACTACCCGACCGCGCAGGCGGCGGCGAGCAACCCCCGCTGGCGGCCGGTCGGGCTCGGGCTGATGGGGCTGCAGGACGTCTTCTTCGCCCTGCGGCTGCCGTTCGACTCGCCGGCCGCGCGGGAGCTGTCCACCCGGATCAGCGAGGAGCTGTACCTGACCGCGCTGGAGACCTCCGCCGACCTGGCTCGCGACTTCGGCGCGCACCCGGCGTACCCGCAGACCCGGGCCGCGCGGGGTCAGCTCCAGCCCGACCTGTGGGGCGTCGAGGGTACGCAGACCGCGCGGTGGGACGCGCTGCGGGAGTGGGTCGAGGCGTACGGGCTGCGCAACTCGCTGCTGGTGGCGGTCGCGCCGACCGCGACCATCGCCTCGATCGCCGGGTGCTACGAGTGCATCGAGCCGCAGGTGTCCAACCTGTTCAAGCGCGAGACCCTGTCGGGGGAGTTCCTCCAGGTCAACACCGCTCTGGTACGCGAGTTGAAGGCCCGCGGTCTGTGGACCGACCGGATCCGCTCGGCGATCAAGCGGGCGGAGGGATCGGTGCAGGACATCGCGGAGCTGCCGGCCGGCGTACGGGAGTTGTTCCGCACCGCGTGGGAGCTGCCGCAGCGGGCGCTGATCGACCTGGCCGCCGCCCGCGCCCCGTTCATCGACCAGTCCCAGTCGCTGAACCTGTTCCTGGCCGCGCCGACAATCGGCAAGCTCTCCTCGATGTACCTGTACGCCTGGAAGGCCGGGCTGAAGACCACCTACTACCTGCGCTCACGCCCCGCCACGCGGATCCAGCAGGCCACCGTCAGTGCCGTCGCACCCGCCGCCGCCGCACCCATCGCCCTCGCGCCCGTCGCCGTCGACGCGGAGGCGCTGGCCTGCTCGCTGGAGAACCCCGAGTCGTGCGAGGCCTGCCAGTGACCGCCGCCGACACCACCGACGCCGCCACCAACGACACGAGGACCACGCACATGCTGCTCGACCCCGGGATGGACCTCACGCTCCGCCCGATGCGTTACCCGCACTTCTTCGACCGCTTCCGCGACGCGATCCGCAACACCTGGACCGTCGAGGAGGTCGACCTGCACGCCGACCTCGCCGACCTGGACAAACTGTCGCCGGCCGAACGGCACCTGGTCAGCCGCCTGGTGGCGTTCTTCGCCACCGGCGACACGATCGTCGCCAACAACCTGGTGCTCAACCTGTACCAGCACGTCAACAGCCCCGAGGGCCGCCTCTACCTGTCCCGGCAGCTGTTCGAGGAGGCCGTGCACGTCCAGTTCTATCTCAACCTGCTCGACACGTACGTGCCGGACGAGACCGAACGCTTCGAGGCCTTCGCCGCCATCGAGAACATCCCCTCGATCCGCCGTAAGGCCGAGTTCTGCTTCCGCTGGATCGACTCCCTCAACGACCTGCGGGAGCTTCGGTCCCGGGAGGACCGGCGGACGTTCCTGCTCAACCTGATCTGCTTCGCCGCCTGCATCGAGGGGTTGTTCTTCTACGGCGCGTTCGCCTACGTCTACTTCCTGCGTTCCCGTGGTCTGCTGCACGGCCTCGCCTCCGGTACCAACTGGGTGTTCCGCGACGAGTCCATGCACATGGCGTTCGCGTTCGACGTCGTCGACACCGTTCGCGCCGAGGAGCCGGACCTGTTCGACGACGACCTCGCCGACCAGGTCCGCCGGATGCTCACCGAGGCCGTCGAGTGTGAGGTGCAGTTCGCCGAGGACCTGTTGGGCCAGGGCGTACCCGGTCTGACCCTGGCCGACATGCGGGAGTATCTCCAGCACGTCGCCGACCGCCGCCTCGCCCAGCTCGGCATCGCGCCGCTCTACGGGTCGAGCAACCCGTTCGGTTTCATGGAGTTGCAGGACGTGCAGGAGCTGTCCAACTTCTTCGAGCGGCGGGTGTCGGCGTACCAGGTCGGGGTGAGCGGCACCGTCGCCTTCGACGACGACTTCTAGGCAGCGGCGACCGCAGCCGACGCGTTGCAACACCCCGTCCGCGCCGATCTTGCAGCTTCGGTCGCCGATATGCGCGCAATGCTCATTTATGTCGCGACAGGAAGTGCAAGATCGCGGGGAAGGGTCGTTTCGGGCTCGTCGGTTTCGGCAAACTCCTGGGATCTCGGCCTGGGGGAGCACGGCAGATGGTCGCTGCCCCCAGGTGGGGCCAACGTCGTGAACGCGGGAGGGCGCCGCCGTGCCGATCGATGAACCGGTAAGTCGGGCAGACGAACTGTTCGCCGCGATGCGGACGCTTGATGCTCACTGGACTCGGGCACTTGACCAGCCGTGGCGTTCAGGCGGCTGCCTCGAGTGCACGAGTCAGAGCGAATGCCGTCGGCTCGATTGGTCGTTGGCTGTTGTGCCGGACGCCGCATCGATCATGTTGCAGAAGTAACGATGGACGGTGAGCAGTGCGGTGCGTTCGACGACGACTTCTAAGCGGCGACCGATCCGGGGGCCTGGCGTCGCTTGGTGAGCCACCGCATCACGTGCAGTGGGTGCGACGCCGGGTCCGGGATCGGGTGGAAGACGTGTTCGACAGCGCCGTCGGCGACGATCAGGGTCAACCGCTCGTAGAGCGTCATGTCGCCCGCGGTGCGGGTCGGCAGCCTCAGCGCGTCGGCCAGGGTCAGTCTCGGGTCGGGGATCAGCGGGTAGGGCAGCCGTAGCCGGTGGGCGAGTTCACGCTGGTAGCCGGTCGACTGCGCGGACAGGCCGTACACCCGTGCGGCGCCGGCCGCGCGCAGCTCCGCGTGGTGGTCGCGGAACCAGGCGGCCTGCTCGGTGCTGCCGCGGGCGCCGTGGACCTCCAGCAGCCCGTTGGGCAGGTCAACGCCGGGCCGCCCGGTCAGGGGGTAGACGAAGATGACGCTCCGCCCGGCGCCGAGCGCGTCGAGATCGACCGGGCGGCCGTCGGTGCCGTAGAAGGACAGGGGCGGCAATCTGGTGCCGACCAGGGCGGTGGGGTCGGCGTCGACCGGCTGACCGCCGGGCACGACCTGGGTCGCGGCCGTGTCGAGGCGAGCGTCCAGCGCGTCCCGCTGGGCGGTCAGTTTGCCGATGCGTTCCTGCAGGTTGGTGATCGTGCTGCGGTACGTGGCCACCGCCGCCGCGCACACGTCGGTGTCGTCGGAACCACCGGCGATCGACTCCACGAACGGGCGGGTCTCCTCGACGGTGAGGCCGAGTGCCATCAGCTCGCGGATCTGAGCCACCAGCCGCACCGCGATCGGGTCGTACTCGCGGTAGCCGTTGCTCAGCCGCCGGGGTACGACCAGCCCGGCCGACTCGTAGTACCGCAGTGCCCGGACCGTGGTTCCGGTCCGGCGTGCCAACTCACCCACCCGCATCCCGCGACCCTAAACCCGCACCCCGGGGTACGGGTCAACGTGTCCATCGTCGCGGTGTCAGGGCTGCCGTTTCCTGCCAGTCTGGCTGCGAACAGGCAGCTTGAGCAGGGAGTGTGTGATGACGGCAATCAGTCTGGTGCGGGCTCGGCAGATCCTCGACAGCAGGGGCAACCCGACCGTGGAGGCCGACGTGGTCCTCGCCGACGGGTCGACCGGCCGGGCGGCCGTGCCGTCCGGCGCGTCGACGGGGGCGAACGAGGCGGTCGAGCTGCGTGACGGGGACCGGGCGCGTTTTCACGGCAAGGGGGTCAGCAGGGCCGTCGCCGCGGTCAACGGCGAGATCGCCGACGCGGTGCTCGGGCTCGATGCGGAGGACCAGGCCCTGATCGACGAGACGATGATCGCTCTCGACGGTTCGAAGAACAAGGGCCGACTGGGTGCGAACGCGATCCTGGCGGTCTCCCTGGCGGCGGCGAAGGCGGCGGCGCTGGCCCACCGGCAACCGCTCTACCGCTACGTCGGTGGCGTCGGCGCCCGCCTCCTGCCGGTGCCGATGATGAACATCATCAACGGCGGCGCGCACGCTGACAATCCGCTCGACTTCCAGGAGTTCATGATCGCGCCGGTCGGGGCGCAGACCTTCGCCGAGGCGGTCCGGATGGGCGCTGAGGTCTTCCACACCCTCAAGGCGTCCCTGGCCGCGGCCGGTCACCACACCGGTGTCGGCGACGAGGGCGGCTTCGCGCCGCACTTCACCGACGCGGACGAGGCACTGCGGTTCGTGCTGCGCGCCATCGAGGACACCGGCTACGAGCCCGGGTCGGACGTCCTGATCTGCCTCGACCCGGCCAGTTCGGAGTTCTTCCGCGGGGGCGTCTACGACTACGTCGGCGAGGGACGCCAGCGCGCCGTCGAGGAGCACATCGACTACCTGCTCGGCCTTGTCTCCCGGTACCCGATCAGCTCGATCGAGGACCCGATGGCCGAGGACGACATCGCCGGCTGGAAGCGGCTGACGGCGGCGGCGGGGGAGCGCGTGCAGCTGGTCGGCGACGACGTCTTCTGCACCGACGTCGACCGGCTGCGCGACGGGATCGACGGCGGCTACGCCAACGCGATCCTGGTCAAGGTCAACCAGATCGGCACGCTCACCGAGACCCTGGCGACTGTGGACGCCGCCCACAAGGCGGGGTACCGGGTGGTGATGTCGCACCGGTCCGGAGAGACCGAGGACACCACAATCGCTGACCTGGCGGTGGCCGTCGGATGCGGGCAGATCAAGACCGGCTCGCTGTCGCGCTCCGACCGCACGGCCAAGTACAACCAGCTCATTCGCATCGAGGAGGAGCTCGGCGACCGCGCCACCTACGCCGGACGTCGCTGAGGCCGGCACCGCGGCGGCCTCGGCGGGCACGCGTCGGCGGTGACCAGCCGGCTCCCGCTACCGTCGGCTGGCGCAGGCCACACAGGTACGCGCTGACGGGCGGGCGACAAGACGCTCGGCGGGGATGGGGCGACGGCACCCTTCGCACACGCCGTAGCTGCCGTCGTCCACCCGTTGCAGCGCAACGTCCAGCTCGGCCAGGCGTCGGCGGGTGGCGTCGAGGACGGCGGTGAGCTGTGCCCGTTCGAAGGCGATGGTGCTGCCCTCGGGGTCGTGTTCGTCGTCGGCGTTCGACGACCGGGACGCCTCGAAGAGGCTGCGTAGGTCGCTCTCCAGCGTGGTGGCCTGCGCCTCGGTCTGCTCGCGCAGCCGCAGCAGCTCATGGCGGGTCGGGCTTGCGTTGCTGTCCATGACCGTTCCACGGTACTGCGGGATGACCGCGGTCACATGCCCTGGCATTCCGAGACGACTGGTCATATTGTTTGGGAGGTCAGCCAGCCGAACCCCGACCGGAAGGAACGCCACGACATGCCACGACCGAAGTCGCCGGCCTCCGCCGGGACCAGGCAGCGGTTGTCCGACGCCGCGTTGGACCTGTTTCACCTGCGCGGCTACAACGGGACGAGCGTGCAGGACATCGTCGCCGCTGCCGGGGCGCCCAAGGGCACCTTCTACAACCACTTCGCCAGCAAGGAGGATCTCGCCCTCGACTCGGTGGCGAGATACTCCGAGGCGATGGGGTTGGAGATGCTCGACGACAAGCAGGGCGGCACAGCGCGCGAACGGATCGTCGGTCACCTCCGCTACATCACCGGCCTCGCAGACACCATGGGTGACCGTGGTTGCCTGCTCGGCAACTTCGCCAGCGAGATCCCGGCGCACAGCGACGTCCTGCGAACCGCCGTGGACGCCGGCTTCGGCCGGTGGGTCGCCGCGCTCGGCGACGCCATCGAGCAGGCGCGTGCTGCCGGTGAGCTGCATGGCAACGAACCCGCCAGGAGTCTCGCCGGCTTCATCGTCTCCAGCTACGAGGGGGCGGCAGCGCGGGCGAAGGCATCCGGTGACCCGGCCGCTCTCCAGGAGTTCTTCGCGATCACCACGACCCGCATCCTCACCTGATCCGTTACTGACAATGCGCGTCAATCCCGCTGTACCGACGCGTATTCATTCCAAGACGACCGGTCGTACGCCTGCGATCGGACCACCAAGACCCGCACCGAGGAGAAAAGCCATGAGCACGTACCTGATCAATCACCTGCGCATCCCGGGCGGAGTCCCGACCGAGGAGTCCCTGCGCTACCTGGAGCAGGTGCAGGCCACCACCGAGGCGTACGGCGCCAAGTGGCTCGTCATTGACGCCGAGGTGGAGGTCCTGGAGGGCAGCTGGCCCGGTTCGGTCGTGCTGATCGAGTTCCCGGACGCGGCGACGGCGAAGACCTGGTACAACTCGCCCGAGTACCAGGCGATCCTGTCGCTGCGTACCGCACACACCATCAACGACCTGATCCTGGTGGACTCCGTCGGCGCGGACTTCACGGTGGCCGGCTACGCGCAGAAGATCAGGACCCTGCTCGGCCAGTGACCACCTGTCACTGACCTGCGGGACCTCGACCCCCGCGCACGATCTGTCGTGCGCGGGGGTCCCCTACATGAAGTTGCGGGTGTGCAGGGCGGAGAGCGCCGCCGCCTCGTCGGGCCGGAAGCCCAGGCGGACGAGGCGGCGCTGACGGCCCTGATCCATCGCGTCCTGCAGAGCCCGCACCCGGTCGAAGCCGGCGGACACGTCGTCCGGCCGCCAACCACCCGCCGCGAGCACCACCAGGGCGTCGAAGACGTCCGCGTTGAGGCCTGCGGTGTCGATCAGCGCGTCGTGGCGACGGTGGATGGCCCCCCGCAGCCGGTCGCGCAGCAGCGGATCCAACTGCGCCTGATGCTCCAGGTGCGCCATGCCGAACACCACGTGCCGGCGCTCGTCCTGCATGGCGAGCCAACAAATCCGCCGCGTCACCGGGTCCGGGGCGAACTGATGCAGGAACGAGAGCAGATCGACGAAGCTGCCCTCGCCGAGCACGGACAGCAGGAACGACGCCAACGCGAAATCCGACTCCGCGACGAGCGTGAACAGCGACTGCCGACCGCCCGCCGACGACGTGCCCAACTCGGCGCCCCGCAGCAGTGCCCGCCGGCTGAAGACCTCCATGTGCCGGGCCTCGTCGGCCATCTGCACGGCGAGGAGCTGCACCACCTCCCGAAAGTGCGGGTGGATGCGCCCCACGAACCGGGCCGGCACGACGAGTGCGGCCTGCTCGTTCTCGACCAGGTAGGTCATCACCTGCACCACCGCGGCTTCGACGTCGGCCGGCAGCGCGAACGGGTCGTCCCACGGCACCGCGGTCTGCGGGTCCCACTGTCGGGCGGCCGCCTGGGCGTACAGGTGGGGGGCGATGTCGGCCCAGACCAGGTCGCGGTCGTCCAGGTCGAACCGGGCCTCCGGACCACCGGCTTCGAGGAGGGCGCCCCGGGCACCGAGCCCCCACCGCGCCGGCGGGCGGCTGCTGAGCGCCGACGGCAGAGCCGACCCGGCCCGCTCCGCGCCGTACCAGCGGTCGTCATCCGCGGACCCCCGGACCACCACCGCCACCAGGTCGCCCCGCTCGCCCCGATCCGGCCATTCGACCCGATGACCCCGGCCACGACACCAGGCGGGCAGGTGTACGCGCAGCGCCGGATCGCGGCCGGAGACCGCCAACCGACCGCCGGGCGGCAGCCCGGCCAGGGCGCGTTGCACGAGCAGGTGCGCGCCCCGGCCGAAACCCAGGTCGCCGAGGTGGACCTCGGCGACCGGTGCCGTGCTCACGGCCGGTAGTCCGTGGCCGTCACCCGCCCGTCGGGGGAGTAGAAACCACCCGCGTCGACCGCCTCGGCGAGGGCGGCATAACCCGTGGTGCGACCCTCCCGCCAGGCCGTCAACCCCTCCAGGTCGAGCAGCGGACGCACCTGCGGATCGGCGTACGACATGCCGAGCAGCAGCGTGCCGAAGAGCCGCACCCCGTCGGACTCCGATGCGCGGACCGTCATGTTGCAGTGGTCGTAGCGTGCGGTCTGCGCCACGATCCGGGTGCCCTCTGGCGGTAGCGTGCCCTCCCGAACGAACGCCAGATGGTTGGCGTCGATCATGCAGGCCGCGTCGACCTCCCCTGCCACCAGGGCGCGGGCCGCGTCACGCTCGCCGCCGATGTGGTCGCCGTGCAGGCCGACGCCCACGTCGAAGCGGCGGACGTCGACAGTCACCCCGGTCGCCGCGAGGTGGCCCAGCGGAATCAGCGTGGCCTGTGGACTGTCGATCGCCCCGACGGCGACCACCCGTCCGGCGAGGTCCGCGATCTGGTGCACCGGCGAGTCCGCGCGAACCACCACGACCGAGGTGAGGTCCTGGTCGGTGTCGCGCATGGTGAGCGCGCGCACGGCCGTGCCACTGGCCGCCGCCAGGCGCTCGGCCCGCAGCCAGGCCAGGGGAGAGTTCCAGGCCGCGTCGATCCGCCCGGCGACGAGGTCCTCGACCTGTCGCTCGTAGTGCGAGTAGAGGACGAAGTCGAAATCGAGGCCCCTTCCGCGTAACCAGGCGCGGAAGCCCTCCCAGATGGTCACCACCTTCGGGTCGTACGCAACCGCGCCCATCAGAACGGTTGGCGCGGGCATCAGCGGTTGGCCTCGTCGAGCAGCGGCAGCCCGGTGGCGACCCGACCGACGAAGTCGTGCAGCGCGTCGGTGGTGGGTGCCATCACCCGAGCCGCGCGTGCGTCCCGGAAACGGCGCTCAAGGCCCAACTCCTTGCGGAAGGCGCTGCCGCCGCAGAGCTGCATCGCGCCATCGGTCACCTCGGCGACGGTCTCGCCGGCGAGCGCCTTGACCTGGAGCACCCGCAGCATTGCGTCGTCGCGGCCGGTCTCCAGCGCGGTGAGGGTGTCGCCCAGGAAGGCGCGCAGCGCGTCGGTGCGGATCATCAGTCGGGCGAGGTCGCGTCGGGTGACCGGCGCGTCGCGCAGGGCCGCACCGGTGTGTGTGAGCGTGGTGCTGGTGAGATGTCGACCGGCCTCGGCCACCGCACTGTCGGCCAGACCGAGGCAGAAGGCGGCGTTGAGCACCAGGAACCAGGGCAGGACCGCGCCGAGTGCGGTGTCGAGCCCGGCGCCGTCGGCGGCCATCCTCGCTGCCGCCGGAACCCGGAGCCCGTCGGCGGTCATCGGTCGGGAGCCGTTGCCGCGCAGGCCCAGGCCGTCGAAGTCGCCGGCCACGCTCAGGCCGAGGCTGCCGGCCGGCACCAGCCACAGTGTCATCGGGCCGGCGTCGCGGGTCAGCGGAAGGCTCGACCAGACATAGCTGTTGGCCTCGCCGGCCGAGGTGACCCAACTCTTGCGGGCGTCCAGACGGACCGTGTCGTCGTCGTCGGCGCTCGCGGTGCCGGTCGGCGACCAGAAGTGGCTGCGCGAGCCGTACTCGGAGAACGCCAACGTGGTGAGGTGATCGCCGGAGGCGATGGCCGCACGGACGTCGCGCGGGCCGTGCGCCTCGATGACGGCGGTCGCCGCGTAGTGCATGAGCACCACCATCGCGGTGGACCCGCACTCGGCGGCCAGCCGCTCGATGACCCCGGCGACCGTCCGCATGCCGTGGCCGCCGCCACCGACCTCGGTCGAGGAGGCCAGGCCGAGCAGGCCCGCTGCCGCGAGGGCGTCGACACCCGGGCGGGGGAAGGCCCCGTCCCGGTCGACGATTGCCGCCTGCGGGCGAATCACGTCGTCGATCACCGAGCCGAGCATGGTGGTGAAATCGGTGGTGGTCTGGGCATTGTCGACAGTGGCCGTCATGCCGGTACCCCTTCAGAAGGGCCGATGGGACCGCCGTCGACACTAGCCGAACGGGAGAACGCAGCGCGAGCGTCGGATTACCGTCTGGCGCGGGCGTCGTCCCGCTGAGGTCGACCGGACCCGTCGTCCCGGTCGATGCGCAACTCCCGTTCCAGTTCGGTGATGACCGCCCGCAGGTCGTCCAGCCGTTGGGTCAGCGCGATCCGGTCCACCTCGTCCGGTACGCCGTCGCCGTCCTCGTCGTACCCGGGAGCCAGCCGCTCGGTCATCTCCAAACGGCGGGCCTCCTCCATCGAGTTCACGATGACCGCGATGAGGATGTTGAGCAGCAGGTTGACGGTGATGACCACATAGCTGACGTAGTAGAGCAGCGTCCACGGTGAGATCGCCAAGCCCTGCTCGATGAGGTCGGGCAGCGTCTCCAGCGACAACAGCACGAACAACGTCAGCAGCGATCGGCCGATGTCGCCGTACTCCTCGGGATACCGGTTGCCGAAGATCAGCCAGCCGGCCATGCCGTACACGTAGAGCGTGACCACGGCCAGGGCGAGGAACCCGGTGACGCCCGGCAGGCTGCGCCACAGCGCGGAGACGATGGTCCGCAGACCCGGCGAGAACCGCACCAGGCGGACCATGCGGGCGACCCGTACGACCCGCAGCAGCGCCGGGTCGCCGTGCAGGCCCGGGATGAAGATCGCCGCGATCACCACGAAGTCGAAGACGTTCCAGCCGTGCCGGAAGAAGTCCTGTGGGCGCTTGCCGTACGCCGTCAGCCGGATGGCGATCTCGACGACGAAGATGGCCCGGAAGAGCAGCTCCAGCACGTGCAGCGCGGTGCCCGCCGGGCTCAGGTCGTCGTACGTCTCCAGGCCGAGCACGATGCCGTTGGCGAGGATGACCACCACGATGGCGATCTCGAAGGGCCGCGACCGGGCGAGGCGGTTGCAACGGTCGATCCAAGTTGAGCGGTGCCGTGGTGGTGTGGACGGCCCACCCCGAGGGGCGGGCACGGGTGCGTCACTCACCAGTCGGCCGGCTCGATCATGTGACGGTGTGGGTGGGGTGCGGGCATGTCCACAGCCTAGCCAAGATCAATGATGGTGGGTGGTCGCGCGACCGGTCGATCGACACCATGGCGTTGTGGAGGGCGAGCCGGCGCATGTCACGTCGTGCTGGTGAGGTACCTGCGGTAACCGACAGCCGACTGCGCGAACCCGACGGAGGCGTAGAACCGGTGGGCTTCGGTACGCGCCGCGTTCGACACCAGCTGCACCTTGTAGCAACCGGCCGCCGTCGCGTCGTCGAGCGCCGCCAGCAGGAGGGCCCGAGCGACACCACGACGGCGCCAGCCGGCCGCGACCACCACGTTCTCCACCACCATGTACGGACGCGCGCCGTGCGTGAGGTTGGGGACGACGAGGGTGTCGAGGGTGCCCACGACGGTCTCCCCGGCGACGGCCAGCAGGAGGCGGCGGCCAGCCTGCGCGTGCAGGTCACGCCAGGCGCTGGTCAGCCGGGTGGCATCCGGTCGTGCGTCGTCGGGGGCGAGCTGCCCCAGCACGTCGAAGACCTGTTCGGGGTCGTCTTCCGGCACGGCGGCGCGGACGACGAAGTCGCCGCTCACCGGGCCGACTCCCGACTGTCCGAAGCGGACGACGCCGAATGCCGACGTCGCGGCCCCGCGTGCCGGAAGAGCCGATCGCCGAAGTGCCTCACCATGCCGCCGAGGATACGGTCACCGGCTCGCGGGCGACGGCTACCTCGCGCCGCCGCCCGCTCCGGTGATGGCCCCGGTCAGGCCCGCGCGGCCCGGATGGCGTCGCGCAGCGGGGTGCTGGGGCGGCCGAGCAGCCGGCTGAGGTCGTCGCTGTCGGTCGCCAACTCGCCGTTGGCGATCGAGTGGTCGAGCGCGGCGACGAACCCGGCGGTGCCCGCGTCGAGGCCGACGTTCTGCAGGGCCGAGGCCAGCTCGGCGGCGGACATGTCCTGGTGGACGACGGTGGTGCCGGTCACCTCGGTGACGGCCTCGGCCAGCTCGTCGAAGGTGAACGCGGTGCCGCCCAGTTCGTAGACGGCGTTGCCGTCCTGCTCGCGGGTCAGCGCCGCCACGGCGGCCCCCGCGTAGTCGGCCCGGGTCGCGGCGGAGATCTTGCTGCCGCCGGTGGCGCCGAGGATGGTGCCGGACCCCAGGTACTGCGGCAGCTGGTCGGTGTAGTTCTCGGTGTACCAGCTGTTGCGCAGCACGGTGTAGGTCAGACCCGACGCGGCGAGGACCTCCTCGGTGGCCCTGTGCTCCGGGGCGAGCGGGTTCGCTGTGGTGTCGGCCTTCAGGATGCTGGTGTAGACGAGACGCTCGACCCCGGCGAGCTTGGCGGCGTCGATGACCGCGGTGTGCTGTGCGACGCGCTGACCGGGAGTGTCGCCGGAGATGAGCAGCAGGCGGCGTACGCCGGCCACCGCACCGGGCAGCGTCGACGGGTCGTCGTAGGTGGCCTTGCGGATCTCGACCCCGCGCGCGGCCAGGCCGGCGGCCTTCTCCGGGCTGCGGACGATGGCGGCGATCTCGACGGCGGGTACGCCGCTGTCGAGCAGTTGCTCGATCACCAGCCGGCCCAGTCGGCCGGTGGCGCCGGTGACGGCGTAGGTGGGCATGGGAACCTCCGGAAGTCAGTGGCCGATCAGCAGGCACTTACGAATCTACAGCACTAACCAAGGCGCGGCATGGGATAGGCTGGTGAGGTGAGCGACAGGCCGGCCCAGGATCCGGCGGGGCCTACCCAGGAATTCGTCAGCGATGTCTTCGCCCGGGGGTGCACCTCCCGTGCGGCGTTCGAGGACGTCACCTCGAAGTGGGCCTCGCTGGCCCTGTTGGCGCTCGGCGAGGGCCGCTACCGGTTCAACGCGCTGCGTCGCCGCATCGACGGGGTCAGCGAGCGGATGCTCTCCCAGACCCTGCAGACCCTCGAACGCGACGGGATGCTCACCCGAGAGGTGCTCACCGCGATCCCACCGCGCGTCGAATACTCGCTGACCCCGCTCGGCGCCCGGGTCGCCGAGCAACTGCGTGGCCTCGCCGATCTGCTGGAGGCCTCGGTGCCCGAGTTGCAGAGCGCGCGCGACAGCCGCGACCTCGACCGGGGTTAGGGCCCGACGAACGTCGGTCGACGCCGCGCCGGTTGGCGTCCTGCGCGCGCCTTGTCGGCGGGGGCGGAGCCCGCGTCTCAGGCGTTCAGCGTCTCGCGCGGTGGCACACCGAAGCTGGCGTGGTATCGCGCGGTGAACCTGCTGTGGCTGGCGAACCCCCACCGACTGGCGATCGCCGAGACCGTCTCCTGGTGCGGGTCGGCGCGTACCAGGTCGTGGTGTGCCCGGACGAGCCGGACCCGACGCAGGTAGGCCATGGGGGTGGTGCCGAGATGACGGCGGAAGGCCAGTTGCACCGCCCGGAGGGAGACGCCAGCCGCGCCGGCGATGTCGGCCGCGCTGATGTCCCGGTCGGCGTGCTCCTCCAGAAACGCGATCGCCCGTCGCAGCGTGGCGGTGGTGGCGTCGTTCCGGTCCGCGGCGGTGGGTTCGGTGAACGCCGTGTTGGGAAAGACCGCCAGCGCCGCCGCGGCCAGCATCCGGGCGGCATTGCCGATCACCAGCGATTGCGCCCCGGCGTCCGGGCTGTTCAACACGACGTCGCGGACGAAGCTGGTGGTGCTGCGCCACTGCCGGGCGAGGGCCGTACTGGCGGCACCCAGTTCGGTGAACTCGATCCGACCGGGCCGTCGGGCCGGCGCGGTGGTGGCCACCTGCGTCAGCACCGACAGGTCCAGTACGCAGAGCTCCACCTCGCCGGGGTGCCACCGGACGGCGCACGGCTCCTCCGGCCTGGTGACGAGGAAGACCTCGCCGGGGCCGAACCGGTGGGCCGATCCGGAGCAGGAGCGATCGACGCGGGCGCTGCGGGTGCGACCGATGACCAGCCCGCCGAGCGTGTTGGTGTCGATTTCCAGGTGCCCGGTCTGGCTGGTGGTCGCGATGGCGAAGGGGCCGGTGGAGATGCGGCGGTGGGTGAGCCGATATCCGTTCCTGCTGTGAATGCGCAGCTTCGGATCGTAGGTGGCGGACAGGAATTCCTGGATGGCCGCCGGGTCACGGCTGTCGAACTGGTGGGTCTGCACTGGCGATGACGTCATCCGCTGTCTCCGTCCGGTGGAGGTGCCGCCCGGTGGTGGAACGGGTGCCGACGGCAGGGTCGGGACGTGCCGGGGTGCTCGGCGGTGACCCGGCACGTCGTTGGCCGGCGGTGCGGTGAGGCGGAACGTCGCGAGCGGGACGGCAGCGACCGGTTGAGGGTGTCGGATCTGGTCTGATCATTCAGTGGCGCTGAGCCGCAATATCTGTAGATGGGAATCTCACCATACGACAATCAGGGACCTGACGTCCCGAGAATCAGTGCGGTGTGTCGGCAGCTCGGCTTCGTTTTCCGGCTAACGCGCCGAATGGTTCTACGTCTGCCGTCCTAGCCACCCGCATGGCGGACAGCGAAATCTTGTTCATGATTCGTTCCGGGGGCGACCGGGTCACTGCCGGGAAACCGGTCATCGGAGGGGGAAAGCGTTGGACAGTACCGATCCTGACCGCATCGTTCGGCTGGCCGTCGGCGCGGTGCTGGCCCGGGTGGCGGACGAGGACAGCCTGGGCCTGGGTGAGGGGGACGCGCTGGAGAGGCTCGGGGGTGGGCTGCGTGAGGTGCTGCGCCGCGCACTCGACGACCGGGTGCCACTGACCACGCCGGACTTCGTCGACCTCTGCCGTGACCTGGGTCTGCACCGTGACGCCTTCGACCTGCTGGGGCACTACCTGATGACCGCGTTGCTGACCCAGCACGTCGGGCCGGATGCCCTGATCCGCGTCGGCGTGCTCCTCGGCACCGTCGGGCGCTACCTGCCCGGTGCCCGTCCGGTGGCCCACCGCAACGAGGGCCCGGTGGCACGACGACGCGACGTGCGCTCGGACAACAGCGTCGTCGGCCGGTACCGCCGCGCCAAGCTGCCGGAGCACCTCCCCAACCCGCCGAGCTGGACGTGCACCGGTTGCGGCCGCGAGTGGCCCTGCGCCACCAAGCAGAGCCAACTGCTCGCCGAGTTCGGTGGAGCGCGTGCTTCCCTCGCGGTCTATCTCGGCTCGTGCCTCGTCGCCGCCGCCGAGGACCTGCCCACGCTGCCGCTGCCTGGGGCCCGGCTCCGCTTCCTCGGCTGGCTTCCGCGGGCCCGGATCTGATCGGTCCGCTGCCGCCCGGCCGGCACTCCCTACCGGTCGGAGCAGGGTGTTCATCGTGAGCACCTGCTGCGTACGGCGGGTGTTCACCCGGCTCTTCAAGGCTCCTTGATCGAACGAGCATTCGCTTGATCGAGGAGAGGCTCACACGTGTCAGACAAGCATCCTGAAGAGACCGGGCACCCGCAGCTGTCCCGGCGCAAGCTGGTCAAGTACGCGGGCGTCGGCGCGACGCTGGCCGCGGCCAGCCCACTGGTCGGTGCCGGAGCGGCGTGGGCCGACGAGGACCGCCGGCCGGGCGACCACGACAAGCCCGACCCGGGTAACTCCAAGAACCGGGTGTGGCGCGCGGGCGACCACCACGTCCACTCCGAGTACAGCGGCGAGTTCGACACCACCAGGTCGCCGGTTGTCTTCCACAAGGGCGCGGACGCGGTCTACCCGATCGTCACCAACGCCATCATGGCGAAGAACTTCGGTCTGACCTGGGCGATGTGCACCGACCACGGTGGACCGACCCACTCGAAGGTGAACATCGAGCAGGCGTACCCCGACCTGCTGCGCTCCCGCAAGCTGGTCCCCGAGGTGCTCCAGTTCTGGGGCATGGAGTTCGACGCGCCGTCGCTGGACCACCACACGCTGATGATCCCGCGCCACGATGACGAGGCGAAGCAGCTCTTCGAGCTGGAGAGCCGGTTCGCCAAGCACGACGCGTTCCCGGGCGACCCGGCCCGCGACACCGAGGCCAAGATGGTGGAGTTCCTCAAGGTCGCCCGGGGCATGCCGCACAAGCCGCTGGTGATCGCCCACCACGCGTCCCGTTCGGCCCCCGGTCTCGGCGTCTACGGCCAGGACACCCCGCGCGAGTTCCGCAACGGCAACAACGCCGCGCCGGACGTCTACATCGGCTTCGAGGGCGCGCCCGGTCACCAGGCCGGCCCGCTCAACGGTGGGGCGCGGGGCGGGTACGGCAACCACCCCACCTACGGCGGCTTCGACCAGATGACCGCCCGGGTTGGTGGCCTGTGGGACTCACTGCTCGGCGAGGGCCGGCGCTGGTGGATCACCGCGACCTCGGACTCGCACGTGCACTGGACCCGCGGTGGGTCCGACTTCTGGCCGGGCGAGTACAGCAAGACCTACGTGCACGCCCGCCAGGACTACGGCGACATCATGGACGGTCTGCGTAACGGCCGGATCTGGGTCACCACCGGTGACCTGATCCGCAGCCTCGACGTCACGGCCAAGTCCCAGGGCCAGACCGCCGAGGTGGGCGAGACCATCACGGTGAACCGCCGCAGTCGCACCGATGTCGAGATCGAGATCAAGTTCCGTCCGCTGGACGGCGTCAACGCGAACGGTGACCGGCCCGAGGTCCGGAGGGTCGATCTGATCGTCGGCCAGATCACCGGCCCGAGCGCCAGCCTGGACGCCGACACCAACTCCACCACCAAGGTCGTCGCCCGGTTCGGCCCGCGCGACTGGCGTCGCCAGGGTGCGGACTACGTCATCCGACACACCCTGCGCAATGTCGAGGCCGACACCTACGCGCGGGTGCGTGGCACCAGCACGGACGAGGCCGAGCCGCTCGCCGACGGGCTGGAGAGCCCGTGGGACGACCTGTGGTTCTACTCGAACCCGGTGTTCGTGCACGTGCGCTGACCGGGCGCCCCGGCGACACCGCGGGCCCGCCCGACATCGCTCGATGGACGACGTCGGGTGGTGCCGGGCCGGCCCGTCGGCCGTTTCCGCGGGTCAGTCGGTGCTGCGGCGGCGGGCTCGGGGGGAGGCGGCTCGCCCGCTTCGCTCCGCCGCAGCACCGGTCCGGCGGGCAGAGGGCGCCGCCGACTCGGCGTGCACCTGGGTCACCACCTCGCAGAGGTCGCGCAGCGGATCCGCTGCCTGGGCCGAGCAGGCGACCTTTTGCAGCAGTGACCGCAGCGTCGCCGACTCGGTCGGCGTGAGCGCCCCCAGCAGGTGCGACTCGACCTGCCGCAGCGTCGATCGCCGCTGCTCCCAGGTGGCGCGGCCGGCGTCGGTGACCTCGATCAGCCGGTTGCGCCGGTCGGCCGGGTCCGCGCGACGGGCAACGAAGCCGGGTCGCTCCAGGTCATCGATCAGGTACGTGAGGACGGTGCGGTCGATGCCGATCTCCTCGGCGATCGCGCCCTGGTTTCGGGCCGGCCCGTTGATCGCCGCGGTGAGCAACTGGTAGCCCCGAGGGCCACCGGGGAAGTCGGCGAGCGTGTGCTCGGCCGCCCGGACGTAGCCGCGGAAGACGATCCCGAGCATCCAGCCCAGGTCGTCGTCGAGCGGATCGGGCCGGTCCGGCCGGTGAGTGGCACCCGTCATCCCCCGACAATACCGCAGCGGAACAGACCTTGCTGGCAGAAGATGTTCTGTGTGGCATAAGGTTATCGTCACGACGCATCACCCGAGGCGTCGGCGAATCGGGAGGCTCGCAGATGAGCGACTACGGCCACGACCTGGTCTTCGGATCCTTCGTCACGCCCAGCGCTGGCAATCCGGACCGTACGGTCGGCGTCGCCGTCCTGGCCGAGCAGGTCGGGCTGGACCTGGTCACCTTCCAGGATCACCCGTACCAGCCGGCGTTCCTCGACACCTGGACGCTGCTGAACTTCGTCGCGGCCCGCACCGGTCGGGTGCACCTCGCGGCGAACGTGACGAACCTGCCACTGCGCCCGCCGGCCGTGCTCGCCCGCAGTGTTGCCAGCCTGGACCTGCTCACCGGCGGCCGGGTCAGCCTCGGCCTCGGGGCGGGGGCCTTCTGGGATGCCATCGAGGCGATGGGCGGCCGGCGGTTGACCCCCGGCCAGGGCGTGCGGGCGCTGGAGGAGGCCATCGAGGTCATCCGTCAGCTCTGGGACGTCGAGACGCGCGGGGGAGTGCGGGTCGACGGCGAGTTCTACCGGGTGATGGGCGCCAAGCGGGGGCCTGCTCCGGCCCACCCGGTGCCGATCTGGCTGGGTGCGTACAAGCCTCGGATGCTCCAGCTCACCGGACGTCGGGCCGACGGCTGGCTGCCCACGCTGGGCTACCTCCAGCCCGGTGACCTGGCCAAGGGCAATGCGATCATCGACGATGCCGCGCAGGAGGCCGGCCGGTCCCCGCAGGACGTGCGTCGGCTGCTCAACATCGCCGGCGAGTTCTCGGCCGTCGGGCGCGGCCCCCTGAACGGGCCCGCCGAGCAGTGGGCCGAGGAACTGGCCGAGCTGGCACTGACGGACGGCGTCGGCACCTTCATCCTCGGCAGCGACGACCCCGACGACCTGCGCCGGTTCGCCGGCGAGGTGGTCCCCGCCGTCCGCGAGTTGGTCGCGGCCGAACGTGACCAGGGCGCGGCTCCGGGGCGTACGCCGGCACAGCCGGAGCCGGAGCCGACGGCGGTTGCGGCGCCGGTCCGGACGAGCCGCGCCACCGCGACCGGCGGCGCCTTCGCCGTGGTGCCGACACCCGACGACGGCGTACGGCGAAGCGAGCGGCGGGTGTGGGACGAGTCGACCCGGCCGAGCGGGCCCGCGCCCGACCCGGAGCGCACCTACACCCCGCAGGAGCAGGCCACCGGTGCGCACCTCGTGCAGATCCACGACGGTCTGCGTGCCGAGTTGGCCCAGATTCACGATCTGATCGACCAGGTGGCGGCCGGCGAGATCGACGCCGGGGCCGCCCGCTCCCACATCAACACGATGACCATGCGGCAGAACCGGTGGACGCTCGGCGTCTACTGCGAGTCGTACTGCCGCATCGTCACCACCCACCACACGATCGAGGACCAGTCGTTCTTTCCCCGGTTGCGGGCGCGCGACCCTCGGCTCGGCCCGGTGGTCGACCGGTTGGAGCAGGAGCATCACGTCATTCACGACGTGCTGGAGGGTGTCGACCGGGCCCTGGTCGCGTACGTCGGGTCTCCGGACGGCCTCGCCGAGCTGCGGGCCGCGGTGGACCTGCTGACCGACGCCCTCCTGTCGCACCTCAGCTACGAGGAGCGGGAGCTGGTCGAGCCGTTGGCGCGGCTGGGCATCGCCTGATCGGCGGGGCACCCCTGCGGCCGCGGGGTTGCTCCGATCTAACCTGAGAGACTACTCTCGAAACATGTCTCTCAAGAATCCGTACGGGGATTTCGAGATCACCGAGCCGCAGGCGTTGCGGGCGCTGGCCCACCCGGTCCGGCTGGCCATCCTCGAACACCTGCAGCGGCACGGCCCGGCGACGGCGACCGGGCTCTCGCCGCACGTCGGCGCCACGCCGTCGGTGGTCAGCTGGCACCTGCGGCACCTCGCGACGTTCGGTCTGGTCACCGACTGGGATGGCGCCACCAGCAAGCGGGAACGCTGGTGGCAGGCCGCTGCCCGGGGCTTCCGTTTCAGCGCGCCCGACAGCGTCGAAGGGCAGTCCGCCAGCCAACAGTTGCGTGGCGAGATGTTCGCCCGCAACGCCGACGCGCCCCAGCAGTGGCTGCTGCGCGAGGAGCCCCGACTCGACGCCGAGTGGCGCGCGCTGGCCGGCATGGCCGACACCCGGTTCGTGGCCACCGCCGACGAGCTGCGGCAGTTGGAGGAGTCGATCGAAGAGCTGATCGCTCCGTACGTGCGGCGCAAGGAGGAATCGGCCCCGGACGGCGCGCGCATCGTCCGGATGCTGCGCTACCTCCTGCCCGAGCCCAGCGACGACGACACGGCCACGCCATGACCGGCACCGTGAGCCCTCCGGTGCCCCCGCCGGCTCTGCACCGCGACCGGCGGTTCCGCACCTTCTGGATCAGTGAGACGATCTCCCAGTTCGGTGATCGGGTCAGCGAACTGGCCCTACCGCTGATCGCCGTCACCCTGCTCACCGCGACACCCGTGCAGGTCAGCGTCCTCACCGCGTTGATCTGGCTGCCCAACCTGCTGGGCCTCTTCCTCGGGGCGTGGGTCGACCAGCGCACCCACAAGCGGCGACTCCTGATCATCGCGGACCTGATCCGCGCTGCGGTGCTGCTCAGCCTGCCGGTGGCCTACCTGTTCGACGCGATCACCCTCACCCAGCTCTACCTGGTGGCACTGCTCACCGGCCTCGGAGCGGTCCTGTTCGCCATGGCGCGTCAGGCGTTCTTCGTCGCCCTGGTGCCGCGATCGGCGTACATCGACGCGACCAGCAAGCTGAGCATGAGCCGGTCGCTGTCCTTCATCGCCGGCCCGGCCGTCGGCGGTGGGCTGGTCCAGGCGCTCAGCGCGCCGGTCGCGATCGTCGTCGACGCGGTGTCGTTCCTCGGCTCCGCGCTGCTGCTCAGCCGCATCCCGGTGACCGAGACGCCGCCCCCGCCGCGTCGGACGTCCACGCTCGGCCTGGTCCGCGAAGGGCTCACGCTGGTGCTGCGGCACCCGGTGCTGCGGGCCGCCCTCGGCTGCACCAGCACTGTCAACTTCTTCACCTTCATCGCCAGCGCGCTGCTGGTGCTCTACGCCAGCCGCGAACTCGACCTGTCGGCCGGCGCGATCGGCATCGCCTTCGGGTTCGGCGCGCTCGGCGGGTTCGCGGGAGCGGCACTCGCGCCGCGGATCTCGCGCGCCATCGGCCTGGGGCGCACCGCCATGATCGGCGCGGTGCTCTTCCCCGCGCCGCTGGCGCTGACCGCGCTGGTCTCCGGGCCGACCTGGACGAAGGTGGCCATGCTGGCGGCCATCGAGCTCGTCTCCAGCATCGGGGTGATGCTGATGGACGTGAACCTCAACGCCCTGCTCACCGCCGTGACACCCGACGACGCGCTCGGACGCCGGGCCGGTGCCTACAGCGCCGTCAACTACGGCATCCGACCGCTCGGCGCGCTGGTCGGCGGCACCTTGGGCACCACCATCGGGCTGCGGCCCACCCTGGCCATCGCCGGCCTCGGCGGGGTGCTGGCCGTGCTGTGGTTGCTCGCCTCACCGGTGCGCCACATCAGAACCCTCGACGAACCGGCGGCCTGACCGACGACGCGGCGCGGTGTCCTGGGCCCCGGGGCAGACCGATACAGGTCAGTAGGTCTGCGCCAGCAGGATCCGGGCCAGCTCGGTGGGCTGGGAGAACATCGGCCAGTGACCGGTGTCCATGGTGACCAGTCGCCACCGGTCATTGGTCAGCAGCTTGGCCACCGTGTCGTTGGGCTCGGGCCCGTCGAGCAGGCACTTGACGTACGTCGCCGGCAGCTCACCCAGCGGGCGGCTCACCACGGCCGGCTCGGTCAGCGTCGCGCCCGGATGCGGCGTGGAACCCTCGATCAGCCGGGCGACCTGTTCGTCGGTGAGACCCTGACCATCGAAGTCGGCCGCGCCGAGCGGCGCCCAGTCACCGCCATTGTCGGCGAGCTGCGCCTCGAACGCCGCCTGGCCCTGCCACCAGCCGGAGGCGAACGACCCACCGTCGACCGGCACCTCGGAGTCGACGAAGACCACCCGGGTCAACCGGTCGCCGATCCGCTCGGCGGCCTGACCCACCGGAATGCCCGAGTAACTGTGCCCCACCAGCACCACGTCGCGCAGGTCGCGGCGCTCGATCTCGTCGACGATGTCCTGCACGTGGGTCTGCTGCCCGGCCGGCACACCCCGCTTGTCGGCGAGGCCGGAGAGGGTGAGCGGGTGAGTGCCGTGCCCGGCCGCCCGCAGGGGCGGCACCACCTCGTCCCACGCCCACGACCCCAGCCACGCCCCCGCCACCAACACGAAATCAGCCATGGCCGGGAGCCTAAGGCCGACCTGCGACAGGTCGGCGGGTCACGACCACCTCACCCGATGCCGCGGCTGCGGACATGGGCACTCAGGCGTGGTCCAGCGAGGGAGGGCCGGCCGCGACGGTCATCCGGTAGATCTGGACCGGGTAGTCGACGGCCGAGTGCCCGCCGTTGAGCCCGGCGGTCAGGTGCAGTTGGGCCGCCGGCATCCAGAGCCGGGCCTCGGCGTCGAGCCACATCGCGTCCACCCAGGCCAGCCGGGGGTCGGCGACGAGCGTCCGTACGCTGCGATCGGATGCGAGGACGAGGACGCGCCGCCGTTCCAGGTCGCTGAGGTAGATGGTGCCGGTGGCGTCGATGGCCGTGCCACCGGTGCTGGGCGTGTCACACCAGCGTTCGACGGTCCGGGCCATCTCGTCGGCGGACATCGACGGGTCGTCCAACCAGCGGGTGGCGATCCGGGACATCCCGCCGGAGGCCGGCTGGTAGTAGAGCCAGCGACCGTCCGGCGACACCTCCAGTTGGTCGACGTGCAGGCGTACCTCGGCACCGTCCGGGTCACGCAGCACGCGACCGTCGGCGACCACCGGGCCGCCCGCCGTGCTCGGATGCCCGTCCAGCACGCGTCGGGGCCGACCCGAGTCGAGGTCGAGCACGATGAGGCCGGCGGCTCCGGCGTCGCTGAAGTACGCCATCCGGCCGTTGAAGCGGACGTCGTCGACGTAGCTGCCCGGGTGCACAGCCTCGTCGAGGTGGTAGACCCGCTCCACCTGGTCGCCGTCCAGGTTGACAGCGATCAGCCGGGCGCCGCCCGGCACCTGCGCTCCACCGACCTGCGGCGTGCCCGAGTCGACGATCCACAACCGGCCGTCCGGGCCGCCGCGTAAACCGTTGACGTGTACGAACGCCCCGTCCGGCGGCTGGTCGGGACGGTTCCAGGCGACATCGGGGTACGGGACACGGCGGCCGTCCGGTAGCGCCTCGACCACCTGGACGCCGGGCCGATCCGCCGACGGGTAGCTCAGGAACACGCGCCCGCGCACCGTGGTCAGGCCCGTGCACACCCGGTCTTCCTGGAACACCGGCGTCAACCGGTGATCCTCATCGGTGGGCAGCGACGACATCGCGCGGTATCCCCGGAGCGTGCCGGCCGAAACCGCCGGTCGAAGGCGCCGCCGTGCTCAGCCGGTCGGCGGTGCCGGGGGCCCGACCTGGGCGGCGAGCCGCTTCGGGGCCATGACGCAGTAGCTCTCGGTGAGCAGCTCGCCCACCTCCTCCCAGTCGGTGTTGTCGTCCAGGACCATGCCCACCACGTTCGGACTCCAGTCCGGTTTGTAGAAGGGGTGCCCCGTGGCGAGAAGCCCGGCGATCTCGTCGAGTGGCGACCGGAAGGTCAGCAGGCAGGCGGGCTGGTCGAGTGCGGCAGCCCGTGCGTGCACCGGCTGGCGATCGGGGTCGACGGTGAGCACGTGGGCGATGGTCCGCTTGCGAATCCGCCAGCGGGTGCCCACCCAGGCAGGCTCCTCGTAGGTCTCCGGCAGGCCGAGACAGATCGGCCGCAGCCGGTCGAGGACCTCGGGCGGGACGTCTCCGGGTGCGGTCACGGGCAACGACGCTAGCCGTACGGTGTGACAAGTTCCGTTCGTCGAACCCCACCCCGCCCAGTGGTGCGCGCCCTGCCGATCGGCCAGGATGGGCCGAGGGCGACCGTGGGCCGTCGCCCCGGCCCGACCGCCCCGTGCCCGCTGAGGAGTGCCGTGCCGTCCACCCTGCTCTCCCGCCGTGACCTCGACTTCCTGCTGCACGAGTGGCTGAGGGTGTCCGAACTCGTCGAGCGTCCCCGCTACGCCGAGCACTCCCGGGAGACCTTCGACGACGCCCTGGATCTCGCCGAGCGGGTGGCCACCGAGCAGTTCGCGCCGCACAACCGCGCCGCCGACCTGGCCGAGCCCACCTTCGACGGGCAGCGGGTGCGGCTGATTCCGCAGGTCCGTGCGGCGTTGGAGAGCTTCGCCGAGACGGGTCTGCTCACCGCCGGGCTGGACGCCACGGTCGGTGGCCTGCAACTGCCGCACGCGGTCGCGGCCGCCTGCTTCACCTGGTTCCAGGCCGCCAACGTGGCAACCTCCGCGTACCCGTTCCTGACCCTGGGCAACGCCAACCTGCTGCTGGCCCACGGCAGCCCCGAGCAGGTGGACACCTACGTCCGGCCCATGCTGGACGGTCGGTTCTTCGGCACCATGTGCCTGTCCGAGCCGCACGCCGGCAGTTCGTTGGCCGACATCACCACCCGCGCCGAGCCCCAGGCGGACGGCACGTACCGGCTCTTCGGCACCAAGATGTGGATCTCTGGTGGCGATCACGAGTTGGCCGAGAACATCGTCCACCTGGTGCTGGCGCGCATCCCCGGTGCGCCGCCCGGGGTCAAGGGCATCTCGCTGTTCATCGTGCCCAAGGTGCTGGTCGGCCCGGACGGGTCGCTCGGCGACCGCAACGACGTGGTGTTGGCCGGGCTCAACCACAAGATGGGGTTCCGGGGCACCACCAACACCCTGCTCAGCTTCGGCGACGGCGCGCACACCCCGGCCGGCCGCGCCGGAGCGGTCGGTCACCTGGTCGGCGCGCCCCATCAGGGTCTGGCGCAGATGTTCCACATGATGAACGAGGCCCGGATCGGGGTCGGGGCGGGCGCCACCGCGCTGGGCTACACCGGCTACCTCAAGAGCCTGGCGTACGCGAAGGAGCGGCCGCAGGGCCGGCCGGTCGGCGCCAAGGACCCGGCCGCCGCGCAGGTGCCGATCATCGACCACCCTGACGTACGACGGATGCTGCTGGCCCAGAAGAGTTACGTGGAGGGGGCGCTGGCGCTGGTGCTCTACTGCGCGCGGCTGCTCGACGAGCAGAAGACCGCCCCGGTCGAGGCCGACCGCGAGCGCGCGCACCTGCTGCTGGACGTGCTCACCCCGATCACCAAGAGTTGGCCGTCGCAGTGGTGCCTCACCGCCAACGACCTGGCGATCCAGGTGCTCGGCGGTGCCGGCTACACCCGCGACCACGACGTGGAGCAGCACTACCGGGACAACCGGCTCAACCCGATCCACGAGGGCACCCACGGCATCCAGGCACTGGACCTGCTGGGGCGCAAGATGACCATGCAGGGCGGTGCTGGTCTTGCGCTGTTGACCACGACGATCGGTGACACGGTCGAGCGGGCCCGCAAGGCCGGGGGAGAGGCGGCCGAACTGGCGGATCGGCTGGCCGCCGCTGTGGACCGGATCACCGCCGTCACCCGTCGACTGTGGGCCGACGGTGATCCCGTGCTCGCGCTGGCCAACGCCACCGCCTACCTGGAGGCGGTCGGGCACGTGGTGATCGCCTGGATGTGGTTGGAGCAGGTGCTGGTGCTGCCGCCGGAGGGGGCCGGCGATGCGTTCCACGCCGGCAAGCGGCAGGCCGCCCGCTACTTCTTCACCGTCGAACTGCCCCGGACCGGGCCGCAGTTCGACCTGCTGGAGAGCCGGGACCGGACCACCCTGGACATGCGGCCGGACTGGTTCTGATCCGGCCCGCCGCCCGTCACCGTCGGCGGGACTGATGGCTCATGGCCTGCCGTCCCTTGACGACGCCCCAGATGATCACGATCACCAGTGCGATCACGCCGATGATGATCAGCCAGCGGACCGCTTCGAGGAACAACCCGAGCAGGATCAGGATGCCGGCGACCACGCCGATGACCCAGAGCAGTGCACGCATGTCGACCTCCCGTGACCGGCCGCGCCTGGTGCGGCCGGCTCCGGCTTCTCGTTCCCCGTCCGGCCGACACCATGCGCGAGCGGCGCACCGGAGTCGATCAGGGGCCGGTACGCGCCACGTAGACGGTGTTGGCCGAGTCCCCGCCGGTCAGCGGGTTGGCGAACGGCACGACGTGCGCCCGTACGTCCACGAACACCTCGTTGAGCGCCGTGGTGAACTCGGCGTCCGGCGGGTCGTCCGACCAGAGCGCGAAAACGCCCTCGGGGCGCAACAGGGCGGCCAGGCGGCGCAACCCGGCCGGCGGATAGAACGCCGCGTGGCTCGGGTGCAGGACGTTGCGTGGAGAGTGGTCGACGTCGAGCAGCACGGCATCGAAGCGCCGACCGGGCGCCTCGGTGTCGAAACCGGTGTCTCCGGCCACCGCCGCGAAGAAGTCGGCCTGCACGAAGCGGGTCCGTGGGTCCTCGGCGAGCCCCGCAGCGAACGGCAGCAGCCCGCGCCGGTGCCAGTCGATCACGTCCTCGATCGCCTCCACCACGAGCAGTGAACGCACCCGGGGGTCGCCCAGCGCCGCGCAGGCGGTGTAGCCCAACCCGAGACCGCCCACCACCACGTCGAGGGAGTCACCGGCCACCTCGGCGAGACCGAGCCGGGCCAACTCGATCTCCGCGACCGGGAAGAGGCTGGACATCAGGTACTCGTCGTCGAGCTTGACCTCGTACACCTCGACCTGGAGTGCCGGGTCCCGACGTCGGCGCAGGCTGATCGCGCCGATCGGAGTCTCCCGCCAGGCCAGCTCTTCGAAACGCGCGCCCACGGGTGCCCTCTCGCCGCCGGATTCGTCCACGGATGGTACCGGTTGCCCCGCGACGGGCGGCCACGCAGGGTCCGCGGGACATCGACGCAGCGCATATCCTGTGCCCGGCCGATCCACCGGAGGGACTCATGCCGTCGCGGCAGGACCAGCTGCACTCCTATCAGTTCAGCGTCCAGCGGGCTGTCGCCGCCCTGGTCATGCGGGAGAC
This sequence comes from Micromonospora sp. CPCC 205558, assembly GCF_036902955.1. Lineage (NCBI taxonomy): Bacteria > Bacillati > Actinomycetota > Actinomycetes > Micromonosporales > Micromonosporaceae > Micromonospora > Micromonospora sp. CPCC 205558. Next base: position 130,778 of record NZ_JBAKHR010000019.1, read on the forward strand.
CGATCCCGCGCAGTCGCCGTTTCGGCGGCTGGCCGGCGCCGGCCTGGCCAGCGTCCTGGTGGCGGCGATCGGGCTCGGTGGTTTCGCCCTCTACGGCCTGTTCGCCGGAGGCGGCAAGGGGTGGCGCGACCCGGGCGCGGTGATCGTCGAGAAGGAGTCCGGCGCCCGGTTCGTCTACCGCGAGCAGAAGCTGCACCCGGTGCTCAACTACGCGTCGGCGCTGCTCATCGTCGGTGCGGACCGCTCGAAGACCGTCCTGGTGTCCCGACGCACGATCGACGGGGTGCCGCGAGGGCTGCCGTTGGGCATCGCCGACGCACCCGACTCGCTGCCCGCCCCGGGCCGGCTGGCCGCCACGGCGTGGACGGTCTGCTCGACGGTCCCGGCCGGCGCGGGCGTCGAGGCGCCCCGCTCCGCGCTGCTGATCGGCACCGAGCCCGACGGCGGTCGGCCGTTGGGCGACGACGCGCTGCTGCTGCGCCACCCCGACGGCGGGCTGCACCTGGTCTGGCATCAGCGCCGCTACCTCGTCCGTGATCCGAGCCGGGTGCTGGCTGCGCTCGCCACCACCCGGGCCCAGGCGGTTGGGGTGGCGCCGGCACTGCTCAACGCGTTGCCCGCCGGCGCCGACCTCGCCCCGCTCGACCTGCCCGCGCTGGGTCGGTCCGCCCGTCGGGTGCCGGGTGCCGCGATCGGCACTGTCTATCTGGTGAGCAACTCCGGTGGCGGCCGGCAGTACGCGGTGGCGCTCGACGCCGGCCTGGCCGGCATCACCGAGTTGCAGGCGGGGCTGTTGCTGGCCCGCACCGGGCAGGTCGGGCCGGTGCCGATGACGTTGGGCCGGTTCGCCGCGCTGCCCACGGTTCCTGATCTCGCGCCGACGGGCCCGAACGCTCCGCCACCGACCCCGCCCCGGCTCGCGACCGGCGACGGCGGGGCGCTCTGCACCCGCATCGGCGACGACGGCGGGGTTGGTGAGGTGCGCTGGGGCGTACCGCTGCGGGACCTGACGGCAGTGCCCCGTACCGCGCCGACCGGCGGCGCGGTGCTGGCCGACCACGTGGTGGTGGAGCCGGGCCGCGGCGCGGTGGTCGAGGCCGCCGCGGCGCCCGGCGCGACCGGCGGCGCGGTTTCCGTCGTCACCGACCTGGGCCGACGGTACGTGCTGGCCGACCGGGAGGTGCTCCCGATGCTCGGCTACCGCGACGTGCGGCCGGTGCGGCTACCGGCCGGGCTGGTCAGCCTGGTGCCCGCCGGCGCCACCCTCGACCCGGCGGCCGCCCGCGCCGTAGCCGCCGCCGCCCCAGACTGACCCCCGTCCGAACCCCGCAGGCCGCGGTGCGCCATGCCGCGGTGATCAAGAGGTTTGCGTCAGAACGTGGCGCGAGCCTGACGCAAATCTCTTGATCACCGGAAAGCAACGTGCGGCAGGGGGGTGCTCAGTCGGCCGGGCGGCGCAGGACGGTGACCGCGAACGGGGCGTCGTCGCGCCACGGGCGCAGGTCCCAGGTGGCGAAGCGCTGCTCCACGCGCAGCCCGGCGGCCACCGCGTCGGCGTCGAACGCGGTCAGCGGGTAGCCGCGTTCGGTGCCGAAGCCCACGGTCAGCACGCCATCGGGACGCAGGTGCGCGGCCACCCGGCGCAGCACCTCCGGTTCGGTGCCGACGGCGACGAAGGCGAGGACGTTGCCGGCCAGCACCGCCGCGTCGAACGGCTCCGCCTCACCAAGCGCCGGTAGATCCAGCTCGGCGAGGTCGGCGACCAGCCACGTCGGGCCGGGGTAGTCGGCGCGGGCGGCGTCGACCAGCGCGGGGTCGGCGTCCACCCCGACCACCGTGTGCCCCCGCTCGGCCAGCGCGGCGCCGACCCGGCCGGTGCCGCTGCCGGCGTCGAGAATCCGGGAGCCGGGCGCGACGAGGGCGTCCACCAGTCGGGCCTCGCCGGCCAGGTCCGCGCCCTCGGCCGCGAGCTTGCGGAACCGGTCGATATACCACTGTGAGTGCTCGGGACCGGTGTCGGTCGCCCAGCGGGTCGGGTTGGCCATGAGGCCACCGTAACCGGGGCGATGGGGGTCGGGCGGGCGACCCGGACGAGACGATCATCCCTTCTCCGCGCCGCTGGTCAGCCCCTCGGTGAGCAGGCGTTCACTGGCGAAGAAGAGGATCACGATGGGCAGGGTGAGGACGACCGACCCGGCCATCAGCACCGTCTTGGGCACCTCCACCCCGTCGGCGAGCAGGGACAACCCGAGCGACACCGTCCACCGGTTGGGTTTGTCGACCAGGAACAACAGCGCGAAGAGGAACTCGTTCCAGGCGATCATGAAGTCGTAGAGCGCGACCGCCATGATCGACGGCATGGCCAGGGGCAGGCTGACGCGCCGGATGATGCCGAGTCGACCGGCACCGTCGATGGCGGCGGACTCCTCCAGACTGACCGGAATGGTCTCGAAGTAGTTCTTCAGCATGTAGACCGAGACCGGCAACGTCTGTGAGATGTAGACCAGCACCAGACCGAAGAGCGAGCCGCGCAGCCCGGCCCGGGTGAAGACCACGAACAGCGGGATCGCGATGACGATCGACGGGAACAGGTAGACCGCCAGGAACAGGAAGTCCACCTGCCGTCGGCCGAAGAACCGCAGCCGGGCCACCGCGTACGCGCCGGGGATCGCGACCAGCAGGGTGAGCACGGTCGCCGCGACGGCGACCAGCCCACTGTTGCGGATGAAGGTGAGGAAGCCCTGGCCGCCGTCGTCGGTGGCCTTCAGCACCTCGGCGTACGTGGCCACGGTCAGCTCGCCGAAGCCGACCACCAGCGCGCCGGGGTCGAGCAGCAGCCGCTCGATGGGGCGCACCGACAGCACCAGCATGTAGTAGAAGGGGAAGACGGTGACCAGCAGGAACACGGCGATCACCAGGCGGCGCAGCCAACGCAGGCTCACCGTCTCGACCACGTCCCGGTCCATCAGCCCACCCTCCGTCCGAAGAAGCGCAGATAGATCAGCACGAACACGATGAGCACCACGGCCAGCACGACCGCCTGCGCGGCAGCCGCCCCGATGTCGGTACGCGCGGTGAGGAACTCGTACACCCGCACGCTGACCACTTCGGTGCCGGCCGCGCCGCCGGTGAGCAGGTAGACGTCGTCGAACTTGTTGAACGTCATGATGAAGCGCAGCACGCCCAGCAGGGCGATCACCGGCAGCAGTTGCGGCAGCAGGATGTGCCGGAACCGTTGGGTGGGGGTGGCGCCGTCGACCCGGGCGGCCTCCTCCAACTCGCCGGGCACCGCCTGCAGCCGGGCCAACAGGAACAGGAACGCGAACGGGAAGTACCGCCACGCCTCGAAGACGATCACCGTGGCCAGCGCGGTCGACTCCTGGGTGAGGAACGGCACCGGGGCGTCCCAGCCGAGCAGGCGTTGACCCCACGCGTTGACGATGCCGAGCTGCGGGTCGAGCATCACCTGCCAGACGAACGTCACGGCGACCACCGGTGCCACGTACGGCAGCAGCATGGACGCCCGGACCAGGGTGCGACCCCGGAACGGTCGGCGGACGACCAGGGCGGCGACCAGACCGAGCAGTATCGACCCGACGGTGCCGCCGATGCTGTAGATCAGCGTGACCCACAGCGTCTCGGCGAAACCGGGGGTGTGCAGCACCCGGTCGATGTTGTCCATCGTGAACTCGCCGAACAGCCCGGTCTTGCGCAGCGTGGCGAGCCGGACCCGCTGGAAGGCGAGCACCACCGTCCACACGATCGGGATGCCGATGACCGCGATGGTGACGAGCAGCGTCGGCGCGACGAGCGCCAGGCCGGCGCGGGACTCGCGGCGGCGCAGCGTCAACGGTCGGCGCTTCGGTGGTGCCGGCCGCCCACGGGTGGGGGAGCGGCCGGTGTCGGGCGTCGTGGCGGTCAATTGACGCCCGCCTTGATGGCGTCCACGTCCTTCTTGGCGCGGTTGGCGGTGGCTGCCGCGTCGGACTTGCCCGCGATGAGGTCGCCCAGCGCCTTGGGCACCGGCAACTCACCGAGCATGGCGCCGACCAGCTTGCCCTGCCCCTGGCTGAGCCCCCACCGCCCGAAGGTGTCCGGGCTGCGGCGCAGCGTGGCCAGCACCTCGTCGCCGTACACGTCGGTGAGGGGCTTCTTGGTGTCCACGCCGGCCTGGCTGGTGTTCCAGGCGGTCAGGTACGCCTCCGGCTCGGCCGGGGTGCCCTTGCGCACGGGGAAGCGGCCCTCCGGGGACATGCCGAACCAGCGCGGGTAGCCGTCACTGAGCATGTACTCCACGAAGGACTTCGCCGGGTCTGCCGCCGCGCCGTCCAGCACGGCCCAGGAGCTGATCTCGCCGTACTGGGCCGGTTCGGTGCCGTTCGGGCCTTTGATGGCGGTGACGAACCCGCTGTTCTTCGCGAGGAATGCCGGGTCCGCCTGGCACTGCGGGCAGGTCGGCTTGGCGTCGTTGCGCAGCCCGGCCAGCTCGTCGAGGATGAACGGGGACCAGATCACCATGGCCGCCTTGCCCGCGAAGTAGGTGGCCCGGGTGGTGTCCACGTCCTGCGCGCCCTTCACCGAGCTGGTGCGGATCAGGTCACCGTAGAAGCGGAACGCCTCGACGCACTGGGGCGAATCCAGACTGACCTTCCCCGAGTCGTCGGTGAGCTGACAGCCGTTGGCCAACGCCAGGTGCTCGAAGGTCTGCTGGGTGAACACGTCGCTGGGGGCGGTCGCCGCGGTGATCCCGGCGACGCCGCCGGTGTTCAGCCGCGCCGCGGCGGCGGTGATCCGCTCGTAGGTGTCGGGGGCGGGCAGGCCGGCCGCGGCGAACAGGTCCTTGCGATAGACGAGGAGTTGCCCCCACCCGTCACTGGGTACGGAGAGCTGTTTGCCGTCGTCGGCGGTGAGCTCCAGCGCCCGGGGGGAGAACGTCTGCTTGCCCAGCTTGTCGACGACCTCCGCGTTCGCCGAGGCGTGCAGCAGCTCGTTGCCGGCGAGGGTGCGGATGCCGGCGAGGGAGACCGAGCCGACCACGTCGGGCAGGTCGCCGGCGGCGGCGTTGGCGGCGATCAGGGAGGGGAACTGGTCCTCGTTGACGGTCACGAGGTCGACCTGGATCCCGGTCTTGGCGGTGAAGTCGGCGATGATCGCCTTGGTGGCGGTGACCCGGTCGGCCACGTCTTCCAGACTCCACACGGTGATCTTCTTGCTGTTGCTGTCCGATCCGTCGTCGCCGCAGGCCAGCAGGGTGGACGTGGTCAGTGCCAGGATCAGGGTGGTGGCGAGTATCCGCCTCGGAGGTGTTGACATCGGTGGCACTCCTCTCGAAGGGTACATGACGGATCCAACACCTTCGATTGATCAATAGCAAGACATATGGCGATTTTTTGCTATCCTGGAGCCCAGTGCTACCGGGATGTGACACATGGGCAACTGGGTGGTCTCCCTCGCCGGGCCTCGACGCATCAGCCTTGAGCCCTGCCCACCGGATCCGCTCGGCCCCGGCCAGGTCCGAGTCCGCACCTGCTACTCGGGCATCTCCGCCGGCACCGAGCTGACCCTCTACCGGGGCAGCAATCCCCGGCTCAGCAAGGACTGGGACGACGCCGCCCGGATGTTCGTCCCCCGACAGACCCCGGTGCCCTACCCGTTGATCGGCTTCGGCTACGAAGAGGTCGGCGAGGTCATCGAGGTCGCGCCGGAGGTCACCGACCGGCATCCGGGGCAGCTCGTCTGGGGCATCTGGGGGCACCGGGCCGAGGCCGTGCTCGCCGCCGACGCGGTCCGTGCGCTCCCCATCGGGCTGGACCCACTCGCCGCGGTCTTCGCCCGCCCCGGCGCCATCGCGCTGACCGCCGTGCTCGCCGGAGACCTGCACCTCGGCGACTGGGTCGGCGTCTTCGGGCAGGGCGTCATCGGCCTGCTCGCCACCCGGCTCGCCGTGCTCTCCGGGGCCCGGGTGGTGGCCGTCGACCCGGTGCCCACCCGGCTGGAGCACGCCGTCCGATACGGCGCCCGATCCACCGTGGACGCGACGATCACATCAGCGGCCGCCGTGCTGCGCCAGGCCACCGACGGGCGGGGGGCCGACGTCTGCCTGGAGTTGTCCGGCGCGTACCCGGCGCTGCACGAGGCGATCCGCTCCACCACCCACGCCGGCCGGGTTGTGGCCGCCGGCTTCTACCAGGGCCAGGCCGACGCGCTCGGCCTCGGCGAGGAGTTCCACCACAACCGCATCCAGTTGGTCGCCGCCCAGGTCTCCGGGCCCACCCCCGCGCCGAGCATGGCCGGTCGGTGGACCGGAGACCGGGTCGCGCAGACCTTCATGGACCTGGTGGCCGACCGCAGCGTCGACCCGTTGCCGCTGGTCAGCCACATCGTCGACGCCAGCGCGGTCGCCGACGCCCTCGCGCTGCTCGACCGCGGCGCCGGTGACGTCCTCCAAGTCGTGTTGAGGTTCTAAATGACCACCATCGCGCTGGCCTGTCAGGAACAACTCCTGCCGGGCACGAACCTGATCCAGAAGTACGCCCTCGCGGCCGCCCTCGGCTACCAGGGCATCGAGCTACGCGGCCGCGGCGACCTGGCGTTCGCCCGCCGACTGCCCGAGCTACGCCGGGCCCGCGCCGCCGGGGTGGTGATGCCCACCGTCTGCGTCGAGATGGACCACTTCATCGGCGACTTCGACCCCGCCCGGTCCGCCGATGCCGTCCGCAACCTGCGTTCCCAGCTCTCGGTGATCGCCGAGCTGGGCGGCGTCGGGGTGATGACCCCGGCCGCCTGGGGGATGTTCTCCCGGCGACTGCCGCCGTTCGAGCCGCCCCGCCCGCCGGCCGGCGACCGGCAGGTGCTCCTCGACGCCCTCGGCGAGCTGGGCGAGCACGCCCAGGCCGAGGGGGTCACCCTCTTCCTGGAACCCCTCAACCGGTACGAGGACCACATGGTCAACCGTCTCGACGAGGCGGTGGCGCTCTGCGCCGCGCTCGGGCTGCCATCGGTCCGGGTGGTCGCCGACACGTTCCACATGAACATCGAGGAGGACGACGTGCACCGCGCGCTGCGCGCCGCCGCGCCGTACCTCGGGCACGTACAGGTGAGCGACTCCAACCGGTACCAGCCCGGCGCCGGGCACCTGGACTGGCCGGCGTTGGTGCGTACCCTGCTGGAGCTGGACTACCGAGGTTGGCTGGCACTGGAGTGCCGGCTGCGCGGCGACCCGGTCCGGGCCCTCCAACAGGCCGCCACGGTGCTGCGGCACGCGCTGCCCCGGCAGGTCGCCGCGTGACCGCCGACGCCGGCCCCTCCAGCGTCGGCGCGACCGCCGGCGCCGAATCGTCCAGCGTCGGCGCGACCGCCGACGCAGAAGCGGCGCGCGCCGACGTCGTCCGCACGGGTGGCCCGGCCGACCCGACCGGGCTGCGTCAGCTGGCGGTCGACACCCTCGACGCCAACTGGGAACACGACCACACGGTGCCCTCGCGCACCCTCTACCCGCATCAGTGGAGCTGGGACTCCGCGTTCATCGCGATCGGGCTGGCCCAGGTCCGCCCCGAGCGCGCCTGGCGGGAGCTGGCGAGCCTGTTCCGGGCGCAGTGGGCCGACGGACGGGTGCCACACATCGTGTTCAACCCGGCGCTGCGGGTCGGCGCGTACTTCCCCGGGCCGGAGATGTGGCGCACGGCCGACGTGCCGGGAACACCGGCGGTAGCCACCTCCGGCCTGGTCCAACCGCCGGTGCACGCGCTCGCCGCGTTGCTGGCGTACCGGCGGGCACCCGGCGCCACCGGCCTGGCCGCGCTGCGCCGGCTCTATCCCGCGCTGGTCGCCCAGCAGCGCTACCTGGCCGAGCGGCGGGACGTGGCTGGCGACGGGTTGGTCTGCATCGTGCACCCGTGGGAGTCGGGGCTGGACAACAGCCCGGCCTGGGACGAGCCGATGGCCGCGGTGCCGGCCGAGGCGGCCGTCATGTCCGCGTACCGTCGGCACGACACCGCGCACGCCGACGCCGCGCACCGCCCCACGGACCTGGACTACGCGCGCTACCTGGCGATCGTCGCCGCCTACCGCGACCACCGCTACGCCGACCGCGACCTGGCCGCCGGTCACCCGTTCCTGGTGGAGTGCCCGCTGTTCAACGCCGCCTTCGGGGCCGCCGAACACGCCCTCGCCGAGATCGCCGCGCTCGTCGGCGGTGACCCGGGGCCACACCGGGCCCGCGCGACCCGGGTCACCGAAGCCCTGGTACGACGGCTGTACGACCCGGACACCGGCACGTTCCAGCCCCGCGACCTGCGCACCGACCGGCTGGTGAGCGCCCGGACCGTGCTCGGGCTGGCACCGCTGATCCTGCCCGAGCTGCCGACCCGGCAGGTCGACGCGCTTGTCGTCGAGGCCCGCTCGGCGCGTTTCGGGGTGGCCCGGGCGATGGCCCGGCCGTTGCCCACCTACGACCGCACCGCGCCCGACTTCGAGCCGCTGCGGTACTGGCGCGGGCCGAGTTGGCTCAACGTCGGCTGGCTGATCCGGCGCGGGCTGCTCACGCACGGGCACCCGGAGTTGGCCGCCGGGCTGCGCCGCTCGATGATCGGGCTGGTCGCCGGGGCCGGCTGCCACGAGTACTTCCACCCGGACACCGGCGCCGGGCTCGGCTCGCCGGCGTTCAGCTGGACCGCCGCGCTCCTGCTCGACCTGCTGGCCGACTGAGCGCGCTGCCGGCCGCCACCGCACCTCGCCGGTCGACCAGATCATCTTCGACCACCTGCTGGCCGAGGGTCTGCTGGCCTAGCGGCAGTTTGTCGCGCCCGGCCAGGGGTAACCGCCCGAGCGTGACCGACGGCGACGGGTTCCCGTACTTCATCGATGCGGTGTCTGACCGGTCCGGCCTGCCGGCCGAGCAGGCAGCCGTGCTCGCCCGCGCCGTGCTCCAGACGCTGGCCGAGCGGGTGACCGGCGGCGCGCCCGACGACCTGGTCGGGCATCTTCCGAACGACGTCGGCGGCTACCTGAGCGGCCCAGCCCCGGATGTGGCCGGGACCGGCGGCCCGACCCCGGATCCGGTCGTGCCCGTCGGCCCGGAGCCCGGCATGGACGCGATCGACACCGGCGTGGGCCTGGATGTCGGTGGCGCCACCGCCGTTCCGCCGCCGGCGGATGCCGGCCCAACTGAGTTCCTGCACAGGGTGGGACAGCGCGCCGGGGTGGACCCTGCCACCGCGCGGGCCGGAACCGGGGCCGTCTTCGCCACCTTGCGGGCGGCGATGACGGTACGGGAGTTCCGGGAGATGGTGGCGCGACTGCCGCGCGACGGCGACGGCAGCCCCAGGCTCACGCCGCCCGGCCCGTACACGCCCTGACCGGCCGCTGCGGCGAGATCCACTCACGTTGCACGGGGTTGATGTGTCCGCGCCTCGTTCGGTACTTTCGCCTCTCGTGCCGAGCAGTGCGGGGGCTGGGCGATGACGGAGCCGCGTGGTCCGAGCGGGCAGAGCACCAAAGTGTGGCCGACCGATCGCGACTGGTCCGTCCGCATCCACGACAGACAGGTCGTCTGACGCCATGTGGCGAATGGTTCGGTCGCAGCTGCGAAACACTCCCGGCCGATCCCTGGCGGTGTTCTCCGCTGTCCTGGTCGCGACCACCGGTTTCACAGTGCTCACCGGTGCCGCGAGCACATCCCGGTTGGTCGCGACCGGTTCCGTCGACGGGCAGTTCCGGCCGTCGTACGACATCCTGGTCCACCCTGCGGCGCCGGCCACCGGCCTGCTGCGTCAGGACCGACCCACCGCGGCCTATGGCGGCATCACGCTGGACCAGTGGCGGCAGATCGAACAGATCGCCGGCGTCGAGGTGGCCGCCCCGCTGGCGGTCCTCGGAATCGCCGACATCCAGCCCGAACTGCGGCTGGACGTGACAGAGCAGGTCGACCGGTCAGCCGAGCGGCAGGTCATCGAGATCGCCCCCCGGATCAGCGGGGACCGCGGACTGAGCACGGTGGCGGCCGCGCCGGCCTACCTCTACATCTCCCGGCGCCCTCTGGTGCCACTGGCCGACATGAACAGTCAGGTGTTCATCTACGCCGACGGCACCCGGGTCCGCCAGCCCGTGTCCGCCGCCGAGTGCCCCGGCACCGCTGGCGGCGGCCCGCTGGAGGTGCAGCCTGACGGCCGGCGTCGGCAGGTGTGCGACATCGCGGCGGGCAGCTTCGATCCAGACGCCCGGCGCACCCAGGTCAGCACCATCGAGGCGTACCAGTTGCTGCCCGACGGCACCTTCCGGCGTGCCTCGGTGTTCACGTCCGGCCGTCCGGCGTCCGCGGTGCCGACGACCGACCGGCTGGAGATCGAGCTGCCGTCGGTGGCACCGGCGGTGATCGCCGCGATCGATCCGGCGGCTGAGGCGCGCCTGGTCGGCCTCGATCAGGCGGTGCGTCAGGGCCGCTACCTGACCGGGGTCGACGCCGTCGCCCCGGCCGGCCGCGTCGCCGGGGCTTCCTCCCTACCGCCGAGCGGCCCGGCCGGCCGGACGCTGCCGGTGCTCGCCGCGGACACCCTCGCCGTGGACGAGCGGATGGACATCTCCGTGTCCCGGCTGACCGGCCGGGTCGCCGACCAGGTGCCCGGCGCCGCGACGCAGGCGCTCTGGCCGCTGCTACGCGACTCGGCGCAGGGGCCGTCGCAGGCGGCCCAGCACGACCTGGCGCAGCTCTACCGCGCCCGGCTCGATGCCGCCCTGGCCGAGCGCGCTCCACTCTCCTTCATGATGGCCCTGCTCCGGCCCGGTCCACCGACCTACGCGCCGCAGCCGGACGGGAGTGACCAACTGCTGCCCCGATCCGACGGGCCTGACGCGGCCGACCCGACGATCGGCGACGCGTGGCGGGACTCCTGGCTCGGTACCGGCGGTGTCGCCACCGGGGATCCGGTGAGCCTGTCCGGCCGGTCGGGGTGGTCCGTTACCCCGGTGGGCAGTTTCGCGCCCGACGCGCTCGAATCCGCCGCTGGCACCGCGCAGCAGGCCCTCGACCTCTACCGTCCGACCCCGCCGGTTGGTGCCGACGCACGCTCCCGTGCTCTGCTCGGCAACCGTCCACTGCTCGCCGGGGACGACCCGCTCGGTTACCCGCGCCACCCGCCCAGCCTGGTAACCACTCTGACCGCCGCCGGCGAGTTGTACGCGAGCGTCGCGCCGGCGTTGGCCGCCGCCCCGCTGAGTTCCGTGCGGATCCGGGTCGCCGGGATCGACCGGTTCGACGAGGTGGCCCGGGAGCGGGTCCGGATGGTGGCGGACGAGGTCGTACGGCAGACCGGCCTGGCCGTCGAGGTGGTTCTGGGTGGGTCGACGGTACGCAGTCCGGTGCTGCTACCGGCGGGCGAGTTCGGTCGGCCCGACCTGAACCTGGTGGAAGCGCGTACCCGCAAGGGCGTGGCGACCGAGATCGTCACCGCCGTCGATCGTAAGAACGTCCTGCTGCTCGGGCTGCTGTTGGTGGTTTGCGCCCTGCTCGTCGGCAACGCGGTCTCCACGGCGGTTCGAGTCCGCAGACGCGAGCTGGCCGTCCTGGCCTGCATCGGTTGGCCCGGCTGGCGGCTGAGCATGTTGATCCTCGCCGAGACCACGGCACTCGGACTGACGGCGGGCGTGCTCGGCGCCGGCCTGTCGGCGCTCCTCGGTTGGCTTGCCGACATACAGGTCTCCGGCGCGGTGACCCTGCTGTGCGTGCCGCTCGCGGTGCTACTGACCGCGGCGGCCAGCGCCCTGCCCGCACTGCGGGCCGCCCGGACCCGGTCGGCGGAGGCACTGCAGCCGAGCGTGGCGCCGGCCCGGCGAGCCGCGGCGAGAAGTCTCGCCGGGCTTGCGGTGGCCAATCTCCGACGGGCACCCGCGCGGACGATCGCCGGCGCGACGAGCCTGGCCGCTGGCGTCGGCGCGGTGACGCTGGTCGTGGCGGCGCTCTGGGCGTTCAACGATGGCATGGTCGGCTCGCTGCTCGGTGAGGCGGTCTCCGTGCGGGTACGCGCAGTGGACCTGGTGGCGGTCGGCGGAGTGCTGCTGTTCGGGGTGCTCGGCGTGGCCGACGTGCTGTACCTCAACGTGCGGGAGCGGTCGGCAGAATTCGCCGCGCTCCGGGCCGTGGGCTGGCCCGACTTCGCGCTCAACCGCCTCGTGGTTTACGAGGCGCTCGGCATCGGGGTGCTCGGCTGCGCGCTCGGGGCCGCTGCCGGCCTCGGCTCGGTCGCCCTGCTGGTCGGCCGGGTGGACGGGCGGCTGGCGCTGCTGGCACTGGCCGTCACCGTGGCGGCGCTGTTGCTCACCGTGCTCGCCGCGCTGGTGCCGGCGATCGTGATCCGGCGGTTGCCGATCGCCGTTCTCCTCGGCGAGCAGTGACGACCACCCACGGCTCGCCGCCCCGGGTCACCGGTCGGCGGAGTCGGCCTCGGGCAGTTCCTCGGGCTCGGTGATCCAGGCGGAGAAGACCGGCACCCCGTGCCACGGCCCGGTGCCACCGTCACCCCGGGTGTCGGTGGCGACGGCCACCACGGCGTACGGGTTGCCGAAGCGCAGCTCGGCGGTGCGGGCGACGCCCTCCGGCGGCAGACTGACCACCCCGACCATGCCGGTCACCGCCGCCGCCTCGAAGCCGTACCGGCCGAACCGGGCCATCGCCGTCTGTCGCGCCTCGAAGCTCTCCACCGCCAGGGTCAGCGCCTTCGCCAGCGTTTCCGACGCGGCCGCAAAACCGAGCGTCGGGGCGGCCAGGTCATGCTCGCTCCGGGCCGACCAGCAGGGGAGTACGGCGTGGTGTCGCTCTTCGCGGCCGTCCCGGGCCCGGGTGCGTACCCGCTCCTCGTTGATCGTCCACAGGGGAGTTACGCCGAGCGGCAGGTCGAACAGGGATCGGCTGCCGGCCGGTTGCGTTCCGTCGGCCACGCCGGCGCTGAGGTCGTACGCGACGGCCAGCACGTCGGCAGGCGGCACCTGCGGTGCGGCGGCCACCGAGACGACCACCAGCCCTGCGCCCTCGGTCGTCTGGGCCGGCGCGGCGTGCACGATCACGTCACCGGCCCGCGCGGTGGAGACGATGGCACACCGGTGGCCCTGGTTCGGGCTGCGCAGCGCCCGCCGCAGCTGGTGCGCCCACGGGCTGCCAACGCCGAGCGCGCGGGCGTCGGCGACGTCGAACGGGGTAGCCCAGGACACCCGGGTGGCCAACGCACTGGCCAGGGCCAGCACCACGTCCGGCCGGACACGTAGCGGAAACGTCTCGATCAGGCCGAGGGTGTGCTCGCGCGCCCAGGCGTCCAACCCGGCCTGATCGGGCAGTACGCCGACCTCCGTCGTGCTCGGCAGCGCCGCCCGCCACCCGGCCGGCCCGCCGTCGCCCTGCCCCGGTAGGTGCCAGAGCGCCGTGGCGGACCCGACCAGCGGGTGCGGCGCGTCCAACAGTGTTCGGGCCACCTCGGCCGCGCTCGGCAGGTCGACACCCAGGGCGCGTGCCAGCTCCGCGGTGGCCGGGTCTGGGTCGGTCGCAGCGGTGGCGCCGACCGCGAGCAGCAGCCAGGCACCGAGCGGGGAGGCGACGTGGTGCCGGTCGCCGGCCGTGGCGTGCAGCCGCGCGGCGTACGCGGAGAGCGGCCCGTGCAGATCGGTCGTCATGCCCCTACTCTGCCCGCCGTCCTGGTTCAGGACCACAGCTCGAACGGCTCGTCGATCTCCCTGCCGGCGAGAAACGGGGTGATCAGCCGGGGAATCTGCCCGGGGTAGAACCGCTCCTGACTGGTCACCACCTCCGGCACCGGCCACCAGCGGAAGCCGAAGTAGTCCTCCCGTTCGTAGTCGAGACGGTGCGCCTCGTCCACGTCCGGGCCGGGGCCGGCCAGCCGTACGGTGACGACCACCTCGTCCTGGAGGTGCCGCACCTGACGGTGCAGAAAGCTGGCCCGTCGCCGCCAGGTCGGCGCGCCCACCTGGTCGGCGGTGACCACGATGCCGGTCTCCTCCCGCAGTTCGCGCACCGCCGTGTCGCGATAGGTCTCACCGGGGTCCATGCCGCCGCCGGGCAGCTCCCACCAGGTGCCCAGCCGGGGGTGGTCCGGGTCGTGGGTGTGGAACAGCAACACCCGCTCGGTGCCGTCGATGACCACCACCCGCACCGCGCGTCGCTCCAGGATCGGCAGGTCGCGGGGCAGCTCGTTCATCGGGCCAGTCTGCCGCACCGCCCGCCGTGGCGACGGGTAGGCTGCCCGCCGTGGCTGGTCTGTTGAGGAATGTCGCGGCTCGTATCTCCCGGGTCGGCGCGGTCATCCCGTCGCCCCGGCGTACCGGGCCGACGCCCGCGCAGGTGGCCCGTCGCCGTCAGGTGAGCGCGTTGCAGCGTCGGGAGCTGACCTACGCCCCGGAGCGGGACGGTCAGGCCGACCCGGGTGAGATCGTCTGGACGTGGGTGCCGTACGAGGACGACCCCCGCCAGGGCAAGGACCGGCCGGTGCTGGTCGTCGGGCGGCACAGCCGGACCCTGTTCGGGCTGATGTTGTCCAGCCAGACTGAGCGGGACGGGCAGCGGCACTGGTTCGCGCTCGGACCGGGTGAGTGGGACCGCGACAACCGGCCGAGCTGGGTCCGGCTGGACCGGGTGCTCACCATGCGCGAGGACAGCATCCGCCGCGAAGGCGCCGTGTTGGATCGGCCCCGGTTCGACCGGGTCGGGCAGGCGTTGCGCGCCGGCTACGGCTGGCGCTGAGCGCCCAGCGGCCCGCCCCGGAGGTGGGGCAGGCCGACATTGACGCACCTGGTGTCCGGATGGTGCAGGACGTCGTGCGGCAGGTGACCGAGCAGGTGTGGACGTGACGGCGTACCTGGCCGAGCAGGGGGTGCCGGGCATCACCGCGCCGCTGCGAGCCAACGACGGACGGCTGTCCGTCGACCACGACGGCTGTCGCCTCTCGGTGGTGCCGTGGGTCTCCGACCAGCAGGCGCTCGACGGTCCGATGACCGACGCGCACTGGCGGGCGTATGGCGAGGTGCTGGCCGTCGTACACGCGGTGCCGGTGACCGACGAGCTGAGCCGGTTGTTGCCGGCGGGCGGTGCCGCGTACCCCTCGGTCGTGACCGCGACCCACGCGATGGCCGCGCGGCTGCGCGACCCGGACCCGGCCGACCGTGCCAATCCGTTGCTCGCAGAGTTGGCGGCGGTGTGGTCTGCGGCGGCCGACCGGGACCGGGCGGCGCGCATCGTGCGTGGGCTGGTGTCACCGGTGGGTCTGGTCACTCTCGCGCACGCGGCGTTGCGCGACCTCGACCGGACGCGCTGAGTGGCGGAGGAATCCGGCGGTTTGCGGGAGCCGGAGGTGTGCGGCTGGTTGCCTCTGGAGCTGAATCGTCTGCGACATCAGCTCCGCAGCGCCAGCCCGGTGGTAGTGCCCCCCGCACGGCCGCCGCGATCCACTTCGAGCGCGGGTGGGCCGGGACGCGAGCCATGGGACGCTGTCGGGGCATCTCGGGGGCGGTCGGGGGGCCTCCGAGATGCGCGCCGACACGTCACACCGCAACACGCCGGTAGCCCGCAGACACGGGCACGCAGCGTGGTTATCGTCCGCCGCAACGTGCATCGAGCGGCGTCGCGGTGCGCCGGCTGGGCGAGGGCTTCCAGCTCGTCAGCCACGGCACCGAGAGCGGCGGGAGGATCTGGTGGCGAACGAGGCGTTGCGGGTGGCGATGGCCGAGGCGGGCGAGACGGTCGAGTCGTTGGCCGAGAAGGTCCGCGTCGACCCGAAGACGGCGGCGCGGTGGCTCGCGTCGGGGCGCATTCCGCATCCGCGTACCCGGGTGGCGGTGGCCGAGGTTTTGCGCCGGGACGCGGCCGACCTCTGGCCGGAGCCGTTCCGCCGTCGTGACCTGCCATGGTTCCGGCCCTGGGCCGAACTGGAACAGGACGCCACCGGCATTCGGTGGTACGAGCCGTTGCTCGTGCCGGGACTGCTTCAGACCGAGGGGTACGCCCGCGCGGTGCTGAACACCGGTGGTCTGGTCGCACCGTCCGAGGTGGACCTGATCGTGGCGGGTCGCCTCGAACGGCAGGCGATCCTTCGCCGCGACGCTCCACCGCAGCTGGTTGCGGTGATCGACGAGGTGGTGCTGCGCCGGCCGGTCGGCGACCGCGCCGTGATGGCCGGCCAACTGGCCCACCTCGCGAGTGTGGCCGAGTGGGAACACGTGCAGGTTCGGGTCATTCCGGCCGAGTGCCCGTGGCACACCGGGCTGGCCGGACCTTTCATCCTGGGGCGGTTGCCCGACGGGACGGAATTGGCATATCTCGACAACCAACTCCGCGGTCAGGTCGTGACCGATCCCCTCGACGTCGCTAGCCTGGGACGCAGGTGGGAGAGCGTCACCGGTGAGGCGGTCCCCCGACGCCGGTCGATCGAGCTGATCAGGGAAGTGGCCACGACATGGACATGAGCGACGCCCGCTGGCGTACCGCGACCCGCAGCAGCAACAACGGCGGTGCCTGCGTCGAGGTGGCCGACAACCTGCCCGGTCGGGTGCTGGTGCGCGACAGTAAGCACCGCGACGGCGGCACCCTGACCTTCGCTCCGGCCGCCTGGGCGTCGTTCGTCGACGCGGTCCGTGTGGCCGGCCGCTGATCCACTCGGGTTTACGGAAAAGGGGTATCAGGGCAGCCCGTACACCCCGACTTCCGGCAAGCCGAGTGGATCAAGCGCGAACGCCGGGCGCGGACGCCGAGCACCAACGCCGAGCGCGAGCGCCGGGCGAGGAGCGCCGGTCACCTGAGCGGTCAGCGCTCCGTGAGGAACGCGCTGTCGACCAGTTGGCGGGGCAACCGGGCGCCGCCGAGGCTCTTCGCCTGGTACATGGCCGCGTCAGCGCGGCTGAGCGCGTCGGTGAGCTGGGCCGGACCGGTCACCGGGGCGAGCCCGACGGAGGCGGTGACCCGGACGCTGCACCCGTTCAGCCGGATCGGCGCGGCGACGGTCTCGGCGAGCCGGCGGGTGGAGTGCTCGATCCAGACGCGGTCGACGGTGGGGCTGGAGAGCAGGCCGGCGAACTCGTCACCGCCGAGGCGGGCGACGAGATTGTCCCCGGCGAAGCCGGCGAGCCGCTCGGCCACACTGATCAGCACCTGGTCGCCGGCGGCGTGCCCGTACCGGTCGTTGATCTGCTTGAAGTCGTCCAGGTCGAGCACCACGGCGATCAGCGGCTGGCCGGCGGCGTCGGTGAGCAGGGCGGCGGCCAGGCGGTAGAAGGCCCGTCGGTTGGGCAGCCCGGTGAGCGGGTCGTGGCTGGCGGCGTGCCGTTCGGCGGCCAACTCGGCCTGCAGGTGGCCGATCTCGGCCTCGGCGCGGACCGCCCGTCGGCGCAGTTGCCAGGAGGAGAGCAGTGCGCCGGCCGCGCAGATGCCAGAGGCGACACTCATCGGATCCGGCACGAACCCTCCCATCGCCGCGACCGCCTCCCGCCTTCGGTTGACGCGGGACGCCGCGTCGGGCCCAGTTTTGCCTGATCGTCGCCCGTGTGGGGGTAACACAAAGTGAACGGATGGGCACCGATCATGTGCGTTATCATGCTCGCCGTCGGATGCAGATGCAATAGCAGATGCACGTGCAGAACCGTCCAATGTCGATACCGCACCCCCTCGCCGTTACCGCTCCTCCCACGGCCACCGGCGGGCTCGTAACAGAAAGACGCCTCCATGCATCAGCCACCCAATGGCGTACCGATCCACCAGTTGCCCCCGCTGAGCTGGCAGAAGAGCCGCCGTAGCAACCCCAGCGGCAACTGTGTCGAACTGGCCGAACTGCCCGGGGGAGCGGGCATCGCGGTCCGCAACTCACGACACCCGGAAGGGCCGGCGTTGATCTACACGGTGGATGAGATCGCCGCCTTCGTTCTCGGTGCGCGGGACGGCGATTTCGACCACCTGATCAACTGACCGTCCGGGGGTAGGTCGTCCCGGAGACGGGACTTATTCACCGACGCGGAGGAGTTCACCTCACTGTCGGTCCATGGCATGCTTACACGTCGGCCGGGCCGGGGCGCCCGGCCGCCGTGGGTCGGTGTCCGGAGGTCCGCACGTGACGATGGTTCCCGCCGAGGGTGGCCCGACAACCGGGCCGACCGTGCTGCGCATGCTGCTCGGCGCCCAACTGCGCCGCCTTCGGGAGTCCAGCGGGGTGACCCGGGAGGGCGCCGGCTGGGAGATCCGCTCCTCCGAATCCAAGATCAGTCGGATGGAGCTGGGCCGGGTCGGCTTCAAGGAGCGCGACGTCGCCGACCTGCTGACCCTCTACGGCGTCACCGATGAGCAGGAGCGCGACGCGCTGCTCAAGCTCGCGCGGGACGCGAACAGCCCCGGCTGGTGGCACCGCTACGGCGACGTGTTGCCGTCCTGGTTCCAGTCGTACCTGGGCCTGGAGGCCGCCGCCGCGCTGATCCGCAGCTACGAGGTGCAGTTCGTGCCCGGCCTGCTGCAGACCCGGGAGTACGCCCGGGCGGTCGTGCTGCTCGGGCACGGCACGGCTGGTCCGGCCGAGATCGACAGGCGCGTCGCACTGCGGATGCAGCGTCAGCAGTTGCTCCAGCGGGAGAACCCCCCGCAGCTCTGGGCCGTGGTGGACGAGGCGGCGTTGCGCCGCCCCATCGGCGGTGCCGAAGTCATGCGTGGCCAGCTCGCCGCGCTCATCGAGGCGACCAAGTCGCCCCACATCCGGCTCCAGGTCATTCCGTTCGCCGCCGGTGGCCACGCCGCTGCCGGCGGCGCGTACACCATCCTGCGTTTCGGCGACCAGGAGCTACCGGACATCGTCTACATCGAACAGCTCACCAGCGCCATCTACCTCGACAAGCGCGACGACCTGGATTACTACGCGGTGGCCATGGAGCGGCTCTGTGTCGAGGCCGAGCCGCCGGAGCGTACGGCGGAGATCCTCGGCCGGCTGCTGGACGAGACCTACCCGGCCTGACCCCGACCGCGCCGACCCCCGCTCAGCTCACGTATTGACCGACGCCGACCGCCGGGTTAGTCTCTGTATCGATACAGACTGGATCGATACAGAGAGGTGCCGGTGAAGCCAACACTGCAAGCCGTGGCCGACGCCGTCGGCGTCTCCCGCAGCACCGTGTCCAACGCCTACAGCCGCCCCGACCAGCTCTCCGCCGCGCTGCGCGAGCGGATCCTGGACGCTGCCCGGCAACTCGGGTACCCCGGCCCCAACCCCACCGCGCGCTCGCTGCGCCGAGGCTTCGTCGGGTCGATCGGTGTGCTGTTCACCTCGCAACTGTCGTACGCCTTCACCGACCCGTTCGCGGTCCGTTTCCTCGCCGGCGTCGGCGCGGCGGCCGAGCAGCACGGCATGAGCATGCTGCTGGTGCCGCTGCCCACGGCGGTTACCGACGCCCGGCGGGCGGTGGAGAACGCCGCTGTCGACGGGTTCTGCGTCTACTGCGTAGGCGACGAGGAATGGGCGTTGGACGTGATCCGCCAGCGCGGGCTGCCGTTCGTCAGCACGGCCCCCCGCGACAATGCCGGCGCCGACGAACGGTTCGTCGGCATCGACGAGCGGGCCGCCGCGCGCAGTGCCGCCACGCACATCGCCGGGCTCGGGCACCGTCGGGTGGCGCTGCTCGCCGAGTCGGTGCTGCCCGACGCGCCGGCCGGCCCGCTCACAGTGGCCGGGGTCGACCAGATCCCGCACCCGACCACCCGGGGGCGGCTCACCGGGTTCGCCGACGCCTTCGCCGAGGTCGGCGTCGGCTGGCCCGAGCTGACGCTGGTCAACGCGCCCGGCAACAGCCGTCCGGCGGCCGCCGCAGCCATCGCCGGGCTGTTCGACCAGCCCGCACCGCCGACCGCCGTGCTGGCCGGCTCCGACGTTCTCGCGCTCGGTGTGCTGGACGCCCTGGCCGCGCGGCCGGCCCATGATCGTCCAACCGTCTCGGTGACCGGGTTCGACGACGTCCCCGAGGCTGCCGCGGCCGGCCTCACCACCGTCCGGCAACCGGCCGAGGAAAAGGGCCGGATCGCCGCCGAACTGCTGCTCGACCCGCCGGCGGACGCCGCGGCCGGTCAGGTGTTGCTGCCCACCGCACTCGTCGTCCGGGACTCCACCGGACCTGTCCCAAGGAGTTGACCATGGAACTTTCCACCGGGTACGTCGCCGCACTCGACGCCATGAACCGACACGCCAACTCGGCCCGACCGGACGCTCCGGTCCAGGTCGAACACCCCCGCCGGGCCCGGCTCGCCCCGACCCGGCAGGCCACCGCCCTCGCCCTGCGCCGACTCGCCGACCGCATCCAGCCGCGACCGCTGCCCGGCGCCCCGCGCTGCTCCTGACCGCACCAATCCCATTCCGGCACGCACGGGACGAACAGTGCGGGGCCGGGCACGCAGAGTGGTCGAGAGCGGTGTTGCCAGGCAGACTGGTGAAGCCATGTCACCGCTCACGCCCACCCTCCGCCTCCACGACCGCTACGTACTGCACGAGCGGATCGGTCTCGGTGGCATGTCCGAGGTGTGGCGAGGCGACGACGAGGTGCTCGGGCGGCCGGTGGCGATCAAGGTGCTCGCCGGGCAGTTCGCCACCGACCCGCAGCTACGGGCCACCATCCAACGCGAGGCCCGCGCGGCCGCCCGGCTGACCCACCCACACGTCACCCAGGTGTACGACTACGCCGAGGCGACCCTGGCCGGCGGCGTCGTCGTCCCGTACCTGGTGATGGAGCTGGTCGACGGTCACAACCTGGCCGACCGGCTACGGTCCGGGCCGTTGCCCTGGCCGGAGGCGGTCCGGGTGGCCGGGCAGATCGCCGCCGCGCTGGCCGCCGCGCACCGCATCGGCGTCGTGCACCGCGACGTCAAGCCCGGCAACGTCATGCTCACCGACACCGGCGCCAAGGTGCTCGACTTCGGCATCGCGGCGCTCGGCGGCCTCGACAGCCAGTCCGGCGAACCGCTGATGGGCACCCCCGCCTACTTCGCCCCGGAACGGCTGACCGCCGGCCCGCCCGACCCGGCGAGTGACGTGTACGCCCTCGGCGCACTGCTCTACCGCACCCTCACCGGGCAGGCGCCACTGCCCGTGCAGAGCTGGGAGGACGCGCTGGAGGTGCACCGGCGGGGCACCCCGGTGCGGCCGCTGCGGATGCCCGGCCTCCCCGCCGACATCGCCGACCTGACCGTCGCCTGCCTGGCCACGAACCCGGCCGACCGGCCGAGCGCCGCGCACCTGGCCCGCCGCTTCGGCGCCGGCCAGCCGGTCGAGCCGCCCACCGAGCTGCTGCGTATCCGGCCGGCCGCCCACCCGCCCACCCTGATCGACCGGTCGGTGGTGGCCCGTCCCGCCCCGGTTGCCGCCGCGCCGGCCCGACGCCGATCCCGTCGGGCCCTCCCCGTCCTCGTCGCGGCCGTCCTCGCCGTGCTGATCGGCGTCGGCGCCCTGCTCGCGGAGGGTCCGTTCGGCAACCAGGGCACCCCCGACCCGGCCGAGATCGCCGACGCGCCCTCCACCTCCGCTCCGGCCCCCACGACGCACTCGCCGACGCCGGCCGCACCACCCTCGCCGTCCTCCGCGGCCAGCACCGCGCCCCCGACTGTCGGGCAGCAGATACCGGTCAGTCTCCGGGAGGTGACCAGCGAGTTCGCCGCCGTCCTCGCCACCGCGGTGGCCCGCGGCGACGTCGACCGGAAGACCGCCGAAGATCTGCGCGACGAGCTCGCCGACCTCAACCGCCGCACGCGGGACCGCGCCAAGCGCGTCGCCGACCTGCGTGACCACATCGCCGAGCTGGTGCGGCGGGACCGCCTACCAGCGCAGACGGGCGCGAAACTGGACGCTCTGCTCACCCGGGCCGACACCTTCACCACCGGCCGTACGGACGACTGATACCTCCGTCGATACCGCTGGCATGATGTCCCGATGCGGACACGTCTGATCTTCGTGCGACACGGCGAGTCGGTCCACCAGCTCGAAGGAATCGTCGGTGGGCCACGTGGCTGTCAGGGCCTCACCGCCCTCGGCCACGAGCAGGCACACGACCTGGCAAAGCGGCTCACCGTCGAGGTCGCCGCCGACGGCCCGGTGGCGGTCTACTCATCGGTGCTGCGCAGGGCGGTCGAGACCGCGCAACCGATCGGCGCGGCGTTCGGCGTCCGGCCGGTGGCCGACTGTGGTCTCTGCACCTGGCACACACCCCCGTACGCCGACGGCCTGCCCACTGCCCGGTTCCGCACCGAACACGCGGTGCCGGGTGGCGGCGTGTTCCGACCGTTCGAGGAGGGCAACGAGAGCTGGGCCGAACTGGTGGTCCGCGTCAGCCGCGCGATCATGGAGATCGCCCACCGGCACCGGGGCTCCACAGTGGTCCTGGTCGGCCACAGCGAAACCGTCGAGGGCGCGTTCCACGCGCTCGCCGCGCAGCCGGTATTCCGGGCGTTCGACCTGGACGTGCCACCGGCCTCGATCACCGAATGGACCACCGACCACGACCCCGGCGGTTGGCCGCCGGCACGCTGGACGCTGCGCCGCTTCGCCGACACCGGCGGGTGGGCTAGAGCGTGATCCAGTACCGTCGGGCCAGGCCGAGTTCGGTGTCCCGAATCTCCTCCAGGACGCCGCCCTGGCGCTCGATCGTCCTCGCCGAGGCGGTGTTGCCGGCCTCGCAGACGAGCAGCACCCGACCCAACCCGAGCGCCCGCGCCTCAGCGAGGATCCGGCCGAGCGCCCAGCTTGCCAGCCCCCGACCCCGCGCGGACGGCCGGATGCCGTAACCGATCTGGCCGGCAACCCGCAGGAGGTAGTCGTCGAGCTCGTGGTGTAGCGCGATCCCGCCGAGCACCCGGTCGTCCTCGACGATCCACCGGTACGTGCTCCGCCCCCGACCGGCGTCTTGCGGATTCTCCGGATCGGACTGGTCGGTCAGCTGGGCCACCCACGCCGCGAACCCGTCGGGCGAGCACACCTCGTCGGCCGGGCGTAGCCCGAAACCGTCCTCATGGCGGCCCGGCCCCCACTCGTCGTGCGCCTCCAGCCAGGCGGCATGCAGACGGATGGTGGGCGCGACCAACTCGGGCATTCGACGATGCTATTCGGCGGCCAGGATCTGCTCGCGCAGAATCTCCGCGTGCCCGCAGTGCTGGGCAAGCTCGCGCAGCACGTGCAGGTAGACCCAGCGCAGCGGCAGCGGACCGCGCCGGTTGCCGCGCAGCAGGTCGTCCAGGCCCAGGGTCGACGTGGCGCGGCGGGAGGCTTCGCAGGCATCCCGGTGTGCGCGCTGGACGCTGGCGATGGTGTCGCCGTCGCCGAGGATGAACGACTCGTCCGGCGTGGCGGGGATGCCGATCTCCGAGCGGGGCCGACACGTGACAGCCTCGTCGAACCAGACCTTCTCCACGAACGCGGCGTGCTTCACCAGACCCAGCAGCGTGGTCCGGGACGGCACCAACGACCGGCGAGCCTGCTCCTCGGTCAGCCCGTCCAGGTAGCCGTCGAGCGCTCTGCGGTGCTCGTCGATGAACGCCTCGAACTGCGCCTGCGCTGACTGGCCGACGACGTCATCGGCGAAGGTCCCCGGGAAGGAGGTCATTCCCGAAGCATTCCAAGGTCATCGCCGCCGCGCAAACACCGAGGTCAGCTGATGCTGGCGCTGACCGACTCGCCCGGGTCGGTGCCCCCGCGTGCGAAGACCTCACCGTCCGGCGTCCAGATGCCCGACCGCCCCGCCGCCTCCGTGTAGCCGCCGCCGGTCGACCCGGCGAAGCTCGCCACCGCCACCCAGACCCCATGGGTGGTGGCGGTCCGGTGCGCCCGCTGATCCGTCACGGCGGCGTCGCGGGCGGCCTCCAGGACGCCCGCCGCGTACACGTCGATCCCGAGCGCGGCCGTCCGGTCCGCGTGGGCGGCCACGCCGGTGTCCTTGCAGATCGCCAGGCCCACCCGCCAACCGTCCACATCGAGCACGACCGGCGCGTCGCCGGGCCGGAACCGGCGGGCCTCCGCGTCCCCCAACCACATCTTCCGGTACGCCACGGTCGCACCGCCGCCGGTCACCGCCAGCATCGCGATGTGGTCACCCGCGACCGGCGCGCCGGCCAGGGCCAACGTGTTTGTCTCGGCGCACGCCTCGACCAGCGGCCTCAACCGCGGGTCGTCGACCGACACGACCGGCGCGTCCAACTCGTACCCCGTCAGTGACAGCTCCGGAAAGACCACCAGCCGGGCGCGCGCCGCGCGGACCACGGCGGCGTGCGCCCGCGCGTTTGCCGCGACATCCAGGGGTACGCACGGCGGCTGCACCACCGCGAGCCGAAGCGGGGTGCGGCTTTCCGCACCCCCGCCGGTGTCGTCTACCCGCGCGGCCGGGCGGACCGCCTCATGGTCGACTCTCAGGATGACTTCGTAACGTGGGCGCATGATTCGAACGTCCCACGCCGTGTTCGCCACCGGAACCCCCGCCGCCGCAGCGGAACCACCGCAGGACGGGATCGTCGGCTACGTCACTGACCTGGTGGAACGACTCGGCGGGCCAGGCGCCGGCCTGGCGGTGGCGTTGGAGAACCTGTTCCCGCCGATCCCCAGTGAGGTGATCCTCCCGCTGGCCGGGTTCGTCGCCGCGCAGGGCCGGATGAGTCTGGTCGGGGCGATCTTCTGGACCACGCTGGGCTCGGTGTTGGGCGCGCTGGCGCTCTACCTGATCGGCGCGGCGCTGGGGCGCGACCGGATGCGCGCCATCGTGGCCCGGCTCCCACTGGTGAAGCTCAGCGACGTGGACAAGACCGAGGCGTGGTTCCTGCGGCACGGCGTGAAGGCGGTCTTCTTCGGCCGGATGATCCCGATCTTCCGGAGCCTGATCTCCATTCCGGCCGGCGTGGAGCGGATGCCGGTGAGCACGTTCCTGCTCTACACCACGCTGGGCAGCCTGATCTGGAACACCACCTTCGTGCTCGCCGGCTACCTGCTGGGCGACAACTGGCACCTCGTCGAGGGCTACGTCGGCACGCTTCAGAAAGTGGTGATCGTGGTCTGCGTGGCGGGCGCCGCCTGGTTCGTCGGGTCCCGTGTGCTGCGAGCCCGCCGCGCCGCACGGAACCCCGAGCCGACCGAACCTGAGCAGAGCGCGCTGAACGGGGTGCCTGACCCGGGCGGTCGCGGCACCCTCTACCGCAGTGGATCGTGGGCCTCGGACGAGCGCTAGCCAGCCCCTCCCTGGTTTCCTTTGCTCTGCACCCCCGCATTGCACCGGCGTTGGCTGCGGGCGCGTCGGATGACGCCCCCGTATGACATCCGCGTCTCCTGCGGGCCGGGCCGCGTGGGCTGCGCCTCGCTTGTTTGCGGCGCGTGGGTTGCGCTGCGTTGGGTTGTGCGCGTGGGTTGTGCCGTGTGGGCCGGCCGCGTTGGATTGCGCCGCGTGGTTGCGCCGCGTTGGGTTGTGCAGCGTGGGCTGCGGCGGCGTGCGCTGTGCCGCGTGGGCCGGCCGCGGTGGATTGTGCCGGGTGGGGCTCGGGCGCGTGGCTGTGCCGCCTGGGCCGGCCGCGTTGGTTTGCGCCGTGGGCTGCGGCGCGTGGGTTGTGCCGCCTGGGCCGGCCGCGTTGGTTGCGCCGCGTGGGCTGCGCCGCGTGGGTTGTGCCGTGTGGGGTTGTGCCGCGTGGATTGCGCCGAGTAGGCCGTCCGTGGGTCACGCGGAGCCGGAGGCCGGGCATGCGCTGGCCGAGCCTCCATGATCGACTCGGGTTTCATGAAGTCGGGGTGTCACGGCGTCTCGGATACCCCGACTTCCATGAAGGCGAGTGGATTAAGCCCGGCCTGGGGTGTTTCGACGGTGTCGTCCGAGGCGGGATGGGTGGTTTGTTTGGTGGTGGGTGTTTGTGGGGTGTGGTCGGGTGCACTCGTGGGCCGGAATCATGGCCGGGGCGGGGTCGTTACACATCCTGACGATCGCAGGACCACCGCCCGCCGCCAGCCCCTGAGGGCTGGTCGCGCAGGTTGGAATGCCAGCCACGGCCCGGTCGTTGCAGTCCCCACGACCGACCGCACGCACCGCCTCCATTCGGGGTGCCCGACGGGATGGGCCAACCCGGAATGACGCCGGCCCGCCGGTCGTTGCAACCCCCACGACCGACCACGGCGCCGCTTCCATTCGGGTGGCCGATGGGATGGGCTAAC
Source organism: Micromonospora sp. CPCC 205558 (assembly GCF_036902955.1). Classification (NCBI taxonomy): domain Bacteria; kingdom Bacillati; phylum Actinomycetota; class Actinomycetes; order Micromonosporales; family Micromonosporaceae; genus Micromonospora; species Micromonospora sp. CPCC 205558. Next base: position 156,955 of record NZ_JBAKHR010000019.1, read on the forward strand.
CCCGGAATGACCCTGGCCCGGCGGTCGTTATACAGGGACCTGGCGCCGCG
>NZ_JBAKHR010000020.1:0-150542 GCF_036902955.1 Micromonospora sp. CPCC 205558
CGGATCCGCCGCCCGCGCCGCCCGGAACGCCGCCTCGATCCAGTCATTACCGGTGCGCTGCAGGTTCGAGTCCCGCCGTCCACCAGAACCACCATCGGCGAACGCCTCGTTCACCACATCCCAGGCATAGATCTTGCCCCGGTAATGCGTCGCCACCTGGGTGACGTGGTTGATCGCCGCGTTGCGCAACGCGCTACCCGACATTCCCTGCGCCCAACCCGGCTGCTGTGCGTGCCACAACAACGTGTGGCCCCGCACGCTCATCCCGTTGGCCTGCGCGTGACTGACCAGGCGATCACCACTGGAGTAGGTGAAAACGCCCTGTTGCGGCTCGGTGGAGCTCCACTTCATCTCGTTCTCGGGCACCACACTGTTGAACTCGCGGTTCAGGATGGTCGTGTAGGCGCTGGTGGAGAGCTTGTTGACGGCGACAGCCGCGCCGAAGTAGCGGCCCTTCTCGGCGGCGGCCGCCTTCAGGGTCGTGCCGGCCCCGGCTGCGGGAGTCAGCGCCACCGTCATGCCGGTGGTGAGGGCGACGGCGATGGTCGCCGCCGCCAGCATCGTTTTCATGGGTTTCATGGCGTTCCTTCTCAGTGGTTGCATCGGTGGTGGTGATGTGCCACTTCCATCGGGACGACTGAGCGGGGCGGTCATCCTGCCCGCCCGACATCAGCACGCACAGTCCGAGACGGCTGTCACCGGCACCTGCCGGGTCCCGAGGTGACGTCCGCATGCCCTTGCGGACGTCGTGATCGGAGGTACGCGCTGCGCGGCTCGCCCGGTGAGCCACGACAACGATCGTCCTCTATATCGAGAGTGAGCGATAACATGCCGTTCGTCAAGACGTAACGGGGCGTTCACGCCGATCTCCCGGAACGCCCCGTTTCACCCCGGCCCGAACGCCCAGAACCACCGTGCTCAGCGGCCGCCCGAGCGGTGGACAAGCCGCACCAACGCGCCACCGGGGTCGCACCGGACGGCAACCCTGTTATCGCTCACAGTCGTCGGCCGGCAGCAGCCGCCTCGCGGTTTCACGAGCAGCCGGTGGCCGAGCTACTCGGGGACGGCAGCGCCTGATCCTCGTCGGCGCGTATTCCGGCGACCAGGTCGGCGGTGGTGTGGGCCTCGATGCCGGGCTGCGCGGCGTCGGCGAACCGCTCGACGACCGCCCGGACGTGCCGCTCGGCGGGTGCGGCAAGGCCGTCGTAGACGGCTGCGAACAGCTCCCGCGCCGGCCGCCTGAGCCAATCCCGTGGCAGAAGCTCCACCGGCAGCTGCGGATCGAGGACGGGAAAACGCCGGAAGGTGTCCATGACCTCGGTACGGGCCCGCACCGCGGCGGCACCGTCGACCTGCCCGGACACCACCGGGGGCAACAGTGGCGTCCAACGCCGGAGGAACGCGTCGTAGCTCCGGCTGATCGCCTCGATGTCCCAGGCCTCGATCGGTGCGCGGTGAATGGTCGAGGCGAGCGCGGTCTGGCGCCCGCGAAACACCGTCACGGCGCCGAGGGTCAGCCGGTCCAGTTGGGCCCGAGCCGCAGGAGTCAGCTCCTGCGGCGAGATCCACAACCCGTCGTACAACGGCGCGTAACCGAGCCACCGGAGTTGCGCCCGCAGGGCCCGACGCTGCGTACTGCGATCCTGCGGCAGCGAGAAGGCGACGATCGTCCAGCACCCGTCCCAGCGCGCCGTCGAGGTGGTGGAGGCGAGGATCCAGTGCCCGCCGGCGGAGAGGTTGGCGGCGGCGGCGCGACTGAGCCGGTAGGAGCTGCGCCGCCCCAGTCGACTGCCCTCCAACACCCCACGGCGGGCCAACCGGCTGATCGCGGTCCGCGCTCCGGCCGTCGTCACGCCGGTCTCCCCGAGCAGAGCCACGATGGCGGCGGACGGGAGGGCGACCCGGGTCCGCAGGGTGTAGTCCGCCAACAGGGTCACGGCGACACCCTGGGGCGAGTTGCCGACCTGCCTGCGGGGCAGCCGGAGTGGATGGTCTCCGTCGTCCGGATAGATCTCGTCGATGTCGAAGAGGCTTGCCACAGGCGCTCCGTGCTCCTCGGGGACGGTATGACGACTGTAGACGGACCGCCGGCGCTACAAATAGAGAGCCCTCGATTGACACTTGTTGGCCCGGAGGGAACACTAATTGCCACGCGATGCCATCCGAAGCCGGGCTGGGCGAGCCACAGGTAGCGGGCAACGTGCGATCACCGCGGGAGACGGGCATCCCCGCGACCGGGTCGCACGGCCAATCCAGCCTGCACAGGCAATCGAAGGAGTCGTCCGTTGAAAATCAGAAGAAGACTGCTAGTCGCCCTGGCCGCGTCACTGGTGGCGGCCGGCCTGGTGGCCCCCACGGTCGGGCCCGCGTACGCGGCGTCACTGACCGAGGTGACCAGCTTCGGTGACAACCCGGGCCGGATGCGCATGCACGTCTACGTGCCGGACAACCGCCCGGCCCGGCCGGCGGTCGTGGTGGCCATGCACGGCTGCGGAGGGTCCGGCCCCGGTTTCTACTCCGGCAGCGAGTTCGCCAGCCTCGCCGACCGCTACGGATATATCGTCATCTACCCGTCGGCGACCCAGCAGGCCGGCTTCGGCAACTGCTTCGACACCTGGTCGGACGCCGCCAAACGCCGCGGTGGGGGCAGCGACCCGGTCTCGATCATCTCGATGATCCGGTACGTGCAACAGCAGTACGCGGCCGACCCGGACCGGGTCTACGCCACCGGCAGCTCGTCCGGCGGCATGATGACCAACCACATGCTGGCGCTCCACCCCGACGTGTTCAAGGCCGGCGCCGCGTTCATGGGCGTGCCGTTCAACTGCTTCGCCAACGCGGCGGACTACCCGCCCGGCAGCAGCCAGTGCACCGGCGGGAACATGAACCGGACCCCGCAGCAGTGGGGCGACGCGGTGCGTCAGGCGTACCCCGGCTATTCCGGGCCCCGCCCGCGCGTGCAGCTCTGGCACGGCACCAGCGACACGCTCGTGCCGTACTCGCTGCTGCAGGAGACGATCGAGCAGTGGACCAACGTGTTCGGCCTGAGCCAGACACCGACCTCCACCGACACGCCGCAGGCCAACTGGAACCGGCGTCGGTACGCCGACAGCAGCGGCACCGTCCAGGTCGAGGCGTACAGCATCCAGGGGGCCGGGCACAGCCTGCCCTCCGGTGGCATGGCCGCGTCCGCCATCGCGTTCTTCGGACTGACCAACCCGCCGACCACCCCGCCGCCGACCACGCCGCCCCCGACCACCCCGCCCCCGACCACCCCGCCGCCGACCACTCCGCCGCCGGCGTCCGGCGCCTGCCGGGTGGCCGTCGACCTCAACGCCTGGAACACCGGACTGACCGAGAACATCACCATCACGAACACCGGCACCAGTGCCGTCAACGGCTGGTCACTCGTCTTCACCCTGCCGGGCGGCCAGACCATCACCTCGGGCTGGAACGCCACCTACTCGCCCAGCTCGGGGCAGGTGACGGCCCGCAACGTCGCCTACAACGGCGGCATCCCCGCCAACAGCTCGGTGACCATCGGCTTCCAGGCCACCCACACCGGTAACAACGCCCGACCGTCCTCGTTCACCCTCAACGGCGCGTCCTGCACCATCGCCTGAGACCAGGCTGGCGTCAACGAGACCGTGCGCCGGTCACCACGCAGGTGGTGACCGGCGCACGACCCGTTCCGGCGTCGCCGGGTCAGCGGTAGCCGGCGCCCACCACGCTGGCCTGCACCGCGTTCTCGGTCGCGTCGGACGGGTAGCCGGCGACCATCGCACCCTCGTAGAAGGTGCCGGCGCTCAGGTTCGCGCCACCGTCGGGCTTGCAGCAGTCACCGCCACTGCCCAAGATGATCGCGCCCTGCTTCTTCATCGGGCTGTATCCCGGCGGGAGCGAGCCGTCGTACAGCGTGTAGAGGCTGCCGGACTGCGCGTCGCTGCCCTTGATGGCGAAGCGGGTGGTGCCGTTGTTCTTCAGCGTTGCGGTCACGAACTTGCTGGTGAAGGCACGCTGGTTCGGGTTCCAGGTCTGGCTGCCACCTGGGAAGAGGCCCCACTCCAGGTCCGCCTGCACCCAGGGCCCGCTGCCGGAGCAGCCGCCGAACCAGCACTGCTTGCTGAAGTTGATGGCGTCCATCGCCCCGGCGGCGTCGGCCTTGCGCGTCGTCTCGCTGTTGCCGTAGTCGAAGCAGCAGCCGCTGTTGACGTGGGTCCCGCTGGTGACCATGTACATGCCCTCGGGCGCCGCGCCGGTCGGCACGCCGGTGAGGTGCCCGTCGCGCCAGTAGCTGTTACCCGGGTTGATGTAGAGCGAGTACGCCTTGGCCCCGCCCACGGTCAGCGACTCCGAGGTCGCGACCGCCGGCTTGCTCTGGGGCGAGCCCGGAACCACGCTGGAGCCCTGGTACCAGAGGTCGTTTCCGCGCCCGGACTGGTCGAAGACGACAGTGATCACGCAGGTCGTGCCGGAGCAGAACGAGTCCTGCGTCGCCGCGTTGGCGGTGCCGCCGGTTGCCGTGAGCCCGATGTTGCGGGTCGTGTTGTCCGACGAGCGTCGGACCTGGTAGAGGTTGCCGGCGTACGTCTCGTAGAGCGCCCGGGTGGTGCTGTGCGCCGCGATGCACGGGGTGCCGCCGGAGGCGTAGATGTCGCACGGGCGCGCGCCGGTCGGCGGGTCGGTCGGCGGCGGGGTGGTGGTCGGCGAGGCCCACTGCTGGTTCGCGCCGCCGTTGCAGGCCCACAGGATGATCTTTGTGCCGTTCGCGGTGGCGGCGCCGTTGGCATCGAGGCAGAGCCCGGACTGCACGCCGGTGATGGTGCCGTTGCTGTTGACGTTCCACTGTTGGTTGTTCTGGCCGTTGCAGTCCCAGATGATCACCTGGGTGCCGTTGGTGGTGCCTCGGCCGGAGGCGTCCAGGCACTTGTTGCCGTACGCCTGGATCTGCTTCGCCGACGTCCACGTCCAGGTCTGGCCGGCACTGCCGTTGCAGTCCCAGAGTTGCGTCTGGGTGCCGTTGGTGGTGCTGGAGTTGGGCACTTCGAGGCAGCGGCCGGATTGGGTGCCGATGATTCGCGTGCTCTGCCCCGGTTCGATGGCTGCCGCCATCGGGGCGGCGGCTGCCTCGGCGATGGGCGACGGGGCGCCGGGGGCGGCGCCGATGCCGACGAGAACGGCGACCAGAGCACCCGCCAGGGCGGTCAGCCGTCGGGTGCGCTGACGTCTCGGGATGAGTTCACGGGCCTTTCCTGGCCCGAGGGGGGACGGGGTTCGCACGGGGTGGCTCCTCGGAGTCGTGGAGGCGCGGGGGAAGGTCGATGCGCCATGGGGGAATGGTGGCGGTGGCGAATCGATTCGCAGCGAATGGTATGACCTTTGTTTAATTCATGTCAATGAATGCAGTAGCGGGGCGATGCGCTGGCCGCCGGGTGGACGGCCAACGCATCACCTCCCCCCGGGACGCCTACCGCCCCAGAAGCCGCCAGGTCTGGTTCAACGGGCTGCCCTGGTTGACCGCCCGGCAGGGCCACTGGTGCACCTGCGCGCCGGCCGCCGTGGAGACCGCGTTGACATCGACACACTTACCACTGTGTCGGGCGACGAGTTGGTAGTCGTGCGAGTCGTTGCCCGAGTAGGTCACCTTGCGCAACGTGAACTGCTGGTTGAGCCCGTTCAGGCAGGTCCACTGGTGCACCGCCGCGCCGTCGGCGGTGGACACACCACTGACGTCGAGGCACTTGCCGCTCTGCTGGTTGACCACGGTGTAGGTGTTGGCCACGCCGGCCACCGGCCGGAAGTTCCAGAGTTGCTGGTCACCGCCGTCGCAGTAGTTCTGCTGCTGGACGTTGCCGTCGGCGGTGCTCAGCCCGGCGTTGTTCAGGCACTGCTGGGAGTGTTGGGCCACCGCCACCGACTGGAAGCCGCCGTCCGAGGGGGGCAGCAGCGTGACGGCGTAGGTGTCGGTCTGATTCGTGTACGGCAGAGTCACCGTGGCGTTGTTGTTGGACACCGTGACCACGATGTTCGAGACCGTGACCGGCCCCGCCACCGCGCCGCCGCCGTTGTGCGGGATGCGTTGGGTGAGCATCCGGACCTGGTTGTTCTGCACGATGCCGCTGGTGGTGTCGAGGCGTTGCAGGTTGACGGTCAGGTTGCCGGTGGTGCGACCACCGCCGACCAGGACCTTCGCCGCCCCGGTCGTCTTCGTGGCGTACGCGTCGTGCGACTGGCTGGGAGTCACCGCGACGATCTCCCCGACCTGGGAGGCGTAGAAGCGGTAGTTCCACCACTCCCCCTTGGGCTGGTGCTGGCCGGCCGAGTTACGGATCAACAGGTTGCCGAGGTCGTTGTGCAGGCTGCCGCCGCTGGCCCAGTTCGCCCGCAGGCCGTCGGCGCGGGCCCGCTCCAGACGCGCGATGTACCAGGCGCCGTCAGCCGGGTTCTGCTCGTCGGGCGCGCCGTACTCGTTGATCTGGTACGGACGCGGGTGGGCGATGCCGCGCGGGTCGAGGGTGGCGTTGGCGGCATTGACGTTCGCGACCGGGTCACCGGGCAGCGAGTGCCAGCTGACGATGTCCGGCACCGTGTTGGTCGAGCGGACGAAGTCCAGGTACTGGTTCCAGAAGGCGTGCGTGGTCGACGGTACGCAGGCGCAGCTCGGCCCGACGATGAGCTGGCTGGGGAACTCCGCCCGGATGCGCTGGTAGGTCCGACGCCACAGTTCGAGGTACTGGGAGATCGGCCGGTTCCAGAAGATGGTGATGTTGGGTTCGTTCCAGATGTCCCACTGCACCGACAGTCCGGACGCCCGGACGTCGTTGATCAGGCGGGTCAGGAAGTTGTCGTAGTCGGTCCAGTTGCCGTTGTCACCGGGGAAGCGGGAGATTCCGGCACCGTCGGCACCCCACAGGTCGTGCGGCAGGATGATGAACGTCCCGCCGAGGGCGGTGGTCCGACGCGCCTGGGCGAGTGTGGAGTTCCAGCGACGGTCGTAGGTTCCGCCGACCCAGCCACTCCCCGGAAGCTGCGCGCCGCCGGCGCGCATGTACTGGAACTTGACGTCCCGGTAGAAGTGGTCGGCGGGACCGCTGGCGTTCTCGGTCATGCCGTAGATCCAGCCGGATGCGCGGTAGGTCGGCGCACCGCTGGTGGTGGAGAAGTTGACGCTGATCGACTCGTCGGCGGCCTGGGCGGGGGACGAGACGACGGTGACGGCGGCAGCGGCGGCGAGCAGGCCGACGACGAGTCGGGCCGCGAACACGCGGGCTCGTCCTGACCTGCTGCGGGACGGGGTTTTCACGGGCGGCTCCTTGGTGGGGCGCGGGGGACGCTCTCCGGAGGGCAGCTCTTGCGAATCGATTCGCACGGATCGTAGGACTGGGAACTGAACGATGTCAATGAAGTGACGTCCCGGTGACGGCCATGTTGCCCAGCGATCCACCCGGAACGGCGGCCTGACTCTTGACCTTCGGGCATGGCCAGACCTATCTTCGGGCGAATCGATTCGTCGAATCGGTTCGCCTCATGGGTTGGCTGACCCAACCCGCGACGATCAACCCGCCCACCCACCTGACGATCGATGTGAAGTGAGGCAGCAGATGACCGGACTCAGCCGTCGGCGGCGCCTGGCCGCCGTCGCCGTGATAGCTCTCGCCGCAGTGACCACAAGCGCCTGCTCGTCGTCCGCCGACGACCCCACCGACGGCGGCGCCTACCTCGTCTGGGACCCGTACCCGCAGTTCGCCGACGACTCCGACTGGGTGGCGCTGCTCAAGAAGTGCGGCACCTCCGCGGGGGTGACGGTCGAGCGCACCGGCTACGACACCACCGACCTGACCAACAAGGCACTGCTCGCCGCCCAGCAGGGAAATTCACCGGACGTGCTGATCGTGGACAACCCGGTCATCTCGACCCTGGCCGAGGCTGGCGCGCTCACCACCACCGACGACAACAAACTTGACGTCTCGGCCATGGAGAAGAACCTGCTCGGCGCCGGTCAGAGCGACGGCAAGACCTACGGGGTGCCGATCGGGGCGAACACCCTCGCCCTCTACTACAACAAGGATCTGCTCACCGCCGCCGGCGTCGATCCCGCCACCGTCACGGACTGGACGTCACTGACCACGGCACTGACCAAGGTCAAGGCCAAGGGGAAGAAGGGCATCACCTTCTCCGCGATCGGCACCGAGGAGGGCAGCTTCCAGTTCCTGCCCTGGTTCTGGGGATCGGGTGCCCAACTGACCAGTCTGGACTCGCCGCAGGCGGTCTCCGCGCTGACGCTCTGGACCGACTGGCTCAAGCAGGGCCACGCCCCGAACTCCGTCATCAACAACACCCAGACCACCAGCTGGCAGGAGTTCGCCACCGGCGACTACGCGTTCGCCGAGAACGGCACCTGGCAACTGGCCAACGCGGAGAAGCTCGGCTTCGCGTACGGCACGATCCCGATTCCGGCCAGCGCGGGCGGCCCGGCCCCGGCACCCACCGGCGGCGAGTTCGTCTCCATTCCGGTGCAGAAGAAGACCGGCCGGTACGAGACGTCACAGAAGCTCGTCACCTGCCTGACCAACGCCGACAACCTCCTCACCACGGACACCACGCTCTCCTACGTCGCACCCGTCGCCGCCGTACAGGAACGACAGGCCACCGCGGACCCCAAGCTCAAGGTCTGGGTGGAGGCGGTCCGGGCCGCCAAGGGCCGCACCGGTGACAACCTCGGCACGAAGTACCCGAAGATCTCCGAATCGCTGTGGACGGCGGTGCAGTCGGCCCTCAGCGGGGGGAAGTCGCCACAGGAGGCACTGACCGCCGCGCAGAGCGCCGCCGCGACCAGGTAAGCGACCCGAACCGACACCATGCCCTCCACGACCGAGACCACTGCCGCCGTACGAGACCAGGGTGGGGCGGCGAGCGCCGCCCCGCCCGGGCCTCCCCCGTCCCGTGTCCGCCGGCCCAGCCGATGGTGGGCGTGGGGCTTCCTCGCACCGGTGACCATCTACCTGGCGGCCTTCTACGCCTACCCGCTCTACCGCAACGTCGAGTTGAGCCTGCGGGAGTACACAGTCCGGTCGTTCGTGCAGGGCGGAGCGCCCTTCGCTGGCCTCGACAACTACCGGACGGTCCTGACCGACCCGGCATTCGGGCCGACGCTGACGCACACAGTGGTGTTCACCGCAGCCTCGCTCGCCTTCCAGTTCACCATCGGCATGGCCCTGGCTCTCTTCTTCTACAAGCACTTCCCGCTGTCGCGCACGCTGCGGGCGCTGATCCTCGTACCGTGGCTGTTGCCATTGATCGTCTCGGCGTCGACCTGGTCGTGGCTGCTCAACAGCGACTCGGGGCTGGTCAACGCGGCGCTCGGCGTCGTCGGGGTCGACCCGGTCAACTGGCTCACGTCGCCGGGCTGGTCGCTCACCTCGGTGATCATCGCGAACGTCTGGATCGGCATCCCGTTCAACCTGGTGGTGCTCTACAGCGGCCTGCAGGCGATCCCGGCGGAGATGTACGAGGCGTCCGCGCTGGACGGCGCGACCGGGTGGCAACGGTTCTGGGGGATCACCTTCCCGCTGCTGCGTCCCGTCTCCGCGATCACGCTGCTACTGGGGTTGATCTACACGCTGAAGGTCTTCGACATCATCTGGATCATGACCAGGGGTGGTCCGACCGGCTCCTCCGCCACCCTCGCCACCTGGTCGTACCGGCTCGGCTTCGGCAACCTGCTGCCCGAGTTCGGCCCGGGCGCGGCCATCGGCAACCTGCTCATCGTGCTGGCGCTGATCGCTGGCCTCGTCTACATCCGGATCGAGCGGAGGCAGCAGCTGCGATGACCACCTCGACGCCTCGGGCCTGGTGGAAGACCGGCGTCGGCCTGGTGCTGACCGGGCTGATGCTCTTCCCCGTCTACTGGATGATCAACGTGTCCTTCACCCGGGACCAGGACATGCGAGCCACTCCCCCGCACCTGTTTCCCACCAACGGCACCCTGGACGGCTACCGGGCGGTGCTCGACCAGCAACTGCCGTACCTCGGCACCAGCTTCCTGGTCGGGCTCGGCACGGTGGCGCTGACCGTGGCACTGGCCGCCCCCGCCGGCTACGCGCTGGCGAAGCTCCGGCCCCCCGGCGGGCCGGCGCTGAGTTTCGTGCTGCTGATCGCGCAGATGATCCCGGGCATCATCATGGCGATGGGCTTCTACGCCATCTTCCTCACTCTCGGCGTCCTCAACACGCTGCCCGGCCTGATCCTGGCCGACACCACGCTCGCGGTGCCGTTCGGCGTCCTGATCTTCACGGCCTTCATGTCCGGCATCCCCGACGAGCTGCTGCAGGCCGCCGTGGTCGACGGCGCCGGTCAGCTGCGGACCTTCTGGTCGGTCGTGTTGCCGGTCAGCCGCAACTCGATCGTCACGGTGTCCCTCTTCGCGTTCCTGTGGTCCTGGTCCGACTTCATCTTCGCCTCGACCCTCGCCGGCGGCGGCGACCACCAGCCGATCACCCTCGGCATCTACCACTACATCGGCAACAACAACCAGCAGTGGAACGCCATCATGGCCACCGCCGTCGTCGCCTCGATCCCCGCCGCCGTGCTGCTGATCCTGGCCCAACGCTACGTCTCGATGGGCGTGACCGCCGGCGCCGTCAAGGACTGACCATCCACACCGGTCGAGGACCGACCACCCGCAGCGGTCGAGGACCGACCATCCGCAACACAGAAAGGCACCCGCCACCCATGACCGTCGCCCCGTCCGGTCCGGAGTTCGGAATCCAGGACATCCCGTTCAGCTACCGAGGATCCTGGTTCAACATCTCCCCGGTGGTAGCCGAGAAGACGTACGCCGACGATCTGCACCTGGTCTCCCACCAGACCGGGCTGCACCCCGTTCTGCGCCTCGCCCCCACGGTCGCCGGCACCACCGTCGTCGCCACGCCCGCGCTGCTGACCTGGCGCAACGGCGTCGACCGGATCGAGGCCGTCTACGACGGGCCGGACACCCTGCGGATCCGGGGACACCGGCTCGGCCTGCGGGTGGCCGCCGCCGCGCCCACCCTCACCCCGTTCAGCGGCACCTACCTGTACGCCGACCCGGTCGACGGATCACACGTCTTCACCTCGTACGAGACTGGTCGTCGCTACCGCATCACGGTGCTCTCCGGCGCTTCGCCGCGGACCGACGGCGTGCAGGCGCTCGGCACGGCCGACCGGTCCGTGGACCTGCGCGGCGACCAACCCTGGGAGATCGCGATCGAGGAGTACGCGACGGCCCGCCGCCCGTACTCCGGATCCGTCACCTTCGAGCAGTTGTGCAGTGACCGGGTCGCGGAGTTCACCGCGTTCGTCGACGCGATCGCGCCGTGGCGTGGTGCGGAGACCCCGGCCGCCGAGCTGGCCGCGTACGTCCTGTGGTCGGCCACTGTCGCGCCTGCGGGCTTCGTCACCCGACCGGCCGTACTGATGTCCAAGCACTGGATGGACAAGGTGTGGAGCTGGGACCACTGCTTCAACGCGATCGCCCTGGCGGCCGGCGACCCGGAGCTGGCCTGGCACCAGTTCCAGTTGCCCTTCGACCACCAGGACGAGACCGGCGCCCTCCCCGACTCGGTCACCCATTCCGAGGTCCTGCACAACTACGTCAAGCCCCCCATCCACGGCTGGGCCCTCCGTCACCTGCGCCGACGCCTTCCCCAGCCGCCGAGCCGGCTGGCGCTGGCGCAGACGTACGACCGGCTCGCCCGCTGGACCGAGTTCTGGCTGGACGCGCGGCGGGCCCCCGGCCACGACCTGCCGCACTATCAGCACGGCAACGACAGCGGTTGGGACAACGCCACCACCTTCGACGAGAACCGGGTCCTGGAGACGGCCGACCTCGCCGCGTTCCTGGTCGCGCAGCTTCGCTGCCTCGCCGAACTCGCCACCGAGCTGGGTGAGCCCGCCGACCGCTGGTGGCAGGAGGCCGACCGGATCCACGGGGCCATGCTGCGCGACCTGTGGGACGGCGAACGCTTCACCGCCCGTGACCCCCGCACCGGGCACCGACGAAGGAGCCGCAGCCTGCTCGACCTGATGCCCGTCGCACTCGGAGCCGACCTCCCGGCCCCGGTCGCCGCCGCACTGGCGCGCGGCGTCGAAACCCACCTGACCACGCACGGTCTGGCCACCGAGCCGACGGACTCGGCCCACTACCTCGCCGACGGCTACTGGCGGGGCCCGATCTGGGCGCCCTCCACCGTCCTCGTCGAGGACGGCCTGCGCCGGGCCGGGCAGACCAGGATCGCCGACGAGGTCAGTCGACGATTCCTCGCGTTGTGCGAGAAGTCCGGCTTCGCGGAGAACTTCGACGCCGAGACCGGCACCGGGCTCCGGGACCGCGCGTACACCTGGACGGCCAGCAGCTATCTCATCCTCGCCGCCGCTGCGGAGGAACGGCGGGTCAGGGGCGGGTAGCCGGGTCGGATCAGTGGGCCCGGACCGGACCGGTGCTGGAACGCAACGAGATGGGCGGGGTGTACAGCCGGTGTCGTGGCACGGCGCCGGGAGTCGCGCTCATCTCCAGCAACAGGGCCACCGCCTCGGCGCCCATCTCGACCATCGGCACATCGGCGGCGGTCAGCGGCGGGCGGAAGTCTTCCGCCCAGTGCTGCGCGGCGACTCCGGTGACGGAGAAGTCGCGTGGCACCGACAACCCGGCGCCCGTCAGCGCGCGCTGTATCCCGGGCAGTGCGGCCTCGTTGATGGTGGCCACCGCCGTGACCTCCGGGTGCGTCGCGAGCAGCTGCTCCATACACGCCTCGCCGGAGGCGGTGTCGTCGCCGCTGCAGACCTCCACGCCGGTCAACCCTCGCTCCAGCACCGCCGCCCGAAAGCCGGCCAGCGCGCGGTGGCTGGGGCCGTAGCCGGCGGCCACCAACTCCGCTGACCGGTTCACGAGTGCCACCTGCCGGTGCCCGAGGTCGGCCAGGTGCTGCACGCACCGGGCGATCAACCCGGCGTAGTCGATGTCGATCCAGCTCATCCCGTGCGGCTCGGCGGTCCGACCGATCGTGACGAACGGCAGCCCGGCGTTGGTCAACCGGGTCACCCGGTCGTCCGCCAACCGGATCTCCATCAGGATCACGCCGTCCACCCGACGCCCGGTGACGATCCGTTCGAAGGACCGGTCGTGGTCGCCGCCGGAGGGGGACAGCAGCACATCGAGGTCATGGCGGGCGGCCGCCTCGACGACGCTGGCGACGAAACCCAGCTGCATGTCGGTCAATCGTTGGCTCGCCGGCGGGATGACCAGCCCGAGGGTGCGGGTGCGCCCCTCCTTCAGCGCGCGGGCGCTGGCGTTCGGCCGGTAGTTCAACTCGTCGATGACCGACTGGATCCGTTGCCGGGTCCCCTCCGAGACGCTGCGTTTCCCGCTGAGCACGTAGGAGACGGTGCTGCGCGACACCCCCGCCCGACGAGCGATCTCCCCGATGTTCATCAATCGCCCTCGAATCGATTCTTGCCCCGACACGGGGACGCACCTTGCTCCGCCGACCAGCATATCCGTCCTCAGGCTCATCGATCGATTACCAACGCGTGCCAACTAGCGCCAATAGATGGCCGGCTATTAATGTCACAGGTATGACGTGTGACGTCAATTCCACCACCGCACCCACCCCGCAGGGGAAAGGATCCGATGAATGTGAAGAGAAGGCTGGGCCGCCCGATGGCCGCCGCAGCGACGCTGCTGGCCCTGGTCGTCGGCGTTGGCGTCTATGTGGTCTCGGACGCGCCAGGCGTCGCCCATGCGGCCGGCACGGGTCCGTGTGACATCTACGCCTCCGGCGGCACGCCGTGCGTGGCCGCGCACAGCACCACCCGCGCGCTGTACGGCGCGTACAACGGCCCGCTCTACCAGGTCCGACGATCGTCGGACAACACCACCCGCGACGTCGGCGTGCTGAGCGAGGGCGGCTACGCGAACGCCGCCACCCAGGACACGTTCTGCGCCAACACCAACTGCGTCATCACGATCATCTACGACCAGTCCGGCCGCAACAACCGCCTCACGCAGGCACCTCCCGGCGGCTTCGCCGGGCCCGCCCCTGGCGGATGGGACAACCTCGCCGACGCGAAGGCGGCCCCGGTCATCGTCGGCGGCCAGAAGGCGTACGGCGTCTACATCGCCCCCGGCACCGGCTACCGCAACAACAACACCAACGGTGTCGCGACCGGCGACCAGCCCGAGGGCATCTACGCGGTCGTCGACGGCACGCACTACAACCAGTGGTGCTGCTTCGACTACGGCAACGCCCAGACGAACAACCTGGCCGACGAACGCGCCATCATGGAGACCGTCTACTTCGGCGCCAACAAGCAGTGGGGCTACGGGGCAGGAGCCGGCCCCTGGATCATGGCCGACCTGGAGTGGGGCCTCTTCTCCGGAGTCAACGCGGGCTACAACAACATCGCGTCGATCAACCACCGCTTCGTCACCGCCATGGTCAAGGGCGAGCCGAACCACTGGGCGATCCGGGGCGGAAACGCGCAGTCAGGCAGCCTGACCACCTACTTCGACGGGCCACGCCCCAACGGCTACCACCCGATGAAGAAGGAAGGGGCCATCCTGCTCGGCATCGGCGGTGACAACAGCATCACCGGTCGCGGCACCTTCTTCGAGGGCGTACTGACCTCCGGCTACCCGACCGCGGCCACCGAGAACGCCGTCCAGGCCAACATCAACGCCGCCGGCTACGCACCGGCCGGAGGCAGCAACCCGCAGCAGAACGTCCAGGTCGTCGGCGCCCAGTCCAACCGCTGCGTCGACGTGCCGAACGGCACCAGCACCAACGGCACCCAGGTCCAACTCTGGGACTGCATCAGCAACAGCACCGCGCAGCGGTGGACCTACACCGCCGGCAAACAACTCCAGGTGTACGGCACCAAATGCCTCGACGCCAACGGCCAGGGCACCACCAACGGCACCCAGGTCATCATCTGGGACTGCCACGGCGGCACCAACCAGCAGTGGAACGTCAACTCCAACGGCACCATCACCGGCGTCCAGTCCGGCCTCTGCCTCGACGCCAACGCCGCCGCCACCGCGAACGGCACCAAGCTCATCCTCTGGGCCTGCAACGGCCAGCAGAACCAACGCTGGTCCACCCGCAGCTGACCCACCGCGCGATCGAACGGTCGTGCCGCCCCACGACGCAGCCGGGGGCGGCACGACTGGCGACGTCTGACACCGATGACGGCTCCGCCACGCCAGGACGTCCTTGCTTTATATATCGTGGTGCGATATATATCGTCTATGGACCTCAGTGAGCAGACGTTCCTGATCCTCTCCGCCCTCGCTGACCAACCCCGGCACGGCTACGCAGTGGTGACGGAGGTCGACCAGATGACCGACGGCAGGGTCCGGTTACGCGCCGGCACCCTCTACGGAGCCCTTGACCGCCTCGTCGCCCAAGGGCTCATCACCCCCGACCACGACGAGGTGGAGAAGGGTCGGCTGCGCCGTTTCTACAAACTGACCGATGCGGGGGCAGACGCCATCCGTGCGGAGAGCCAGCGGATGGCCGAGGCGGTCCGGCTCGCCGAGGAGCGCCTCAGCAAGCGTGCCGCCCGCAACGCTCCGCGCCTTGGGACCATCGGATGAGCCCGGGCATGAGCAGTCTGGAGCGACGATATCGACGGCTGCTGCGGCTGCTGCCAGCCGCGCACCGCACCGCCCGCGGCGAGGAACTGCTCGGACTGCTGCTCGACCTCGACCACGGCCGCCGGCACCCGAGCTGGCACGAGACCCTGCACATCATCGCCCTGGCGATCCGACTGAGACTCACCACGCCCGTCAGCACCACAGCCCTCACCACTGGCCTCAGTGCCCTGCTCGTCGCCGCCGGCACCCAGCCCGCCGGTCAGACCCTGGACCTGTTCACCGGCGCCGTCCTCGCCACCGACATGCCGGCCATCATCGCCAGCTGGCCGCAGATAGTCGTTCTCGGCCTGGTGCCCCTCGCACCGCTGATCGCCTGGTTGTGCGGCGCGGCCCGGACCGCCCTCACCCTGCAGGCGATATTCCTGACGGTCACCGTTGGTTGGTTCGTCATCGATGCTCGCAGCGGCGCCGGCCTGGGCGCCAACCTCGGCCAACAGCTCTTCACGACCGCCGTACCGGTCTCGATCCTCGTCCTGCTCGTGATCGCCGCCCGCGAGCGGTGGACCGCGCCCCGGCCGCGCCTGTTCTGGTGGGCCCTCGTCCCGCTCGGCGTCCTCGCCTGGAAAGGCACCGGTGAGTGGGGACGCCACGGCGTCTACGTTCTCGACGCCGCGCCGACGGTCCTGGGGATCCTCGCCGCCGCCACCGCCGCTGTCGTCGCCGCCTTCGCGGTCCGCCGCCACCGGCCCGCCGTGATCGTCGGCGTCGGACTCACCGGCTTCCTGGCCGGATGGCTCATCCCCGACCCGCTGCTCGTCAACACGGCGATGCAGCACTTCGACGGTCAGCCGCTACCCCTGGCGATCCTCATCACGGTGATCGCGGTCGCCGTTACCGGCATCAGGCACCTCGCCCGTCGCCGCATCCCGAAAAGAGCGGTCCCTCTCAACGTCAACCGATGAGCCCGTGATGCGCTGAACACCAGCTTCGGGTCGGACGAGCGGCAGCCGCGGCAGAGCACGATCCGCTGCGGTCGCCAGATCGCGCTGCATCACCGTCGCCACCTCGCTCAGATCGTCGTTCAGCTGGTGATCGCGACCGGGGAGCAGGTGCAGGTGCGCCTGCGGGATGACTGCGGCGTACCGATCTGCGTGTGACGGTGGCGCCGTGTCGTCCTGGAGGCCGTGGAACACGTGCACCGGCACTCCGGGCGGCAGCCTTGCGCCCAGATCGGGCGGCAGTTCGAACTCCTCACCGGCCCAGCCGCCAGCACCGACGAAGGGGGCGGCGATCAGCACGATCGCACCGAGCGCCCGCTCCGGTGGCCGTTCGCCGAGCGTGTGGACGAGGAGCGTCCCGCCGACCGAGTGACCCACGACGATCGCGCCGTCGTCCAGCGCCGCGATCTCCCGCCGGATGGCTACGCCCCAGGTGGCGTAGCCCGGATCGGCTTCGTCGGGCATCCGCGGGTAGTGGACCTCGAACCCGTCCCCGAGCTCACGGCGCAAGCTGTCGACCAGCCTGTTGTCCCAGTCGTCGTGTACGCCGGCACCGGCACCCTGGATGAACAGGATCTGCGGGGCTCGTTCAATCGCCACGCTGGTGTGTGCCCGGCGCGCGGGTGCCACAAACGGGCGATCGCCCGCCACCCGGACCGGGTAGGTTTCGGGGCTGGGCGAATGGCGGGGGTCGGATGGTCAGGGATTGGCACGGCTGGTTCGGTACGTTCAACGGCGTCGTCCTGATCACGGTCATCGTCCTGCCGTTGGCCGTGCTGGCGGTGTGGGCCCTGGCCCGCCGCCGACGCGCCGCCGGCACCACGTCGGCATGGCGCACGTCGCTGGCCGATGTCGGCATCGTCTACGGCACGATCCCCTGGGTATGGATGATCATGCTGCCGGGTGACCAGGCCGGCGCGGTCCCCGGCCGGGTGACAGTGGTGCCGCTGCGCGACCTGTTCACGATCTTCTCCGACGGAGGGCCGCTGACGGCGACGGTCCAGGTCGTCGGCAATCTGCTGGTCTTCGCGGCCCTGGGGTTCTTCGCCCCGCTGCGGTTCCCGGCGCTGGCGTCGGTGCCGCGCGTCCTGTCTCTCGCGGCCGGCTGCTCGGTCCTGGTGGAGACCGCCCAGTACGTCCTGCGGCTGGACCGGGTGTCGTCGGTGGACGATGTCCTGCTCAACGCCGCCCGCGCCGGGCTGGCGGCGCTGGCGTCCCGCCGTTGGTGGCGCGACACACCCGACACGCCCACAGATCGTCGACCTCAGCCGGCCCCGGCAGCGGGACGCTGAGCGTCGGAGCTGGGAGCTAACATCCGCTGGTGATCGAGGATTTGATCAGGAGAGCGGCGGACGAGGACGACGACGCGATCGAGGAGCTGGGCGAGATCGCCGCCGCCGATCCGCAGAGACTGTCGCCGTACCACGGGGCCCTGCTCGACCTCGATCTGCTGTGGCCGGCGACGTTGTACCGGGCGGCGGGCGCCGACGTGGTCGGCCGGGTCATCGAGCAGGTCGACGGCGGGCGGACGCCGGACCGACTCAACCATCTGCTCCTCATCCTGGCCCACAGCGCTCACCCGCTCGCCGAGGACGCCCTGCGTCGCTGGTCGACGCACCCGCCAGCCGGTGCTGACGACCTGCACGTGGGGGTGCTGAGCTACGCGGCCGAGGGCGGTTGGACGATCGGCCCGGACGGCAACCGACGGGACCTGTGCGCTGACGTCGCGTACCGGTGGGTCATGCGGGACGCGCCAGCGTCCGCGGACCGATCCGCCTGCCCCTGGTGCGCGTCCCCGCTCTGGATCGCCGCCGACCTCGACACCACCGACCCCGCCATCGGCGCCGCGCTGGCCCACACCGGCTGGTCCGGCCGCCTGGTCGTCGAGACCTGCCACTTCTGCGCCTGCTACACGACGCTGTACAGCCGGGTCACGCCGGCCGGTGCCACCACCTGGTGGGCCGACAACACCCGGCCGAGCTACCTGGGCGGCGATACCGGACCGGAGGACCCGCCGACCCTGCTCCCGGTTGCGGGGCCGGCCCTGGCGAGCCCGTACCAGGCCAGTGCCTGGAACCAGGGCGGCTCCACCCTGGGCGGCCGACCGGACTGGATCCAGGACGCCGAGCACGCCGACTGCCCCGGGTGCGGGGAGCCGATGGACTACGTGGGCCTGATCGGCGGCGCGGACCTGGACGAGTTCGGCGAGGGCGCCTACTACCTGCACCTGCACCAGCCCTGCGGGTTCGCCGCGGTCAACTACCAACAGAGCTGACAGTCGATCAGGTGGACGGCTCTGCCAGCCGCTCCAGCCGCGCCAGACCATCCCAGCCGCGCTCGCGCATCAGATCCAGCAGTCGCTGCACCCGCGGGTCCGACTCGACGGCCAAGGCGTCCAGAAGGTCGAACGGTAGATCGTCCTGCGCCACCTCACCGAGGTCGATCTCACCAGAGCGGTATGCCTGCTCGGCGAGGCTCGCCAGGATGTCGGCGGCCTCCACCAGAAGCGCGTCGTCGCCGGTGTCGCTCTCGAAGATCTCCGACAGGATCCGGTAGAGCCGAATGAGCTGCGGGTCGTCGAGCTGCGCGATCTTGCCGGGCATCCATTCGCGGACGCGATCGGGCCAGCGAGCCGACATCAGGATCCAGCTGTCCCGCTCACCCGCCACCACCCGCTCGGAGACGCCGATGTCCCGGAGCCGGTCGAGGTAGGTGATCACCTCTGGTGCGAGCGCCAGCCGATCCCCGGCGGCGAGTTGCGCGATCTGCTTCCGGCTGGCCTCCAGTCGTGCGATCTCGTCGCCCAGTTGTCTGTCGATCTCCTCGACCGCGGCCGCGAAGGTCGACGCGTCGGCCTCCAGCATCTGACCGATCTGGGACAGCGGCACGCCGGCGTTGGCGAGAATCCGGATCCTGATGAGGGACACCACCGCCCCCGCGCTGTACCGCCGGTAACCCGAGGCGTCCCGCTCGGGCTCCGGCAGCAGGCCGATCTGGTGGTAGTGCCGTACCGCCCGCACCGTGACGCCGGCGTACGCCGCGAGTTGACTGATCGTCAGCATGCCCTGATCCTGCCCCTCAAGTCGCTCGGCCCCACTCGAATCCAGCTCAGGAGATCTTGCGGCGGTAGGTCAGGTTGGCGAAGAGGTAGGCCACCACGAGGATGCCGACGCACCAGGCGAGAGCGGTCCAGATGCCCGATCCGACCGGCTCCTGCGCGAAGAGGTCTCGGATCGCGTTGACGATGGCGGTCACCGGCTGGTGCTCGGCGAAGGCGCGCACCGGGCCGGGCATCGACGCGGTGGGCACGAAGGCCGAGCTGACGAACGGCAGGAAGACCAGGGGGTACGAGAAGGCGCTCGCGCCGTCCACAGACTGAGCGGTGAGGCCGGGGATCACGGCGATCCAGGTCAGCGCCAGGGTGAACAGCAGCAGGATGCCGGCGACGGCGAGCCAGCCCAGCACGCCCGCGCCCGTGCGGAAGCCCATCAGCAGGGCGACGAGGACGATGACCACGAGTGAGATCACGTTGGCGACCAGCGAGGTCAACACGTGCGCCCACAGCACCGAGGAGCGCGCGATCGGCATGGACTGGAACCGTTCGAAGATGCCGCCCTGCATGTCCAGGAAGAGCCGGAAGGCGGTGTACGAGATGCCCGAGGCGATCGTGATGAGCAGGATGCCGGGGAGCAGGTAGTTCACATACGAGTCGGAGCCGGTCTCGATCGCGCCGCCGAAGACGTAGACGAACAGCAGCATGAAGGCGATCGGCATGACGGCGGTCGTGATGATGGTGTCCGGGCTGCGGGCGATGTGGCGCAGTGAGCGTCCCAGCAGGACTGTGGTGTCGCCGACAAAGTGCTTGTTCATCGTTGTTCCTTCTCGGTCTTGGCGCCAACGAGGGTGAGGAAGACGTCCTCGAGGGTCGGTTGCTTCTCGACGTACTCGATCTCGGCGGGTGGCAGGAGCTGCTTGAGCTCGTCGAGGGTGCCGTTCACGATGATTCGTCCCTCGTGGAGGATCGCGATCCGGTCGGCGAGTTGTTCGGCCTCGTCGAGGTACTGGGTGGTGAGCAGCACCGTCGTGCCGCCACGGGCGAGTTCCTTGACCGCCTGCCACACCTCGATGCGCGCCTCCGGGTCCAGCCCGGTCGTCGGCTCGTCGAGGAAGATGACCGGCGGGTTCCCGATCAGGCTCATCGCGATGTCCAGACGGCGACGCATGCCACCGGAGTACGTCCCCACCCTCCGGGTGCCCGCCTCGGTCAGCGAGAAGCGCCCCAGCAGGTCGTCCGCGATCGCACCGGGCTCCCTGAGGTGCCGCAGCCGGGCGACCAGGACCAGGTTCTCCCGCCCGGTGAGGATCTCGTCGACCGCCGCGAACTGCCCGGTGAGACTGATCGAGTTCCGTACGTCGGCGGCCTGGGTCGCCACGTCGAAGCCGGCGACCCGGGCCGTCCCGCCGTCCGCCCGCAGGAGCGTGGCCAGGATCCTCACCACGGTGGTCTTGCCGGCCCCGTTTGAGCCGAGCAGGGCGAAGATGCTGCCCCGCGCCACGTCGATGTCGACGCCGCGCAGCACCTTCACCTGCTTGAATGACTTCTCCAGGCCGTGCACGCGGATCGCGGGCTGCTCGACCTGAGCGCTTGTTGGCGAATTGCTCATGGCGGCAGCATGGAGGGTTGACGCAGCGTCAAGGTCAAGCCCGACCCGGCTGGTGTGGTGGCCCGCTCGATGAGCCAGCCCCCGTGCCACCGGCCGCCGGCGACGCGTGCGCGACCCTGACTCTTCACTCCGATGTCACCGCCCGATCCCACGGGTGACGTGTCGTTGTCCGTCCGCAGGAGTTGGCTGCCAATCGACGCACTTGCCTCGACCAGGAGCTGATCCCCGTGCCTTCCTCTCGTCGTACCTTCCTCGCCGGAGGCGCCGCCGCCGGCGTCGGCCTTGCGGTCGCAGGCGGCCTGCCGTCCCTGGCCCAGGCCAGCCCGGTCCGGCCGCACCCGCCGGTGAAGCCCGGCAACGTGCCCTTCCCGCCGCTCGTGGACGACCCCAAGGGAATCCTGGCCCTGCCCAAGGGTTTCAGCTACACCATCGTCACCCGGACCGGCGTCACCCGGCTCGACCGCGGCCAGGGCGTGACCCCGTCGGACCACGACGGCATGGCCGTCTACGACGCCGGCCACGGCCGATACACCCTGATCCAGAACCACGAGATCGACCCGGGTGCCGAGTTCGGTGTGCCCCACATCAAGGGGACGGTCTACGACGCGGGCGCCGTCGACGCCGGCGGTTGCACCGTGATCAAGACTGACCTGGCGGGCCGGAACCTGGGTGAGTTCGTGGCGCTCTCCGGCACCATCTCCAACTGCGCCGGCGGGCCGACCCCCTGGGGCACCTGGCTCACCTGCGAGGAGACCGAGGACCGGGCCGGCGACAAGTGGGCAGAGGGCGGCCGGTCCGGCGTCTACCAGAAGGACCACGGCTACGTCTTCGAGGTGTGGGCCGACGGCAGCGCCGACCCGAAGCCGATCAAGTGCCTGGGCCGCTACTCCCACGAGGCCCTGGCCATCGACAAGGACCGCACCCGGATCTACCTCTCCGAGGACGCCGACGCGCCCAACGGCCTCTTCTACCGCTGGACGGCCCCGCACGGCGTCAAGCTGGGCCCCGGCGTGCTCACCCGCCTCGCACCGAACGCCGGTGTCCTCGCCGCGATGCAGATCATCATGGATGACGGTTCGGTGCTCCCGGACGTCGCGTACCTGACCTCCGCCCAGTTGGGCCGCCCCTTCCCGGTCCGCTGGATCGAGGTGCCGGACCGCGACGCGCGCACCAGGTCGGTGCGCGAGCAGTTCGCCGACGGCCAGGTCACCCGCGGCCGCAAGTTCGAGGGCGTGTGGGCCACCGACGAGGGCGTCTACGTGGTCAACTCGTACGCCTGGGACGAGGGTGACCTGCCGGCGGACGCCGCGCCGCACGACGGAATGGTCTGGTTCTACAACTTCAAGAACCAGACCATCCAGCTGGTGACGTACTTCCCGCACCAGACCCAGTCCGAGGAGGGCGCTCCGGTCAAGTACACCGACCTCACCTTCGACGGCCCGGACAACGTGACCGTCACCCCGTGGGGAAGCCTCGTGCTCGCCGAGGACGGCACGGGCGCCTCGCACGTGCTCAGCACGGTCCCGGGCGGCCCCACGTACGCGATCGCCCGCAACCAGCTCAACGACTCGGAGTTCTGCGGGCCGACCTTCAGCGCCGACGGCAAGGTGCTCTTCGTCAACATGCAGGACCCCGGCCTCACCCTGGCCATCACCGGTCCGTGGGAGAAGTACCTGGGCTGACCGAACCCGAACGTGGGGGGCCAGGCACCCGCCTGACCCCCACCAGGTTCGGCCGCCCGCTCAGCAGACGGGCGGCAACGTGAGCCGCTCCGGCCGGGCGTCGGTCACTCAGTCGAGGCAGAACTCGTTGCCCTCGACATCCTGCATGTTGAGGCACGACTCGTTCTCGCCGTCGGCGAGCAACAGCTGCCCGCGTACCGCGCCGAGCGGGACCAGTCGCGCGCATTCGGCCTCAAGGGCTGCCAGACGCTCTTCGCCCACCAGCCCGGTGCCGACCCGCACGTCGAGGTGCACCCGGTTCTTGACGACCTTGCCCTCGGGCACCCGCTGGAAATAGAGGCGCGGACCCACCCCGGCGGGATCACTGCACGCGAACCACGAGCCCGCCTCGCGATCGACATCGTCCCAGGTGGCGAACCCCTCCGGTGGCGGCGGCGGAACGTATCCCAACGCCTCACACCAGAAAAGACCGACGCGCACAGGCTCGGCGCAGTCGAACGTCACTTGAATCTGCTTGACCGACATCCGTTCACCTTATGGGTCGTGCTGCCGCCGCTGGTCCCCGTACCCCCTGGTCATCGCTCAGGGGCGCGGATGCCGACACGGAGGGCCGGTGCCGCGAAGCCGGTCTGCGTCGGGCGCGTAATCGGCTTGTGTCAGCTCCCGAGGGCTGCTTCGCTGTGGCCCGTGACCGAACTTCGTACGCCCCGACTGCGCCTGCATCCCATCGACTCGGCGGAGGGTGAACGCATTGTCGGGCGGCGTCCCGGGGCCGGGGACGACTGGGCTGAGGACTTCCCGTTCGACGGCGACATCCTCGGCGTCCGGGGCTTTCTCGCCGCCACCGCCGCCTACGGCGACCGCCGCCCATTCGGGCACTACCGGATCACCCGGGTCGCCGACGGGAAGGCCATCGGAGGAATCGGGTTCAAGGGTCAGCCGGACAACGGGCGCATCGAGGTCGGTTACGGCCTTGCCCCATCGGCCCGGGGGAACGGCTATGCGGCGGAGGCGCTCGCCGTCCTGCTCAGCCTCGCGACCGATCACGGGTTGTCGTGCGTTGTCGCCGAGACCACCGACGACAACGTCGCCTCCCGGCGGACCCTCGAACGTGCCGGTTTCCGGCACGTCGGCAGCAACGATGATCTTCACCGGTACGAGGTAACCCTCGGCGCCCCTTGGCAACCGACCCAGGCGGCGCAGCCCCGTCCGCCAGCAGCCGGTGGCAGCTGAACTCAGCTCTCCAGCAGCCCTCGTGAGACCAGGTGGGCGCGCAACGTCTCGGCATCCTCGGCGGACATCAGCCAGCGCGGGATCACGGTCGCCGGCATCCGGCCGACGTAGACAACCCAGAAATCCTGGACGTCGCGCACCTGGGCGACCCCGTCCCAGGCGATGCCGCCGGACTCCGAGCCGCTGCGCATCATGATGTTGTCATCGGTGATGTCGTAGGCGCCCTCGACGGCGTAGCTGCCGGAGCGGCGTCGGGCACGCGCCAGCACCCAGGGGCGGTACAGCATCGACAGCACGCCGGCGATGACCAGCGTCGTCCAGAGCGGTGACGTCCGCTCACCCCACCCGAACCCCCGCGAGACGACGAGACCGATAACCCCGACCGCCGTCAGGACCGCTCCGATATAGCCGAATCTGCGCAGCCGGACGCTGCCGAGGGCAGCGGCCACCCGGCCGGGGTAGTCAGGGTCGGCGGGGACGTCAAATCGGATGTGCACGCCAGAACGATAGTGCCTCCACCCACCCCTGAAGGCGCCGTGCCCCGCCCTCACCTGACGAGGCAGGGGCTTCCTGGTGCGGCAGTCTGATGAGGTGAACGCCGACGACGTCCGAGTGCCCCGGGCCCAGGCCGGGTCCAGCCCGCAGCATCTGCTGACGACCTTGCTCGGCGAGTACCTCGACTCCTCGGAGGCCGACCTGCCGTCGACGGCGGTCATCGCGATGCTGGGCGAGTTCGGGGTCAGCGAGTCCAGTGCCCGTGCCGCGCTGTCCCGGCTGGTCAAGCGCGGTCTCATCGCCACGCGCGGGAACCGACGGCCGCCGGTCTACCACCTCACACCGCAGGCGATCGCCAAGCATCGCTCCCGGATGCAGCACTTCTTGAACTTCGGCTCCCACCCGGCGCCCTGGACCGACGAGTGGCTGCTGGCGTCCTTCTCCCTGCCGAGTTCCGCCCAGGCGTCCCGTCACGCGCTGCGCCGGTCGTTGAGCGCACTGGGCTTCGTGGGCCTTTACGACAGCGTGTGGATCCGGCCCGGGTCCGACGCCGCGCCGGTCAAGGAGGCGATGCGTGCGTTGCTGCACCACGTCGAGGGCGCGCGGTGGTCGGTCCTGCACGCCCGGTTCGACGAGGAGACCGGGCCACACGGTCCGGCCGCCGCGTACGACCTGACCACTCTCGCCTCGGCGTACGCAAGCTTCGTCCAGCAGTACGCGGAGCTGCGGGCGGCCGCGCGCAACGGTCAGGTGGACAGAGCCCGAGCGCTGGTGGCTCGCACCTCCGCCATGGACTCCTGGCGGAAGTTCGCCGACGTCGACCCGGACCTGCCCGCGCACCTGCTGCCGAAGCCGTGGCCTCGCCAGGAGGCCAGGGAGACCTTCCTGGACATCCACACAAGGCTCGGCTCGCTCGCTCAGGCGCGTCTGGTCGAGGTGACGACGCCGCACTGGCCGGAGGCCTCGTCGTGGATCACCCATTTCCAGGCGTCGAGGAACCCCTCGCGCCCGGAGCCGATCGGCGGCAGGCCGCCACGTGTCGGCTGACCGGTCACGGCCGGCCAGAGCGGCCCAGACACTGACACTTTTCGTTGCCAGAGTGATAGTAACTGCACACAGCTCCCATCGGATCGCCTGTGGGGACCGCGGCCGGGCGGTCGCCGGCGCCGGACGAGCGGGCAGTGGTGGCCGAGGGCACGGTCACCGCCCAGGCCGCGTCGCGCCCGTGTCGATCAGACCCGTGGCCAGCACCGACCGCCTTCGTCGGGGTGCGGATGACACCACCACCCCAGGGAGCGCCACCGTGACTGTTCCTGGAGGGTTCAATGAGAAGGCGATCGAAGATCTACGCGGGCCTGGCAGCCGCCATCGTCCCGGTCACCTCTGTGATCATGGCGCTCGGCGGGACACCGGCGTCCGCCGCCATCGGCGGTTCCGGTCCCTACCCCGCCGACTACGAAACCTCGGCCACCCTGGCCAACCACACGATCTTCCGACCCCAGACCCTCCCGTCCGAACGCCTACCCATCGTCGTGTGGGGCAACGGCGCGTGCTCGGCAAACGGCCTCTCCCAGGGCAACTTCCTCCGCGAGATCGCTTCCCACGGCTTCCTCGCCATCGCCAACGGCGCCCCCAACGGGTCCGGCTCCACCAACGCCCAGATGCTCACCCAGTCCATCGACTGGGCGGTCGCGGAGAACTCCCGGCAGGGCAGCAAGTACTACAACAAGCTCGACACGAGCAAGGTCGCCGTCGCGGGCTTCTCCTGCGGAGGCCTGGAGGCGTACGCCGTCTCGAACGACCCGCGCGTCACCACGACCGGCATCTTCAGCAGCGGGCTGCTGAACGACGCCGACGACTACCAGCTCAGGAGACTGACCAAGCCCATCGCCTACTTCATCGGCGGGCCCAGCGACATCGCCTACCCGAACGCGATCGACGACTGGGGCAAGCTGCCCGCCGGCCTGCCCGCCTTCATGGGCAACCTGAACGTCGGGCATGGCGGCACCTACGACCAGCCCAACGGCGGCGAGTTCGGCCGGGTGGCGACGCTGTACTTCAAGTGGCGTCTGAAGGGCGACACCACCGCCGGCCGGAACTTCGTCGGCGCCAGCTGCGGTCTGTGCGGTAGCCAGTGGAGCGTCCAGCAGAAGAACCTGACGCTCGACGACGACACGCCGCCCACCACCCCGCCGCCCACCACCCCGCCGCCCACCACCCCGCCGCCCACCGGCGGCACCCCCACCTGCACCGCCGTCTACGCCGTCCAGGACCAGTGGAACGGCGGATTCGTCGCCAACGTGAGCGTCACCGCGGGAACCACCGCGCTGACCGGCTGGCGGGTCACCCTCACCCTGCCCAGCGGCGCGTCGGTCAGCTCGCTGTGGAACGGGGTCAGCAGCGGCACCAGCGGGACCATCACCGTCGCGAACCAGAGCTACAACGGGCGACTGGCCGCAGGTCAGGCCACCAGTTTCGGCTTCCAGGGCACCGGCAGTGGCAGCGGAGCCACAGCGAGTTGCGCCGGAAGCTGACACCCCGGACACGTCGATTCGTTCGGCGGGCCGGTGCCCTGGCACCGGCCCGCCGTGGGTGCGCGGCGGTACGGCGGATAGGGAAGACTGGCCGGCATGGCTGATCTGAGCGATGTGAAGGCCGCGCTGCACCTCTACCTTCGCGGGGCCCGCGAAACCCTCATCTGGAAGCTCGACGGGCTCAGCGAACGCGAGGCCAGGCTGCCCCGCACGGCGACCGGCAACAACCTGCTGGGCGTCCTCAAGCATTGCCTCAATGTCGAAGCCGGCTACTTCGGGCCCACCTTCGGCCGCGAATTCCCGACCCCTGGCGAGCTGGTCCCGCTGGCGGCGTTCGACGACGACCCCCAGGCCGACTGGTACGCCCGGGAGGACGAGACGAAGGACGGTCTGATCGACCTGTATCGCCGGGTCGGCGCGTTCGCCGACCAGACGATCGACGAGCTGCCACTCGACGCTCCGGGGCATGTGACGTGGTGGCGGCCAGGTGCGCAGGACGTGACGCTGCACAAGATCATCATTCATGTGACCTGCGATCTCGCCCGTCACGCCGGGCACGCCGACATCATGCGCGAACAGCACGACACAACGATCGGCCTCCGGCGGGACAACCCCAACATGCCGGACGACTACGACTGGCCGGCCTATGTCAGCAAGCTGACGAAGCTGGCCGACCGCTTCGGCTGATCGGGAAACCTGTCGGCGTGCGAGACGACCTCAACCAGTGGGGTTGGTGACGGTGTGAGAAACGGCGCGGATCAGGTCCAGCGGTTCTTCAGTCCAGTGGGAGGCGAGGACGAGCTCCCGGGCCGGATCGACCCACAGCAGGTGTCGCCCGCCGTTGCCCCGGGCGCTGCGGCCGGTCGCCGGCGCCCCGGGCCACGGCACCTGCTCATCGTTGAGCCACCACAGATAGCCGTATTCCCGCTTCACCGGGCAGGGCGCCCACGACTGATCAATCCACTCGGCGCTGAACAGCCGGGCCCCGGCATGGGTCCCTCGATTCAGGAAGAGCTGCCCGATCAGGGCCAGGTCCCGGGCGGGGACGATCAGCCCTCCGCCCCAGTGCGCGCCGCCGGAAACCACCTCGGTCCGGCGGCCGTCGATGTCGACGACGCTCGTCCGGTACCCGTGCCACGACCACCGATCGGAGGCGCCCAGCGGGTCCATGACCCGCTCCCGCAGCACCTCCGGCAGCGACCTGCGAAGCAGGAGCGTCAGCGCGTACGCGAACAGGTTCATCCGCACGTCGTTGTACGCCCACCCCTGCCCCGGGGGCGTACCGTGCACCTCCGTGCCCTCGCGGAAGCTCTGCGCGTCGACGCTCGTCGGCTTGCCCCACAGTTGGCCCTCCCACTGGCTCGACTGCTGCAGCAGGTGACGCCACGTGATCTGCTCGTTGTGTGGCCCCCGGAACTCAGGAACGTCGACGACCTGGTGCACCGGTTGGTCCGGCACCAACAGCCCGTCGTCGAAGGCCAGGCCGGCCACCACCGACACGACGGACTTGGTGACGCTGAAGGCCATCTCCGGGACGTTCGGGTCGCCCCAGACCGCGACCTCCCTGCCCCCGACCCGGACCACCCCGCTGGCCCCACTGGCGGCGCGCAGCGGGCCGACGACCTCGCGGTGGCTGACGTCCGCGACCTGTGCCGCCAGGTAGGTCTCGATGTCGGCGGCGTCTCTCGTCCACCGGGCACCGAACTCCTGGACGACCCGCCCCAGCCGCTGCTGATCCACCGACACCTGACCCATGCCCAGCATCGTCCGCCACCGAGGCCATGGGCAGGGCGAGCCGTGACCCGCCTCATAGGATCGCGTAACCCCACCGGACCTGAGGAGCATCCCGCATGACCCTGCTGGAGCGCCTGCACCGGGCCGGTATGCGTGAGGTCGTCACGGTGCAGCCGGTGACGGGCGGGCTCGCGGCGCTCGCCGGCATCGCCACCCGTCGGGATGCGCCACCGGTGTTCGTCAAGGGCTTCGCCGACCTGCCCGCCGGCGACGTCTTCGCCGCCGAGGCCGAAGGACTGGCCGCGCTGCGCGAGCTCGGCGGGGTGGCGACACCCGAGGTGATCCTGGCGGATCGGGACCTACTGGTGTTGTCGGTGCTGCACGCGAGGCCGCGCAGCGAGGCCTTCTGGGAGCGGTTCGCGCACCTGCTCGCCGGCCTGCACCTCAGCACGACCCATCCCCGCTTCGGCTGGCACCACGACAACTGGCTGGGCCGTCGTCGCCAGATCAACACCTGGAACGACGACGGCTTCGCCTTCTTCGCCGAACACCGGCTGCTTCGCTGGCTCGATCAGCCCCGCGTCGAGGCGGCGCTGGACGCGGCAGACCGAGCGGCGCTGGAACGGCTCTGTGACCGGCTGCCGGACCTGCTGCCCGACCGACCGGCGTGTCTGACGCACGGTGACCTGTGGGCACAGAACATCCTGGCCACCGCGGACGGAGAGCCGGCGCTGATCGACCCGGCCGTGTCGTACATGTGGGCGGAGGTCGACCTCGCGCACGTGTGGTCCACCTCGCCCCCGCCCGAGGCACGACGGATGTTCGAGGTCTACGCCGAGCTGACCTCGCTCGACGACGACTGGGAGGCCCGCATGCCGCTCATCCAGCTGCGACAGCACCTCGCCGTGCTGGCCCAGTTCGACGACGACTGGGGCGCAGCTGATCAGATCCGCGCCGTCCTTGCCCCGTTCCGGGCACGACCCTGACCGGAGGCCCGGCCGTCGACCGCGGCAGCCGGCGCTCAGCGCCCCGCGAGATGACAGCACCCCCGCGGGGTGGTCGACGTCCGTCGAGTGACCCGCGAGCGGAGCAGGGGTCGGGGCCTCCATTACGGTGACCCCGGAAACGGGGGGTGGGCCATGGCACCGGAGGTCTCGCCGCGAAGGGCCAGGGCCGTGCTCGTCACGCTCTCCCTCGCCGCGTTCGCGTTCATCACGACCGAGTTGCTGCCCGTCGGTCTGCTGACCCACATCGCACCCGATCTGGGCCGGTCCCGCTCAGAGGTGGGCCTGCTGGTCAGCGGGTACGCCGTGGTGGTGGTGCTGGCGTCCATACCGCTGACCCGGCTGACCCAGCGGATCCCCCGGCGGCAGCTGCTCGGCGTCACGATGCTCCTGTTCGCCGCCGCGAACGCCGCCGCCGCGCTCGCTTCGACGTACGCCGTGCTGGCCGGCTCCCGTCTGGTGACCGCCCTCGCGCAGGCGCTGTTCTGGTCCATCGCCACGGCGACCGTGATCGGGCCGTTTCCGGTCGCGGTGCGCGGCCGGGCGGTGGCGCTGTTCTCGACCGGGGCGACGCTCGCCCCGGTGCTCGGCGTACCCCTGGGCACCTGGCTCGGGCAGCAGGCCGGGTGGCGCGCGGCGTTCGCGGTGCTGGCCGGGGTCGGTCTGGCGATCGCCGCCGCGGTGCTGGTCCTCCTGCCGTCCTATCCCCCGGCCGCCGGCGGCGCTGCCCGGGGCTCCGCACCGGACGGGCGGCGCTTCGCCGTGTTGTTGATCGCCACCGCCCTGGGCATCGGCGGCTTCATGACCCTGCAGACCTACGTGACACCGTTCCTGCTCGACGTCAGCGGCTTCACCGATGGGGTGCTGGCACCGCTGCTGTTCGTCTCCGGCGCGGCCGGGGTCGTCGGCACCCTGGTGGCGGCCCGAACTCTGGACAGCCGACCGATCGCTTCGCTGCTGACGCCGCTGAGCATCGGCACGGTGTCGCTGCTCGGGCTGTACGCCCTCGGCGCGCTCCGGCCGGGTGTGGTCGCGCTCCTCGCCGGGATCGGCCTCGCGTACGCGGCGTTCGGCTCCGCCGTGCAGAACCGGATGCTGCAACTCGCCCCGGGCAGCACCGACATCGCGTCGGCCGGGGTCAGCACCGCCTTCAACGCTGGCATTGCTGGCGGATCGCTGCTCGGCGGCGCCCTCCTACCCCTGTCGGGGGCACGCCCGCTGGCACTCGCCGGCGGGCTGCTGACGTTGGCCGCCGTCACGCTGCTCGCCGTGGACACGCGTCGCGGCCGCGTCGGGCCGGAGCCGACCGTCGCCCAGCCCTCCACCAGCCCTCCAGCTACGCGCCGGCCTGTTGGCCACCCGGATTCGGCTGCGGACGGAAGACCTTCCGGTACGCGCCCGGTGTGACGCCGAGGAGTCATCCGAACCGTGTCGCGCCAACTGAGCGGCAGCTCATCACCTGAGTTCAGCCGGTTCGGGGTGGTAGGGCACCGCCGTCCGCGCGGGCGAGCGGCGGGACAGCAGGTGTCCGGTCAGTGCGGCGGCGAGGCCGGCGAGCCCGGCCGCCGCGAAACCGCCAGCCGGCACGGAGAGGTCGATCGCCACGCCGACGAGCGGTGCGCCGAGCGCGAAGCCAGCGCTCTGCGCCGAAGACTGCAGACCGATCACCTCGCCCCGCACCCCGGGTGGCGCCAGCCGGCTCACCGCGTCGGCCACCGTACTGAGGGTCGGCGCGGTGAGGAGCCCGCTGCCGACGACTGCCACGCACAGCCAGGGCCAGTCGTGGGCGAGCCCGGCCGGGATCGTCACGAGCCCCAGCAGGCCGAGCAGCAGCCACGTGGGCAGCGGCCGGGTCAGCGCGCCGTAGACCAGCCCGCCGACGACGGACGACACGCCGAACACCACGACGACCACGGCGGCCCAGGACACCTGACCCGCCTCCCGCAGCGTGGCGACGATGGCGAGGTCGACGCCGCTGAGCAGCGTCGTCGTGCCGAACGCCATGATCAGCGCGGCGATCATCCTGGCATCCAGCCACTCCCTGGGTGGAGGTCGTTCCGCGGCGGCGGTGTCCGCCTCGTCACCTGCGCGCATCGGCGGGTTGAGCGCGGCGATGCCGACGCCGCCGGCCAGGATCGCGGCGCCGACCCCCCACGCCACCACGTCGGGGGACACCGTCGCCGCACCCAGAATCACCACCGCCGGCCCCACGATGTACGACAGTTCGCCCTGCACCGATTCCAGGGCGAACGCGGGCCGGCGCTGCGCCGCGGTCGTCATCGCGGCGATCGCCTGTCTGCCCACCGCCTGGGCCGGCACCATCAACAGGCCCGCCACGAAGCTGGCGGCCAGCAGGAACCCGTACGGCAGGACTGGCACGCCCAGCCAGAACACGACCTGCCCGGTGACGGTCACCAGCAGGACGGGGCGCAGGCCCCGCGAGTCGATCATGCGGCCGAGCAGTGGTCCGCCCAGCGCGACTCCGGCGGTCAGGGCCGCAGCGACACCACCCGCCGCCGTGTAGCTCAGCTCCAGGCCCAGGACGACAACGAGGGTCAGCGCCATCACGTCGGCCGTTATCGCGGTACGGGCGAGCAGCGAGACGCCCAGCAGCGGTGCCATCCCTGGCACGGCGAGCACCTGCCGGTATCCGGTCACTCAAATGACGCTAATTCCTCCGCCGCTCCATAAGAAGACGTCAGTTTGTTCAGGCCGACATAATGAATGCTTATGGCCAAGGATTTGGAGACCGCCCTACTGCGGTCGTTCGTCGCCGCCGTGCGGGAGGGCAGCATCAGCCGCGCCGCGACCGCGCTCGGGCATACCCAGCCCGGCCTCAGCCAGCAGTTACGCAAGTTGGAGAGCGTCGTCGGCCGTCCGCTGCTGCACCGGTCGTCGGCCGGTGTCTCGCCGACCCGGGCGGGCGAGGAACTCCTGCCGTACGCCGAACGCATCCTGTCGCTCTCCGCACAGGCACTCGCCGAAACCGGACGCGCGCTCACCGGCCACTGCGGCGTCGGGTTGCTCGAAGACCTCGCCGCGTCCCAGCTTCCGCAGGCCCTCGCCGACCTTGCCCGGCTGCATCCCGGCGCGACGCTGGAGGTGCTCAGCTGTTCCAACGCCGCCATGCGGGAGGCCTACGACGCGGGCCGCGTCCAACTCGTGCTCGACGCGGTGCCAGACATTCCCGGGCCACCGCGTTGGACGGTGCGCGCCCCGCTGGTCTGGGCGACCGGGCAGGGGGTGGACGTGACCGCCGATCCGTTGCCGGTGGTGCTGTTCTCCAACCCGTGCTCCTGGCGTACGTCCGTGTTGGACGCGCTGGAACGTGCCGATCGACGCTGGCGGGTCGCCTTCGAGAGCAACAGCCTGGTCGGGGTGCTCGCCGCGGTCCGGGCCGGGCTCGGCGTCGCGGCGCTCATGCCCGCGAACCTCGAACCGGTCATGATCTGCCGCGACCCGGACGCGCTGCCCGTCCTGCCGGACGTCGAGTTCGGCCTCGCCCGGCACCCGTCAACCGAGGGTGATCCGTTGATCGACGCCGTGGAGGCGGCGCTGCGTCGCATCGTCTGAGCACGCGCCGCCGTCGGACGGTCGGTCAGCCACTCCCCCCGCCGCCGCGGCGGTCAGGCCAACGCCGCAGGCAGGACGAGGAGGCCGAACCGGATCACCCGCCCGGAAAGGCACGCGACGGCGAACTCCCAGCGTCGAAGGCCCGCGGTGCCGGCGGCGAGGCTGACGACGGCCAACGGTGGAACCCCCACCGCGGCGGAGACGAGCACCGTCGGAAGGGCGGTGCGGCGGCGGGAGAGCCAGCGCCGGATCGGCTCGGTCCACCGTGCGGCCCGGCCCGCCGCGCGACCTGACCCTCTGCGTTGCGCGAGCGTCCGGGCCAGCCGCCCCGAGCCACGTCGCGCCGACTCGAACAGGAGCAGCTTGCCGACGGTCTGCCCGAGCGCCAGGGCGACCACGGCGACGAGCGCGTGGCCGCCACGGTGCCCGGCGATCACGGCGTACGCCTCGGCGTTGACGACCGGGACGAGCGCCGAGGCGACACCGTAGCCGAGCGCCAACGCGGCCTCGGCGAGGCTGCTCACGCCCGCCCGTCCCGTTCGAGCAGCCGGACCACCGCCGCGACCGACCACAGCTTGACCGCGATGACGGCGACGGCGACGGCCAGCGCGAGCAGGTGTTGACCGAACGCGATGGCGCCGATGACCCCGGCGGTGTTGACGACCTTGGCCGTCGGCGACCAGTTCACCGCCCATACCCGCCGATCGACCAGGTGGAAGTAGTTGGGGCTGAGCACGGGCCAGCACAGGAACGCCAGCGACAGCATGGTGTCCAGCACCAGGAACGAGAGCAGAAAGACCACGGCCACGACCGCGACGTCGGGCTTGAGGGCGACCAGGCCCACGCAGAGCACGGCGGTGCACGCGCGGTCGCTCACGATGTCGAAGACCGCCCCGGCTCGGGTCTCCTGCCCGAGGCGACGGGCGGTCCAGCCGTCGAGCACGTCGCCGATCCAGTAGATACCATACGATATCGCCATCAATGCCACTGAGCCGGAGACGATGGCTACGACACCGACGGTGACAGCGGCGACCGTGCGAACGGCGGTGATGTAGTTGGGAACCGTACGAAGAGGGCCGACGGTGATGGCGGCGCGGGAGTCAACGAGAGTCACCTCCGCAGGTTCGCGCGGTGAGCGTTTTCGCGGAACGTGCCGCGGTGCCGATCTGGCCGGGAGGGCGGTACCGGGGTGCCGACCGATCCGGTACCTGGGTACTGGCCGGTCCTGCGGCCGGTCGCGGAGACTGTGCGGGTGATGACTGGAATCCGCGAACGGTTGCGCGACCCCTCGCGGGTGCGCCGACTCGCGTACGGCGCGGTTGGCTTGATCATCATCGCCGTGGTCACCACCGTCGACGGGGGCGTGTCCGTTCCGGCGGGCTGGGCGTGGCTGGTGCTGCCGGTCAGCCTCGGGGCCACGGCGCTACGCCCGCGCCACCGAACCCTGATCTTCGCGGTCTGCGCGGCGTTCGTGGCGATCGTGAGCACCGGCGAGTCGGTGCAGTTGGGCCTCGCGGCCGCCGGCCTGGTGTTCGTCTCGGTCTGCGAAGACCCGACCCGACACCCGTGGCTGGGATGGGTGGGTGGCTTGATCGGTGCGGCCGGCGCCCTCGCCATCGCGTTGCTCAACGGGCGAGGGCTGTACGAGCAGCCGTTCTTCTTCGTGACCGCCGGCTACCTCCTGGCGATCCTGTTGCGGTCGTGGTCACGCGGATACGCCCTCACGCGGGAGACAGCCGACCTGCGCGGCCAGGCCGCCTGGCTCGAACAGCGCACCAACCTGGCCCGCGAGTTGCATGACGTGGTCGGCCACCACGTCACCGCGATGGTGGTGCAGGCCGAGGCGGGTCAGCTCAGCGACGACCCGGGGGCGGCGCTGCGGGCGATCGCGGGCAGCGGGCGCACGGCGCTGAGTGAGCTCGACACGCTCGTCGTGCACCTGCGCGATCCGAACGCGTCGATCGCGGTGAGCGCGCCGCCGCGCCTGTCCGACATCGACGAGCTGCTCGCGCAGCCGCTACGCCAGCAGGGCGTGACGGTGCGGGTCCAACTGGACCCCGAGCCGGGCCTGGACGAGGTCGGGGTGTTGACCGTCTACCGCATCGCCCAGGAGGCGCTCACCAACATCGCCCGCCACGCGAAAGCCACAGCGGCCTGGGTCGAGCTGGTCCGCGTCGGCGACCATGCCCGCCTGCGGGTCAGCGACGACGGCATCGGGCCGCCCCGCGTACCCACGAGCGGCTCGGGTCTGCTCGGCATCGGCGAACGCGTTTCCGCGCGCGGTGGGAGCTGGGAGCTGAGCCAGCGCCCCGGCGGCGGCACCGTGGTGCAGGCCAACCTGCCGGTGGCGAACCCGTGATCCGCGTCGCGATCGCCGACGACCAGGAGCTGGTCCGGGACGGCTTCAGCCTGATCCTGCGGTCCCAGCCCGACATCCAGGTCGCGGCTGAGGCGGCTGACGGCCGGCAGCTCCTCGACGCCGTACGTCGCGACTCCCGCATCGATGTCGCTCTCGTCGACATCCGCATGCCGGTACTCGACGGCCTGCAAGCCACCCGCGAGCTGGCCACCATCCCGCACGCGCCGGCGGTCATCGTCGTCACCACCTTCGACGACGACGCCTACGTCCTGGACGCCATCGCCGCCGGCGCACGCGGGTTCCTGCTCAAGCGGTCCAGCGCCCGCGACCTGATCGCCGCGGTGCGCACGGTGGTGGCCGGCGAGGCGGTCCTCTCCGCCCAGGTCACCGGTGCCGTCCTCGACCGGGTCCGCGCGACCGACCCGGCCACCCGCGTGGACCTGTCGGCCTACCAGCTGACCGCCCGGGAGACCGACGTGCTCGCCCTGATCGGCGCCGGGCTCAACAACAACGAGATCGCCGAGCGCCTCTACCTGTCCATGAGCACGGTCAAGACCCACGTCACCAACGTGCTGGCCAAGACCGGCAGCCGCGACCGGGTACGGGCCGCCATCCTGGCGATCCAGGCCGGCCTCGCGCCGTGAGTGAGGAATCGGCGCTGAGGGTCGTAGGGTTCCGGTATGGCACAACGACTCGTCAGCGTGTGGCAACCGTTCTTCCTCGCCAGCCAGAGTCAGGGCGCCGTCATCGACGCCGCGACCGAGCTGGAGGACCTCGGCTATTCACGGATCTGGTTCTCCGGCGGTTTCGGCGAGAACGTCGCCCCGCGCTTCCGGGAGATCCTGGACGGGACCACGCGCATCGGCGTCGCGTCGGGGATCGTGAGCATCTGGCACTCGACGCCCCCCGAGGTGGCGGCGTTCGTCCAGGCCGCGGAGCAGGCGCACCCCGGCCGGTTCCTGCTCGGTCTCGGCGCCAGCCACGCGGTGATAGTGGAAGGCGGCGGCACCGACTACCGCAAGCCGTACTCGCGGATGGTGGACTACCTGGACGGCCTCGACGCGGCGGGGGTTTCGCCCGAGCGACGCATCCTGGCCGCACTGGGCCCGCGGATGCTCGAACTCTCCCGCGACCGTTCCGCCGGGGCGCACCCGTACTTCGTCCCGGCCGAGCACACCGCCGAGGCCCGGGCGGCAATCGGGCCCGACCGGCTGCTCGCCCCCGAGGTCGCGGTCGTCCTCGACCCGGACGCCAGCACTGCGCGCGCCACCGCCCGGCAGTACACGAGCGGTTACCTGGCACTGCCCAACTACACCAACAACCTGCGGCGATTCGGCTGGACCGACGAGGACTTCGCCGCCGGAGGCAGCGACCGCCTCGTCGACGCCCTGATCCCCTGGGGCACCGTCGAGCAGGTGGCGGCCGGGCTGGAGCAGCACTACCAGGCCGGGGCGGACGAGGTGGCGATCCAGGTACTCAACGGTGGCGACGACACCACGTTCCCGGCCGACGCGTTCCGCACCCTGGCCGCGGCCCTGATCTGACTGCCGGCAGGCGCCGCCGTGAGACGCAGGCTCAGGCGATGAGATCGAGGCCGGTCAGGTCGGCCGACAGCGCCCAGAGTCGGGCCGCCTCACCGCTGTCGGTGGGGTTGCCCTCGGTGGTGTGGCAGTCCACGCAGTAGTCGCCGCCATCCGCGTCGAGTTGGGATGACGTGGCGGCCCAGACCTGGGTCGCCGCGCCTTGCTCGACGGTCTTGAACAGGCCCGGCCGAGGATTGCCGTCGGTGTCGATCCAGCCGGCGGCGACCATCTCCTCCACAGCGAGGTGCCGTTGCAGGGGGGTGAGGATCCAGCCGGGGTTGACGGAGAAGGCGCGGACGCGGTGCGGCCTGCCGAGCAGGTCGAGGTGGCGGGCGAACAGGATGTTCGCGAGCTTGGACTGCGTGTACGCCTCCCACTTGTCGTACCCGCGCTCGAACTGCACGTCGTCCCACCGGATGCGCCACGCCGGGTCGCGCCCGGAGGCGACCGAGACGACACGAGCCGTTTCCGCCCCGGTGAGCGCGGGCCACAGCAGACTCACCAGCGCATAGTGGCCGAGGTGGTTGATCGCCAGGTGCGCCTCCCAGCCAGGTCCAACCCGGGTCTCCGGGCAGGCCATGATGCCAGCGCCCGCGATCAGGATGTCGAGGGCCGGATGGCCGCGCAGGAACCGTTCGGCGAACGCGCGGACGGAGGCGAGGTCGGCGAGGTCCAGGCGGTCGACCTCCACCCCGGCTACGTCGGCGAGTGTCTGCTGCGCCACGTCCGGCCGGAGAGCTGGGACGACGACCCGAGCGCCGGCCTGGGCGAGCGCGCGGGTCGTGGCGAGACCGAGCCCGGAGTAGTCACCCGTGACGAGGGCGGTCCTGCCGGTCAGGTCGATCCCGTCGAGGACATCTCCGGTCGTACTGTGGGCGCCGAACATGGTGTGGGTCATGCCGCGGACGCTAGGTGCTAGACCCAGGTCTAGGTCAACAGGCTACGGGTACGGGCCACCGGCTACGGTCGATGGCATGGCGGACAGCGGCCTGAGCATCGGGCAGGTGGCGCAGCACACCGGGTTGAGCGTGCACACCCTGCGGCTCTACGAGCGTGAGGGCTTGTTGGCCAGCGAGGTGCGGCGCGACGGGTCCGGCAGGCGCGTCTACAGCGCCTGGGACATCGAGTGGCTGACGAACTGCGTGAGGTTCCGGGCCTCCGGGATGCCGCTCACCACGATCGGCCGCCTGGCCAAGCTCGTTCGCGAGGGCAGCGGCAACGAGGCAGAACGACTCAAGCTGCTCCGCGAACACCAGCGCCACATCATCGAACAGCTCACACAGCTGCGCGACTGCCTGGCACTCATCGACGGCAAAGTGGCCAGCTACGAACAACACCTTGCCGCGGGCGCCTCCGGTGATCCCTGGCAACAGCAACCCCAACCCGCACCCGCACCCGACGAGCGAGACTGACGAAACACCGTCGGTCGGGCCGGGGTCACCGGCTGTCGTGGCTGGTCGGGCGGCGGGTTGCGGTGCGTGGTTGGTGGGTAGGACCTGATTCCTGAGTACATGGGTACGCTGCACCGGCGGCGGCCTCGGCCAAGCCCCTCCGCACCACCGCCACCCCCACCGTGCGGGCGCACCACCGGCGTTCCCCCTGTCCACAGACGAGAGGCGAGACCACACCATGACCGCAGTGCCAGGCCAACGGTCTACTGCTGCTGCGGGTCCGGCGGCTGCCGAACGAGCAGCGGAGGAGGACCTGCGGGCGTTGTTCGGGCAGTCCATCGCCGTCTTCGCGTCTCTGGCGGGCCCGGCGCACCTGGTGGAAACGGCGAACCCGGCGTTCCTCGCCACCGTCGGCGAAGAGCGGGCCCGCGTCGGGGTCGCGCTCGCCGAACTGATGCCGGAACTGGCCGGTCAAGGATTCATCGCGCTACTGGACCAGGTCTTCCGCACGGGTGAGCCGTACACCGGCCGTGACGTCCGGGTCATGCTGGGCAGCGGCCCGCAGGCGCGGGAGTCGTTCTTCGACTTCACCTACGAGCCGCGCCGGGACGCCGACGGCAACGTGACCGGGATCCGGGTGCTCGGCGTGGAGACCACGCAGGTCAAGCAGGCCCAACGGCTGATGGCCGAACATCGTGCCCTGCTGGAGCAGATCGCCCGTCAGGCACCCCTGACCGAGGTGCTCGACGGAATGGCCCGCTGCATCGAGAACCTCGCACCGCAGGAGGTGCTCGTCTCCGTCCTACT
The DNA here is from genome assembly GCF_036902955.1 of Micromonospora sp. CPCC 205558. Classification (NCBI taxonomy): domain Bacteria; kingdom Bacillati; phylum Actinomycetota; class Actinomycetes; order Micromonosporales; family Micromonosporaceae; genus Micromonospora; species Micromonospora sp. CPCC 205558. Next base: position 39,689 of record NZ_JBAKHR010000020.1, read on the forward strand.
CGCCGACCCCGACGCCCGTCACCTGCGCCACGGCGCCGCGCCGAGCCTGCCCGACTTCTACAACCAGGCCATCGACGGCATCGCGACCGGCGAAGGTGTCGGCTCCTGCGGCACCGCCGCCCACCGGCGGGAACCGGTCATCGTCACCGACATCGCCACCGATCCGTTCTGGGACGACTTCCGGGACCTGGCCGACCAGGCCGGGTTGGCGGCCTGCTGGTCCACGCCGATCCTGGCCCGCGACGGCGGCCTGCTGGGCACCTTCGCGATGTATCACCGCACCCCGCGCGTCCCGCAGGACACCGACCTCGCCTTCACCCGGCTCTTCGCCGGCACCGCAGCCCTGGCCATCGAACGCCACCACATCGAGCAGGCGAAGCTCGACGCCGAGGCACGCGCCAAGTCAGCCAATGACGAGTTGGCCAAGGTGTTGCGCGTGGAGCGGGAGCTGCGCGCCGAGGCTGAGCAGCGGGCCGCCGGCGCCGCGGAACTCGCCACCCAGATGCGTGCCGCCGCGGCCGCGCAGGCCGCCACGCCGCACCCGGAGCACTGCCAGCTCGGCGGCGCCGACGGGTGCACCGCGCGAGCCGAGATCAAGATCGCCGATTCGTGGGGCGACGCGGCGTGGGGCTGCGCCGTCCACGTCGAGGAAGCCATCCTCAACGTACGGTCGGTGTTCATCGCCAGCGAGGAGCTCGGCGGGCTGGCCGCCTACCTCAACCGCTGACCGCTCGCGGGGGCCTGTCGGGCACCTGCTGAGCATCTGGCACGAGCACTGCTTCCTGACGGCCACCGCGCCTGCCGCACCCCAGCCCGGTCGACGCCTGTTGCTTGAGCGGTCTTGGCAGCGGCCACGATCCGTCGCCGCGTCCGACGAGGGCGTCAGGGTGTCCAGCGCACGCCCGGGTTCACCCGCCCGGACCAGTCGAAGACAGCCATGTTGTCCCACTGGTTGCCGGTGCCGTTGATGTTGGCCGGGTCCCAGCCGTTGCCGCGGACGGCGTACCAGGTCGGTTCCCAGTAGAAGACACCGATGGCGCCCGCGTTGCGGGCGGTGTTCTGGACCCAGTCGAACTCCTGTGCCTGCCCGGACCAGGTCGCGCTGATGCCGTCACAGGTCGCGTCGCCGATGGCGTTCGGCTCGCTGTCCGCGTTGTTCCGGGTGAAGGGGTACGCGGTCTCCACGATCACCACCGGCTTGCCGTAGCGCCCGCGCAGGTCGACGATGTTGTTGTAGAGGTTCGCCAGGCTGCCGTGCCACATGCAGTAGTACGACTGGGCGGTGATGTCCCACTGCACACCTTGGGCGCGGATGCCGTCGTAGAACCATCTGGCGTTGGCGTTGCTGTCGGCGTTGGCGGTATGGATCATCACCGGGATGCCGCCGCCGCACGCCTTCGTCGCGTTGTAGCCCTGCTTCAGCAGCCCGGCCAGCGGGGCGAAGTCGTTGTTGACGACCTTGCCCTCGTTCCACAGCATCCCGACGTTGATCTCGTTGCCGATCTGCACACTGTCCGGCAGGGTGCCCTGCCCCCTGAGGCTGGAGCAGACGTCGTAGGTGAAGGTGTAGACGTCGGTCCGCAACTGGCTCAGGCTGTGGCCGGCCCAGGCGGCGGGCTTGTACTGCTTACCGGGGTCGGCCCAGGTGTCGGAGTAGTGGAAGTCGACGAGCACCTTGAGGCCCTTCGCCCTGGCCGCCCTCGCCTGCGCCAACACCGCGCTCTTGTTGTTGTAGCCGCTGACCGGGTTGTTCCAGACCCGCAGTCGGACGTAGTTGACGCCGACGGACTTCAGGATGTCCAGTGGGTCGCGGGCGACGCCGCCCGCGTCGTAGTACCTGGCGCCCAGATCCAGGCTGCGCTGCAACGAGGAGACGTCGGCGCCTCGCATGGTGAGCGTGTTCGCGGCGGAGACCGGGGCGGGCGCTCCGCCGAGCGTGGTGGTGGCAACGAGGATGCCGGCCGTGACAGCCCCGATCAGGGCCCTGGTGCGGCGGTGGGTGGTGACGCGATGCGTATTCACAAGACTCCTTCAGCCCACGGTGCAGGGAGCGCCGTTCAGCGAGAAACCAGTCGGTGGCGCGTCGCTGACGCCCCACCGGCCCTGGAGGCCGAAGGTCACCGAGCCGTCTGGGGCGAGGACCCGGTTCCAGTCGACGTTACGGGCGGTCACGGTGGCACCGGTCTGGCCGATCGTGGCGTTCCACCCCGAGGTGACCTGCTGGTCTCCCGGGAAGCTGAAGGTCACGGTCCAGCCGTCGACCGGTGCCGCCCCGGCGTTGTGGACAGTCGCGGTGGCCACGAACCCGCCCGGCCACTCGGACTGGTTGCGGTAGGTCACCCGGCAGGTCGAGGGCGGTGGCGTGGGCGTCGTGGGCGCCTCGACCGTGTTGGACGCGATCGAGACGTTGCCCGCCGCGTCCCGCGCCCGCACATAGTAGAGGTCGCGCAGCGGCGTCGACGTAGGTAGCGACGTCGTGTACGTCGTACCCGGCACGGTGGCGATCAGCCTGGAGGTGAACCAGCCGTCGAACCGGTAGACGTTGTACCCGAGCACGCCGACGTTGTCCGTCGACGGTGACCAGGACAGCGTGGCGGTCGAGGCGGTCACGTCGCCGATGGTCAGGCTCTGCGGTGCGCTCGGCGGGGTGGTGTCCGGGCCGGTGTCCGTCACCGGTGTGACCACGGTCAGCATGTTCGACCAGTTCGAGCGTTGCCCGAGGCTGTCCCGGGCGATCATTCGGAACGAGAACTGCATGCCCGGCCCAATGTGCGTGGTGATCGTGGTGGTGGTGACCGCGCCGGCGGTGGCGCTGAGGATGACATCGCCAAACTCCTGGTAGTAGGTGATGTCGTAGCCGGTGATGGCGCAGCAGCCGGACGTGGCGGCCGTCCACGTGAGAGTGACCGACCCGGTCCGGACCTCGCTGGCGGCCAGGTTCGTGGGCGCGCTCGGCGGGACGGGCGCGGTGCTCGGCGTACTGGCCGGCGCCAGCGGCGCGGTTCCGGTCGGCTCGGCGGCGGAGATCGCGGCCCCGCCGGGCGTCGGGGCGACCCTCGGATGGACGGCGGGCCTCGCGGTGGCGGCATAGGCCGCCGGTGCGGCGCTCAGGGCGGTGCTGAGAACCGCCGCCGACAGCAGGACGGCGGCCAGCAGAACCGGCCGCGGACGGCAGAACAGCGAGGACCAGGAGACGCCTGTCATACGTCGACCATGCAGCGGCACATCGATGATCGCCAACGTATCTCACGCCTCGGTCGGCGCGACCCGACTCCCGCTGGACGGTCGCCGCACCCTCCTCCTGCGTGAGCACCATTCATGCCCCTCGCTCGGCTGGGAGCGATACCAGTGGGGCAAAATTCAATCCTTCCGATCGCTACACTCGCCGCAACGCCGGCACCGCCCGCAGACCCCTACCCGCGCCAACCCCAATCGAATGGAGACGCCTATGACCCGCGACAAGGCGGCACCCGCCGGCATCGACCCCACCATTCCCAGCGTGGCCCGGGTCTATGACTTCTTTCTGGGCGGCAAGGACAACTTCGAGGCCGACCGGAAGGTCGCCGAGCACGCCCTGCGGATCACACCGGACGGACCAGCCGCCGGCCAGGCGAACCGGGCCTTCCTGCGTCGAGTGATTCGCTTCCTTGTCACCGAGGCGGGCATCGACCAGTTCCTCGACATCGGATCTGGGCTACCCACCCAGGGCAACGTGCACGAGGTCGCCACCGAGCAGAACTCCAAGGCTCAGGTGGTCTATGTGGACAATGACCCGATCGTCTTGACGCACGGGCGGGCCCTGCTCGCCGCGGACGGCACCGCCACGGTGATCCAGGCGGACATCCGGGAGCCGCAGGAGATCCTCAACCATCCCGACGTACGTCGGTTCCTCGACTTCGACCGGCCGATCGGGTTGCTGCTCTTCGCGATCCTGCACCACCTCGGCGACGACGAGGACCCGCGAGGGGTGGCGGCCGCGTTGATCGACGCACTGCCCTCCGGCAGCTACGTCGCGATCTCACACTTCCGCGACCCGGGCGAACGCGACCCCGAGGGCTCCCGCAAGGCCCGCGAGGTCGAGCGGATCTTCAACGAGTCGCTGGGCACCGGCCGCTGGCGTACCGACGAGGAGATCCTCTCGTTCACCGATGGGCTGACGGTGCTGGAACCGGGACTGGTGCCGCTGGCCGAGTGGCGCCCAGAGCCGGACGCACCCGCCACGGTGCAGACCGACACCTATCACACCTTCGTCGGGCTTCTCGCCCGCAAACCGTAGGCGCGATCCGCGTGAGGTCCGTCGGCGGGAGCGTGCCCCCACCGACGGACCTCACGCGTCAGATCTCCCGTACGCGGTGCCACCAGGCGCATCCCGGCGGCTGCCGTCCGCTTCGGCCGCGCCTTACTCCTCGGCAGCGGGTCGGCTGTGCACCACCAGCTCGTCGATCTCCAACCGGCCGACGCGCAGCTCGCGCACGACCGCGCGGCGGATAGCCAGCCGCCCGATTACCAGCGCCCCGACGGCCACGGCCCCGACGGCCAGAGCGCCGAGCGACGCAGCCCCCGCAGCCCATGCGCCGGTAGCCGCCGCACCCGTCGCCACCGCGCCGTTCGCCCGCGTCCCGGCCAACTGCGTCAGGCGTACCTCTCGCTTCATCCCCCCATTGTCCGCGTGCCGCTGGCCGCCCGCTCCCCATCAGGCTCAGCTGTCCGAACGGTCCACGTTGCCCACTGGATCAGCCCGAATCCCTGCCGGGCTCGCATAGCGCCGCTGTCCTCAATGTGGCCCGAACGCCTCAGGGTCTGCGCCACCCGACCTCGACTCAACCGTCAAGGGGACCAGCCGCCCATCCGGTCGTCCACCGTAATCAATCCGTTGCTCGGAGCAACTGTGGCCGCCGGCATTGTCCTGCTGTCGCGTCGCTGACACCCATCTTCTTCCCCCTATGGGAAGCGGCAAGGCTGTAAAGCCGAACGTGAATTTCATTGAGTCCTAGCGGTAACCCGGGGGTGAATGTGGTCTCCTCGCTCGAACACGCACCGGCCGCACAGGAAGCAGAGCCAACGGGTAAACCGCCCTCGGCTCGTGTTATCGCAAAGCGAAGTGTGGCATCGCCGCCATCGAGCTTCTCCGTTTTCGTCACCTGCGTCACCATGACGCTCCTGTTTGCCTTCGTGATCGTCGGCACGCCAGGTCGCTGGGGCACCGACACGAGATGGGCGCTACGGGCATTAGGAGCGTTGATGCTCGGTCTGCTGCTCTTCATACACACCCGGCGTCGTTACATCCTGCCGCAACGGAAATCACATCGACCTACGAAGGTATGGGGGTTGCCCGAATACCAGGTCAACGTCCTGCAGCGGACCGCTGGCCAAGCTCAGATCAGCAATACCTCGGACAACGCCGGGCCCGCCCAAGCGCGTATCTTCACCTCTGCCGTCATCTACCCCGCACACGTTCGTCAGCGGCTCACCGAGCGATATGATCCGGGCCAGCGGACACTGACCCAGTTCGTCACGATCGATGCGCAGTTGCCGTCACGGGACGTCCAACGGCTACTGAACCCCGCTGATACCGCGACACTCCAGAAATCAGGCATTCCGACTCAGCGGACGACGACGAGCAACGACGTCTCCGAAGGTGGGCGCAGCGACGCCGACACCAAGCAACATCCGGCCGTCATCCTCTTCCCCGTGCTCGTGCCCCGCAAGGGCGAGATGGTAGACAACCTGCGGGTCCTGGCCGCCGACGGCAGCGCGGTACCGGTGCTGTCCTACCGGCAGTACCTGCAGCTCGTCGCCAAAGTGCTTCGGACCCTCCTCGACATTGCCTACGGCGAGGACATCTCCAACGGCAATCACTCGGACGCGCTCGAAGCGGAGCGGACCGCCCTCCAGGCGGTGATGCGTCGGGCCACGACCACTAGTGACGAGGCTGATGATCACGAGGGCAGCAACGCGCTGTACCGGGCTGGACATGCGAACGGCCGGCAAAAGCTGGCGAACCCCGCCGCGTTGAAGCTCGCGGCCCAACTGATCAAGAAGCTTTCATCCCACTACGCAGTGGTCGCGGCCGTTCCCTGTCCAGTGGATGGTCGATTCGTCGTCTCATACGAGCGGATGATGACGCCCACCCTCGCCCTCGCGCCCTGGTCCGAGGGCATCCTGAGCTGGTTGAAGGCGCGCGCCCGCCTACTGCTCGGCTCCCGGCCGGTCGACTTCTCCATCTCGTTGGACAACGCTTGGACCACGCAGAGCTATCACCTGATCATCGACTGCCAGGACGGGGTGTTCGTCGGCGTGCAGGAGGCGCAGGGTCTGGTGGGATACCTGGACGCCCACTGGAACGATCGCCAATCAAGGCTCGAGCAGAGCTTTGCACTGGAGAAGACGAGCCCTCTACTGGAACTGACCACTCCCCCGCCCTACTACCGCTTCCGCCGACGTGCCGGCCAACGCTACGCCCACTTCTACACACGCTTCTTCCCCGAGCCCAGAGAAAAACTGCCCGACGGTGAGCGCATCCCGGATGTGCGGTTCCGCTTTTACGAGGTGCCGCCAGGCTCAGTCTTCCGCGCGCTCATCGCTGCCGCCGCGGCGGCGCTCCTCATCTGGCTGATCGGCTTCGTCACATCCCGTGAGCCCGACCCGGGGACCGATGTGCCGGCGTTCCTTCTGGTATTTCCCGCTGTCGCCGCAGCCTGGCTCGGCTTTGACAGCCAACCGAGACGTCTGCTTGAGGGAACGCTCGCAGCGCGGCTCTCCCTGCTGGCCACCGTGCTGTGTTCGATCGCCGCCAGCGGCCTATTCATGGTTTACAAAGCAGGACTTCCCCTCCTGCAATGGAAAGTCCCACCCGATATGCAAATCCTCGGCATTACGTCGACGGCCTGGAGCGTACTGATGCTGTTGGCCGTCCTAAACGCGAGTACCACCGGTTACGCCTACCTCGCGAGGACGTGGGAATTCATCCACCTATCGGCCAGAACCGATGGTTTCGGTGGACCCAAGGAGTACCTCCACTAGAGCAAGGCCCTGTTACACTCAGCCAACATATCGAGCGATTGGAGTGCGACGACCCCTCGGCTGTGAACCAGACGGCACGCCAAACGTTTTCACTGCTGCGAGCCTCGTACGCCCAGGCAGATCGGATCGGTTCAGGTGATGTTCATGGACTCCGAGTACCACGTCTCATCGCACGACTGGCCAGCCGGCACCGGTGCCGACGACCTCACCCTTGACCAAGCCAACGAAGTGTTCGACCTTTTCGACACGTACTACTCCATGGCGATCCAAGGCCTGTCAACGGTCCCCATCTCGCTACCGAAGCCTCCGCAGCTCAGCGACGGCACGACGCCGTAACCGGTTTGACGGCAGCTGAGTCGCTACTCATCAGTCCCGACCGTCGGCGGTTGTTCGAAGGCGCGGAGATGAGATCCCGGCTGGCTCAGCGCTTACAGGTCCTCGGCCGGAGGATATTCCGGTGCCGATCCGGTGGGCGGTGGCTAGCGTACGCGGATGAGAATTGTCCCGACGGCCGGATTGCGGCTGCGGTTCTACACCGATCCGGGCGAGTTCCTGGCCGCAGCGGGTGACTACCTGGCCGCCGATCCGGTCGTCAGCACGGTCGTGACCACCGTCGCGCATCGGCTGTTGTCGCAGCGGGCCGAGGGGATCTCGCCGCCGGACGGCAACTGGTGGCTGGTGGTCAGCGACGGCTGCGGTGCCGTGGTCGGTGCCGGGATGCGTTCCGCACCGTATGCCCCCTACCCACCGTTCCTGCTGCCCATGCCCGACGAGGCGGCCGTTGCGCTGGCCCACGCGTTGCACGAACGCGACGAGGAGATACTCGCCATCAACGGGGCCCTGCCCGCCGTTGAACTGTGCGCCGCCGAACTGACCCGGCTCGGCGGGGGCCGAGTTCAGGTCAATCAGCACACCCGGCTGCACGAGCTCGGCGAGCTGGTGATGCCGTCGCCGGTGCCGGGCCGCTTGGTGGTCGCGACCGAGGACGACGTCGAACTGGCCACCGAGTGGTTCGCCGCGTTCGCGGGCGACGCCGACGAACAAGCCGGCCGCCCGCGCGATGCCAGTGCCCACGACGTGCCCGACCGCACGGACATGTTGCGCCGGCTCCACGCCGGACGGCTGTGGTTCTGGGTCGACGGGACTGGGGAGCCGGTGCACCTCACCGGCGCCAACCCACCGTCGTTCGGAGTGGCTCGCGTGGGCCCGGTGTACACACCACCGGCCCAACGCGGGCGGGGTTGGGCCAGCAACGCGGTCGCCGAGGTTTCCCGGCGAATCCAGGCCGAGGGTACGCGGGTCTGCCTGTACACCGACCAGGCCAACCCGACCTCGAACAAGATCTACGCCGCCCTCGGCTACCGACCGGTCGTCGACATGGCCAACCTGGTCATCGCCCACTGACACCCGACGCATCGCGACAGATCCGGCGGCGGGCAACCCCGGTGGAGAGTGTGCCCCATCGCGGTCCGCCACTGGCGGTACCCGAGGTCGGGATCATCGCCCAACGCCTCCCGAGCCAGGTGTCCGGCCGTGTCCAGCCGCGTCCAGCCGCGTCCAACATCCCGCTCACGGCCCCCTCCCGATTGCGAGGATTCCCGTCTGGTCCGGACCATCCGGCTCCTGACCTGGCCGACCAGTCCCCTCGTGATCGGAGCGGTGAATGTCAGAACGTGTGGTCAGCCATCCGCGTACGAAAAGACCAAGCCGCAGGTCCCTGCTCACAATGGCACTCGCCGTCGTGGCGTCGGTGGCCTTCGTCCCGACGGCCGCAGCCGCCGGGCCGCTCGACCGACCGGCCCGGCCCGGGGGCGCGGCGGATCCGGCCCGCACCGGTGGCTCGGCAGCCCTGGCTTCCGCCGGCGGCGTCGCCGACGGGGCCCGGGCGGACGGGGCAGCGGACATGGCCGAGGCGATCGCCGAGCAGCGGGGCATCAGCCGCGATGCCGCCGAGAAGCTGCTCAGTGCCGAGAACGCCAATGTGCGACTCGCCAACCAGTTGACCACCGAGCTGGGTGCCAGCTCGGGTGGCGCCTACCTGTCCGACGGCGGCCTCGTCGTCACTGTCACCGACGCCGCAGCCGCCGCGAAGGTGACCGCCGCTGGCGCGAAGGCACGCCTCGTCGCTCGTGGCGAACGGCAACTCCAGACCATCCAGCGGGCGCTGGAGGCCACGGCGAGTGAACCGAACACGACCTGGGGGGTGGACCCGAAGACCAACCAGGTGGTGGTGAGCCTGCCGGCGTCGGGGGCGAAGAACGCCGTGCAACGCTCGGCTGCGCGCAAGTTCGGCGCGGCGGTCCGGTTCGAGACCAACGCCGGCCAGATCCAACCGAACGTCGGGATCTCCAGCGCGGACGCGTTGGGCGGCTGCTCGGTCGGCTTCACCGCCACTGACTTCACCTTCAACTACATCATCACGGCGGGCCACTGCACCCGGGGCTTTCCGCACTGGACATTGCCCAACGGGCAGGACGTCGGCCCGTCGCTGGAGAGTAACTACCCGGAAAACGACTTCGGCCTCATCTGGATGAACGGTTCGTCGGTCTGGGCGACCGGCGTCATCAACCTGTGGAACAACACAAGCCGCAGCATCCACGGTTGGGCGACGGCCGTGAGCGGGCTGTCGGTCTGCAACTCGGGCAAGACCACCGGATTCAGGTGCGGCTCCGTGCTCAAGACCAATGTGACGGTCAACGGCACGGGCGGCACCGTACGCCAAATGGTCGAAACCAACATCTGCACCCTCGGCGGCGACAGTGGTGGGCCGCTCTTCGCCAACAACACCGCGTACGGGCTGAACTCGCACGCCAACCGGAACGGCAGCCAATGCAACTCCACGCCGCGCACCTGGCATCAGCCGGTGGGAGAGGCGATCAACACGTACCAGGTCGTCATCTACGGCGCGCCGTGACGAGCGGCGACGAGCGAAGGAGACAGCGATGAGAACCGCATTCACCAGAGCCGTACGCCTCACCGCCGCGGCCGTCATGGCGACGACGGTGGCCCTGACCGTGGCCGTCGGCCCCGCCCAGGCGGACCTGTGGCAGCACACCGACGGGTTCGAGGGGAATCCGGCAGCGGTGTGGGAGTTCCACCGCTCCGGCGCCGGGAGCGGAGCCTTCGAGCTGGGCGCGGGAACGGCCCGGTCCGGTTCGAACAACGCCATTCTCACGACCTCGGCCGGCGGCTGGTCCGGGGTGGGCAAGCTGCTCACCGTGCGGCCGCGTACCGCCGGGCACTCCACCACCTGCGGCGGCGGGTTCTTCGTCCGGGCGGTCAGCGGGCCGGCGGTGCTCAACGTCGAGGTGATCGATCCGGCGAGCTGGACCTACCTCGCGCTGCGAACCGTCCGGATCACCGACACCGCTTGGCGGCGGCATGATGTGGCCAGCTACGCGAACGGTCCGAGCCAGGTGTTCATGCGGGTCTCCCTGCTCGGTGGCAGCGGTGCCGTGCGGGTGGATGACATGGCCTTCCAGTGCACCTTCTTCAGCTTCTGAAGAGGTCGACCACAGCGGGGCCGGCGCTCCTGGCGTCGGCCCCGCACGGTCCGCCCGTCCGGCCGGCACCGTCAGGTTGCCTGGTGGCGCAAGCTCTTCAGAACCGGTCCCGGGTGCCAAGGAGGGCGTTGTGCGCGCTACGGCGCCACGGCGCGAGTTCGGCGTCGACCTCGGCCCAGCGGATGTCATCGACCCAGAGTGCCCCGTCGGTGTCAGGCAAAGCCTCGATCAGCCGCATCCGCTGGTCTTCGCCCGGGTGGGTACTCCACAGGTCGGTGGTTCGCTGGCTGAGCTGACGGGTCAGCGGCAGGTCAGCGCTCAGCCGCTGGCGGGCTTCAGCGGCCATCGCCTCCAGTTGCTCGCCGTCGATGCGGGGCGCCAGATGCCACAAGTCCTGCCAGAGCCGCCCGGCGAGCAGGACCGTCTCGCAAGATCGGAGGAAGGGTGCGCTGCCGGCGACCCGGCGGGCGACCAGATCGGCCCGGTACTCGGCGCGGCGGCTATCGGGCATCGCCACGGTGTCGATGAGCAGCTGCGCGGTCGCGGCGGCGACGTTCGCCAAAGCGACGATTCCATGGACGACCATCCCAAGGAAGACGACCATCCCGCTCCCCTGCTCGGCCAGCGATTCCGTCGCGCGAACCGCCCGCCGCCAAGGGTTTCGCCCTCCAGTGGCCATTACCGCCCGGCTGCCGAACGTCGTCGCTAGCAGCGTCCTGCGCACCCGAAGCGGGTCGCCGTTGGCGAGGTGACCCAGTTCGTGCGCCAACAGCGCAACCCGAGCCGGCCGCGGCAGCATCACCCACAGGGGAATCCCGATGACGAGCACCGATCGCTGGCGCCAGCCCAGCCGACCGACACCGGCGTTGATGGTCAGGTCCGCACAGATCACATCGGGAACCGGCGTACCCGCGGCATCTGCAACCTCCCGCACCAGACGGTGCAACTGCGGGGCCTCGCGCTCGGTGATCACGCCGTGCCTGGGCACCCGCCCGAACGACGGCTTGACCAGCAGCAGGACAAGCACAGCGGGGATCGCCAGAGCCAGCCGTACCCCCGGTGGCAGGTCGCTGGCCACGACGAGCCAGACGAGGCAACCCGCTGCCGCAACCCCCAGCAGGGCCAGCACCACGGAGACCGCCAACAGCCAAACCTCAGCCGACGACTTCCCAACCGGGCGTGCCTCCGGGTCGGCCAGCAGTTCTTCATGCGTTGCTTGGTCGAGCTCCAGCCCTCGCCGGAACCCCCACCGACCGATCACCGTGGTGCCGCGCCACGGAGCCAGGGCGGGGTCATACACGTCCAGGTTCCACCGACAGGCTGGGCACCAGGGGCGCACCCCCGCATCCAGCAGGAACAGGTCGTGGGCACAAGCCGGACACCTGCTGGGCGTCGTCGTCTTCGTCGGCACGAGGGTGGAGTGTAGATCGCAGTGACAGGCATGCGTGCGCCGGTTGAGCCGGTCAGGCCGCCGAGCAGGCGGCCCACTGGGCACTCACTGCAATCGATGTAAAACTTTCTAGACATGGTGTCAAAAACGCCATACTATGGTCGTGTCAAGAATTCTTTACAGGGAGGCAGCCGTGACGCATGAGGAGAAACGCGCCTGGATCATGCTGGTGGTCAGCGTGGTGGGGTATGCCGTCTACGCCGCCGTCGTCGTGAACCGGGCCGACGGCGGGACGCTCACCGCCACCCCGTACGCCGGGGTTCTGCTGTGGACGGTCGGCGGGGGCATCGTCGCGAGCATCATGGCCGAGATCGTGATGGGCGTGGTGAACCCGCGCGCTTCCCGGGTCAGCGACGTACGTGACCGGGAAATCGGACGGCTCGGCGATTACGTCGGCCAGGCGTTCGTGGCCATCGGCGCGGTGTCGGCGATGCTGATGGCGCTGGCCGAGTGGGACTGGTTCTGGATCGCCAATGTCATCTACCTGTGCTTTGTCCTGTCGGCGGCGGTTGGCTCCCTGGCCAAGGTGATCGTCTACCGCAGGGGTGTTCCGCAGTGGTGAAGCCGACCCGCGTCACGAACAGCATCCGCGCGCTGCGCTTCGCGCACAACGAGATGACCCAGGCCGAGCTCGCCGACCGGATCGGCGTGACCCGGCAGACCGTCATCGCCATCGAACAGAGCCGTTACTCGCCATCGCTGGAGATGGCGTTCAAGATCGCCCACGTGTTCGGTGTTCGGCTCGACGACGTGTTCCAGTACCCCGAGGAGGCGGCACCATGAAGGCCATCGTCCAGGGAAGCTACGGCTCCACTGACGTGCTCCACCTTCGCGACATCGACCAGCCGGCCGTGGGCGACGGGGACGTCCTCGTCGCCGTCCGCGCCGCCGGCGTCGACCCCGGAGTTTGGATCTTCATGACCGGCCGCCCCTACCTGGCGCGGCTGGCCAGCGGGCTGCGCCGACCCCGGGTGCCGGTTCGGGGCCGCGACCTGGCCGGGGTGGTGGTCGCGGTCGGCGCCCGGGTGACCCGGTTCCGGCCCGGCGACGAGGTGTACGGCACCTGCCTGCGCGGCTCGTACGCCGAGTTCGCGAGCGTGCCGGAGCGGCGGCTGGCCCGTAAGCCGGCCAACGTGTCGTTCGCGCAGGCCGCCGCCGCGCCGGTCTCCGGAATGACGGCGCTGCGCGCGGTCCGCGACAGCGGCGCGGTGCGCCGGGGGCACCGCGTGCTGGTCATCGGCGCGTCCGGCGGCGTCGGGTCGCATGCCGTGCAGATCGCCAAGGCGTACGGGGGGACGGTCACCGCCGTCTGCACACCAGCCAGGGCCGCCTTCGTACGCTCCCTCGGCGCCGACGACATCCTCGACTACACCAGCGAGGAGGTCGACCGCGACGGCCCGGTCTACGACGTGGTCATCGACACCGGCGGCGACCGGCCGATCTCTCTCCTGCGCCGCGCCCTCGCCCCACACGGGACGCTGGCGTTGGTCGGCGGCGCGTACACCAAGGGTCCGGTTCTCAGCGGCTACGACCGGCAGATGTTCCGCGCGCCAATGCTGTCCCTGTTCGTCGGTCAACGGCTGCGCAGCGTGAGCGCGGTCGAGCGGACCGGGGACCTGAGCGGGTTGGGGACCCTCATCGAATCGGGCGCGCTAACCCCGGCGGTCGACCGTACCTATCCCTTGGCCCAGGCTGCGGACGCGATCCGGCACCTCCGCGACGGGCACCCGGCGGGGAAGATCGTCGTCACCATCTGACCCGATGGCCGTCGCGAACGCTTGTGCGACGGACCATCTTGCACGGCTGGGTGAAAATCAGTGCCATGGCACGAGAACCTCACGACCAGGATCCAACGGACTTGGTCGTCTGCCCCCACTGTCGCGCGCCCGCTGTCGGCAACTCCTGCCCCGAGTGCGGCGCCTATGTCGGCCGAGCTGGCTATCGCGTCTCAGGACGTCGCGCTGACGACGTGATCAAGGTAGTACGGGAGCTTGAGCGTCAACGACTCGCGAACCAGGGACCTTGGCGCGCTGGACTGTTCTACCTCGTCTGCCTTGCCGTCGTCGTCACACTCTTCTTGGTCACCGCTCGGCTGCTGGACTGGTGGACCCTTCCGGTTGTCCTGGTAGCAGCGCTCATTGCGGTCATCGTCATCGGGGCGCTTCAACAGCGCCAAGATGGTCGGCTGACCGAGCGCGGGCTGACGTCCATGCTGTCTGCGTCGCTGAGGACCGCGAAGTCAGTCCTCCCCATGCACCGCTCAGACCCGCCCCCACCTGATGGGACTGCCTGAAAGCATCCCTCGTCCAACTCAAGTGTCAGACGTCGACGCGAGCCTCGGATATCAGGGCTTGCTCGCGCGGAGGTACACCGTCACGGTGTCTTCCGCATCGAGGTCCACCAGCAGGCGACGGTAGGTGCCGTTGGGTCCCGGTGCTTCTTCGTCCAGTCCGGAGACTCGAACCGCCGTCTCGGGGTGCCAGCTGTTTCCTCCGCCGACGTCGTCCTGTTTGCTGACGGCGCGTAGCCCGGGGGTCAACTCGGCGGCGAAATCTCCGTCAGTGAGGAAGGTGTCGAGGGCCTCGCGAGGAATCCGGAACCTCGCCGACAGGTAGGTCTCCAGTCCGTTACTTTGGGCGGCCGAGAGAAACACCGTGCCCGGCGGGAAGGTCACGTGGGCGAAGGCTTCGACCTCCGACGCGCTCGCTGGCTGCGGCGGTGACTGAAGCGAATCATCAAAGTCCTCAAGCCCCGCAACGGCCACGAAGCCACACGAGACCAAAGACAGCACGAGGCTCAGGCTGGCCAGGACGAGAGCGATCGTTGCCTTGCGGCTCGGCTCCGACGCCGGCTGGTCAGACACGGGCAGCACGATACGCGATTCAGAGCGTGGTGTTGATCCTGAGCTGGCGCCCCTGCGCCATGCTGCTACCAGCGGTGGCTTCCGCGGCCGAGCCAGGTGGCGACGCACGCTTCGTTGCCTTCGGCATCGGCCAGAACCCACCACTTCGGCGCGTGTTCATCAGAGATGAGGCGGCCGCCGGCAGCCAGGGCTGCGGCGATGCGGGCCTCGGCCTGGTCGTGCGGGACCGCTACATCGAGGTGTACGCGGTTGCGTTGTGGGCGCACCGCGTCCATCTGCTGCAACCCGAGGCCCGGGCCTCGGCGAGACGGGTCAGCCAGGTAGTCGTCTCCGATTTGGCAATAACCAAGCACCGCCTGCCAGAACGGCAGCACGTCCGCGCAGACCAACGCGTCGAGGGTGACGTTGACAAGTTGAACGGCGGTCGGATCGCCGGCGATGTCCAATTCCCTGGCGGCGGCCGAGATCCGCCGGGCCAGCGCGACGTCGCGCCGGGACAGGGACACTGTGACGCCGGCGTGGCGCAGGTCGATGCTGAGGTACTGCTGCTCGTCGCTGTCGGCGAGCCGGCCGATCTCATCGACGAGGGCAACACCCTTGGTTAGCGAGCCGGTCCGGAAGTAGGCCGAGACCACGTGGTAAAGGCAGCGCCAGTCCTCGACACCGTCCGCCGCGTGGAACTGCCCCGCGGTGATCTGCACGGTCATGCTGGCGAACCTAACACCGGCAACACGACGGACGCTCACACCTAATGACTCGGCAGACCTCCTTCCGCGCCCCCGACACCCAGGGCTCGCATGCGCCGCCTCAGCCCATGTGCTGGTCGTCAGACGTCGCGAACGTCCGCAGATGGTCGACCGCCGCAGCGAGCGCGTCCTGCAGGGGGCCGATGTCCCGGGCGACCTGAGCGAGGAGCGTGCCGCCTTGATACGCCGCGAGGAACATGTCGGCGAGCCGCGCGGGGTCGGCGGACGCGTCGATGCGGCCGAGTTGTCGCATGCGATCGAGCCCGACGCGGAAGATCTCGCGCCACTGAGCGAACACCTCGGCGAGCCGGTCGTGCACGTCGAGGTCGGTCTTGACGATCTCGCTCGCGAGCGAGCCGAGGCTGCAGCCGTCCTCGAACGGACGCCCCGAGAGGACGTAGAAGTCCGACCAGTCCTGGAACGCGTCGACGGTGTCGAAGCCGGCAAACCGTTGGCTGCGATGGAAGCCGAGGACGCTGTCGGCCTGCCAGTCGATGACCGCCAGGACCAGGCTCTCCTTGGTGGGGAAGTAGTGACTCAGCTGCGATCCACTCACCCCTGCAGCGCGGCGGACGAGGTCGTTGTTGGTTGCGTGGACCCCTTTGCTGTAGATCAACGCCGCCGCTTGCTCCACGATTCGCTCGCGCGTGGCCTGGCCCTTGGGAGTGAGCTTCTGGGCCGCATCCACCCGGTTGTTCACCTGCATGTCATCAACGCTACACGAACTGGGCTTAGGAGCCCAGTTTGCGGTATCGGCTCCGCAAGTGGACGAAATCGTCCAGCACCGTTACGCGGCGGGCACATGCTCCAGTGTTCGCTCGTGCGCGGTTCGGCCCTTGCGGCGAGCCTCCGGGCTGCGCCTGACCCGCCGCGCACCTGCATGTAATCCAGGTAACACCGACTGGGCTTGTTAACCCAATTTCGATGGTGTTCACTCAAGCGAGTGGACGAAATCGTCCAGTCACGCCACCCGGAGGTTCATCACCATGTCCCGCCTGACCGCTCCCGCGCGCGCCGACATGGACGCCAAGACGAGGGGTGCTCTCGACGCCATCGCGAAGCAGTTCGGCTTCGCCCCGAGCATGTTCACCACGCTCGCCGCGAACCCGACCGTGCTCGAGATCGTGATGGGCCTGCAGGGCAGCATCGCGAAGCTCCTGGACGCGAAGACGCGTCACACGATCGCCCTGGCGGTCTCTCAGTCGAACGGCTGCCACTACTGCCAGGCACTCCACGGTTTCATCTCGTCGAACCTCGGCGGCATGTCGGCGGAGGAGATTGAGCTCGCCCGCAACGGCACGTCCAGCGACCCGAAGCGCGCCGCCGTCGCGACGTTCGCGCAGCACGTGATCGAGACGCGTGGCCAGGTCAGCGACGCGGCCCTCGCGGCGATCCGCGAGGCCGGGTACATCGACCCGGAGATCCAGGCGATCGTCACGATCGTGGTCGTCACCCTGCTCACGAACTACCTCAACAACGTCAGCGACGCCGTCGTCGACGTCCCCGGCGCCGATCACCAGTCGGCCTGACTGCCCTCTCCACCCGCCGTGCAAACGACAGAAAGTACGACTTTGAATCTCGACAAGCTGATGACGAAGCACCTCACCCGCTACTTCGACCCGAGCAAGAGGATCCCGGAGGAGACGTTCCAGCAGTTGCTGCGTTACCTGCGCACCTCGCCGACGACGATCAACATCCAGCCGAACCGTTTCCACGTGCTGGAGACGCAGGATGGCAAGGACAAGCTCGCGGACGCACTGGTCGGCCGCTTCGCCGACAACGCGGAGAAGGTACGCAACGCGTCGCACGCCATCGTCTTCACGACTCGCAAGGACATCCCCGACACGCACCTGCAGGAGATCTTCGAAAAGGAGCGCGCCGACAGGCGCTTCGCCGACCCGGAGATCCAGAAGGGATGGGAGGCGGGTGCCTCCAACTTCGTGGAGATCCAGACGAAGAACTACGGCGGGGACGTACTCCACTGGCTTGAGAAGAACACCTACCTCGTCGTCGGCGCCACGATGATGGCCGCCGCATCCCTCGGGGTGGACGCGACGCCGATGGAGGGCTTCGACCGCAGGACCGTGGACGCGGCCTTCGACCTGACCGACACCGACTACACGACCACGCTGCTTCTGGTGCTCGGCTACCCCGACGAGGCTCGGGTCTCCCACCAGCCGGTCTCGCGGTTCGACGCGGAGAAGATCTTCACGCACATGTGACGGACGGGGCGGACACGGACCGCGATGCCTGCCCGTTCACTTCGACTCGATTGCCCGGCGTCCACACCTCCTCGACGGACGCCGGACAGTCAACCCCCCAAGGACTTCCAGGAGGTCAAGATGCAGATTGACAAGGCTGTGCAGGATCGAGCGGCAGCCCGCGCCGCCGAGCTTCCCGGCTCGGAGCACACACACCAGTCCACCGGCGACTGGGAGGTGTGGAAAGTCGGCGGCAAGGTGTTCATGCTGCAGACGTCCATGCCCGGCGAGCCCGTCGTGATCCTGAAAGCGGACCCATCCGACGCGGAGGCGCTCCGCGCAGCTCACGCCAGCATTTCGCCCGGCTACCACATGGACAAGAAGCACTGGATCACGGTGCGGGCGGGTGCGGACGTCGAGCCCGCGCTTGTCGACAATCTCGTGACCGAGTCGTACCTCCTCGTCGTCGCCGGCCTGCCGAAGCAGAGCCGTCCCGTCAATCCCGCTTCGTTCCGCGTCCCGCCCTCCGCCGACTGATCACGCTGACGCCGACCGCGCCCAGAGCGCTGTTGCCCCTCATCCGAGTAGCGCCCGCACCGGCACATGGTGCGCCCTTACGTGGCCGGCCGGCGCGCTGCCAAGGCTCAAAAACCCTGGTCAGGCCCGGAAGTGGTACGGCGAGCACGGAAACTGGGAGCCCGCCGGGATACGCGCAAAGGGGGCAATGAGCCCCTGCCGCAGGCGCGGAACAGAACCGGCGTGCCGCCCGACGTTCGCCTATGCTCACTCGGATCTCCTACAACTGCCGAGCGATGGAGAGCCATGTCGCACTGGACGAACTGGGCGGAGCTGGGGTCCTGGTTTGCGGCGATCATAGGCACGCTGGTCGGTGTCTTCATGGCCGTGCAAGCGTCGAACACCTTTCGGATTAAAGCGACGCTGGATATGGCAAGGCCTTTCGTCCGTGCGTTGGCGCTCTCCCTGGACAAGCCCGACATCCTGACGGCATACGAATCCGAGTGCACGACCGCAGGGGACATCCTGCGCAAGAAGACACGCCGCATGCTCGTCGTGGCAGGATTGGCATTTGCCTTACTGGCAACGGGGGTCGGCGGTGCCTTACTTCTTCCTCGACTTCCTCAGCACCTTCAGCGCCCTTACCCTACCGAGATACGATTCTCCGTGGGCGACGCGGCACAGCAGGAATGCAAGACCACCGGTCTCAACATGGCAATGAGCACCACATGCACCAATCACTGGTTCCTTGACTCGTCCGGACAGAGGATTCAGGCACAGGCCACCCTCTCAGGTCCGGCACGCCAGAGAGACCTGGGCATCGTTGTTGATGGCTGCTCGGGCCGCGCCCAGGTTCGGTGGGAGCTTCTTGCTGACGGCGAATCTCTCGGCAATGCCACGGCTGGTTCTGAGAGCCAGGAACAAGAACTGAACGTACCTAAGGGCACGTCATCGCTCACCATTCGTGCCGAGCGGATTGATGATGAGTCGTGCTCCGCAAAGCTCGTCGTCGAGGCCGTCGTGTGGCCGTAGGGCGCGTTCAGATGTCAGCGGCGGCGGGGCGTGCGCCGGCGGTCAGGAGCAGATCGGCTGTCTGTGATTGGTTGCCTCGTACCGCCCAGTCCAGTGGCGAGTAGCCGGTTCCTCGGTCTTCGCGAAGGTTCGGGTCTGCGTCGTGGGCGAGAAGCTCTTGCACGACGTCGGTATATCCCCAGGCCGCTGCAGCGCACAGAGGCGTTCCCTCCTGGCCGTGCCCGCTTTCGGTGTCCGGCGCAGCGCCGGCGGCAAGAAGAAGCCGCACGAGGTCGACCACCCCGTCCACGGACGCCTGGTAGAGCGGAGTCGAGCCCTCGCGGTCGGCCGCGTTTGGGTCCGCTCCGACGCGCAGGAGTGCGCTGACAACCGCTGCGTCTCCGCGTAGCACCGCCTCCACCAGGCGCTCAGCGAGCTTCTTTCGCTGTCGTTTGTTCACGGTCCTCAGGCTAGGTGAGGTGCCGGGTGCGCATCAGCGTGGCGGCGAGGCCTCCTCCAGTGGACGTCCATGGGCTCGGGTCGTGTCAGAGACGGCAACGCCGAGCAGGACGGCGGCTGCGGCGGCGGCGACCCCGAGGGGTGGTAGGCCGACCATGATCGGTGCCATGGTCGCGAGGACGAGGATCCCGATCGGCCGCGGCCAGGACACTCGCGCGAAGGCCACGTACTCGAATACTGAGCGCCCGGCGAGGTAGAGCGCAGGCCCTCCGAGGAGGGCTCCGACCCAGGCGGGTTTGGCGTCTCCGGCTGGATCAATGAGGACGAGTTCGGAGCCGGCTGAGCTGGCGAGGATGCCGGACACCATGAGCAGGTGTGCGAACTCGGCCAACCGACCGAGCCGGCCGGGGTCGGCGGATGCCGCGATGGCCTCGCCCAGGATCTGGCCGGCTCGATAGAAGTAGATCCGCCACAGCAACACCGTGGTGAGGAACGACAAGGTAAGGGCCATCGTTCGGTCAGCCACGATCGGACCGCGGAGAAGACTCGACCCGGTGGTCAGGATCGTCTCGCCCAGCGCGACAATGACAAGCTGCCAGTAGCGCTCGGCCAGGTGCTCGCCCGCGACGGCCCACGGGGACACCCGCGAGCGGCCCAACCCCGGCACCGGCCAGCCGAGTCTGGCCCCCAGGTAGTCGATTGCCAGGGCCACCGTCCACAGCGAATTGCGCGCCACTTCGGGAGCGAAGGCTCCGGCGAGCCATGGTACGGCCGACGCGGCGAACCAGATGAGCGCCAACATATTGACGCGGCGCAGATTATGACCGCGCACGATGCCGACGAAGAAGAGGGTGCGGCCCACCTGGATCGCGACATAGGTGCTCGCGAAGAGCATGCCAGTCTCGGCGAGAGCCCCCGAAATGGCGACCGCCATGAGCAGGCTCCCGTACATCGTCGCGACGACAACGAACTGGATCGGCGGCTGGAACGGATCGAACCTGCTGGTCACCCAGGCCGTCTGGGTCCAGATCCACCAGAGGGCCAGAAGCAGCAGCAGCGTCTCGCCGTTCTCCGCAAGGGAGGTGGTCAACCGCTCCGCGACGTGACCCCTGGTGTAGTCCAACACCAACTCGTGCACAATCCGGGTGAGCGCGAAGACATAGACGAGATCGAAGAACAGTTCCAGGAAGGTCGGCCGCTGCGGACTCTCACGCCTGCGCAGCAGATTGGCCACTCTGTTGCTCGTCACCCGGCCCGCTCGCTTCGTCGGCTAGTCGCTGAAGCAGTCGTACCACGTTGCCGCCGCGCCCACGGATAAAAGGACGCACCCGCGATGACTAAATAGCCTGACGGTCGACGAGGCTGCCATCGCGCCCGAATGCTGGTATCGAACCAGCGACCTCTTCGGTGTGAACTGGCGGCAGGCCGGTCCGATCGGGTGTCATCCGAGGTCGTACGGCCTGCTGGGGTCGCTTTGGGTCGGGTTCGGTGGGCAGGGTTGCCGTACTTCGCTGCTGTGCTGCTCGTCGACGAGGAACTGTCTGAAGTGGGTGCGCATCTCCAGCCAGTGGCGGTGTTCGTCGCAGGGGTGGAGTCGGCCGCAGCGGCACAGACTCAGGCCCGACTCGGCGTGCTTGGTCAACAGGATGTCCGCATGGGCCACCTGCGCCTTCGCGTACTCCCGAAAGGCTGTCGAGGTGTAGATGGCTCCCATCGGTCACCGCCCTGCCCTGCGGGCGTGGCGGTGGTGCCAGAGGGCTTCGGCCACGGCGTCCACGGGGTCGATGTCCCCGGCCGCCAGGCGCTCGCGGGTGACGGCGATCCAGGGTGGCGACGCGGGGGTGGCTTCGCCGCACGCGGTACGCATCCCTTCCTGGGCGAGTCGGGTCAGCCGGCAGGGGTCGCGTTGGTTCGTGTGCCAGCAGCCGGTGGCCACGCAGATGCCGGCGTTGTCGGGTCGGTGGGCTTCCCAGAGGGCGCGGGCCAGTCGCCACAGCAGGCGGTGCTGGCAGTCGGCGGGTGGCTCTTCGGGTGGGTTGTCGATATCGAAGGACATGCGGCGACCATCGCGTCCGACGACGGGCCGTTCCATGGCCAGCGGTCATGTCACGGTGACATGAGGCGGCTCGACCAGTGCGAATGGTCGCCCTAGGCTGTCGACCTGAACACCTTGAGTAGTCGGAACGCGACGCTGGGAGTTGCCGTGCTGCTCAATCCGCTTCGGATTCCGGAGGATGCGTGGTCGCACGGCGAGGTGTTGACCGTGCTGGCCGCTCGCGACATCGGCGGTCTGTTCCGCTGGATCATCAGTCTCACCGGGGCGAGTCAGAGCCGGATCGGAGCGGCTGTCGGGCTGGAACAGGGCTACGTCAGCCGGGTGATGGCCGGACGCAAGGTCACCTCGATAGACGTCCTGGAGCGGATCGCCGACGGCTGCCGGATGCCCGACCAGGCGCGTACCACGATGGGCCTGGCACCCCGCCAGGCCGCACCACCCACCGGCCCCGGCCGGCGTATCCCCAGCGAGCCGCCGGCCATCCGCACCTGGCAGGAGGACGTACGCAGTGCCGCAGAGCTTTGGCGAGGTGACGTGAACCGTCGAGACGTACTCCGACAGGTGGCCTTCAGCTCCGCCGGCTACACCCTGCCGGCGCTGCGCTGGTTCACCGCCCCTGACCCGGCCCCGGTCACCCAACCCGGACGCAACGCTGTCGGGCAACCGGAGATTGACACCATCCGCGCGATGACGTCGACCTACCGCCAGTTGGACAACCAGTACGGTGGCGGGCACGCCCGCGACACCGTCGCCCGTTACCTCCACCAGGAGGTGACCCCGCTGCTCACCGACGGCCGGTACGACCACGCCACCGGTCAGCGGCTGCTCAGCGCCGCCGCCGAACTGGCCCAACTCGCCGGATGGCAGGCGTACGACACGGCTGAGCACGGCATCGCCCAGCGGTACCTCACCCTCGCCCTGGACTTCGCCCACGCCGCCGGTGACGACGGCCTCGGCGCGGAAATCCTCGCGGCGATGAGCCACCAGGCCACCTACCTCGGCCACACCACCACCGGCCTCGACCTCGCCCGCGCCGCCGGCGAGACCGCCCGCCGCGCCGGGATACCCGTCCTGACCGCCGAAGCCCACGTCATGGAAGCCCACGCCCTGGCCAAAGCCAACGACGAACGGGCCTGCGCCGCCGCCCTGCACCAGGCAGAACAAGCCCTCGACCGAGCCGACCGCAGCACCGAACCGCAGTGGCTCAGCTACTTCGACGAGGCGTACCTGTCGGCCAAGTTCGGCCACTGCTTCCACGCCCTCGGCCGCAACACCCACGCGGAACGCTTCGCGGCACGATCCCTGCGGATGGACAACCGCTACGTACGCGGCCGAGCCTTCAACCTCGCCCTGCTCGCCAGTGTCCACGCCCAACAGGGCGAACCCGACCGAGCCTGCGCCATCGGCGTGGAAGCCCTGACCCTGACCACCCAGCTCCGCTCTGCCAGAGCCGTTGGCTACCGCCGCGACCTGCAAGCACAGCTCGCCCCACACCGGCGACTACCCGCCGTCAGGCACTTCACCGGTCGCATCGATGCCACCCTCGGCCCTCGACGCTGACCGTCACAGCTCTCCCCGGGCCTTGCGCGCCACCAGCTCCAGCACAGCGATCACCGTGCCGGCACCGACGATCTCACCCCGGGACACCAGCCCGTACGCCTCGTCGAGCGGAAGCCAGGCGACCTGCTCCGCCTCGTTGACGTCCGTGGGTGTGCCGATGTGCTCGGCGTGCCGGGCCAGGAAGAGAAGGTTCTCGGCGTCGGCAGTGCCGACCCACGGTTGGAAGGACAGCAACGGCTCCACCGCGTGGGGCCGCCAGCCGGTCTCTTCCTCGACCTCTCGCACGGCGCACTGCGCCGGGTGCTCGTCGTCGTCGACGTAGCCTCCGGGCAGCTCCCACACCCACCGGTCGAACACGAACCGGTGCCGCCGCATCAACAGCAGGCGCTCCTGGTCGTCGAGTACAGCGACCATGGCCGACCGGGGAGCCCGGATCACGTACTGCTCGAACCGAACCCCGTCGGGCAGCTCGACCTCCGCGATGCTCAGCCGCGCCCGGCGGGTGTCGTCCACGACCCGCTCGCCGTGGATGGTCCACCGGGTCAATTCCGTCGCCTGCTTCTCCACCACCCCGCCAGTATCCGCGCGAACCCCACGCCGGGCTGCTGGCGGCCCCTCTTGGCGTACTCGCCAGACGAACACCGAACACACGACCTCCGCTGGGGGATGCGGACCGAAGTTGTCGACTGCTGCTGGGTCCTAGCGGCTTATGCCGTAGAGCAGGTGCGCACCGCCATCGTTCGACGTTCGCTACCGACCTGGATCAAGGCTCTTTCTGCCTTCCCGCTGCCTCACTGCTGCCCGACGTCTCGTTTACAAGCTCTGTGCACGTCGTCCGGATACGTTTGGGAACGGCTGCGAACTCAGGGCCTCATACGTGCCAGCGCCCCTCCAGACGGAGACCCCGCCGAACGGCGCTGAGGCCACGACGTCGCCGGCACAATTCCAGGTGCGTCCTCCCGCCGGACCGAGGAAGATGATCTGGTGCCTGAGCCGCTCGCCCGCGTCTCCGCCGCCCTCACCGCCGTTGCCCGCGTTCACCGTCTGATGTTCGACGACCTCGACGAAGCGCGAGGCGGTTTCGGCTGGTGGCATGGGCAGCTTGGCCAGGCACACACGATCTTCTCTAGCGACTACCTGGTACAAATCACTGCTGTACTGCTGGCGTCACACGAGGCGTTGGATGCGGACCTTCGGGCGCTCGTTCCTGAGGTGGCCGTGCTTGTGCTGGCGAACCTGCTCATCCCAGACCTCCTGGTCGTAGTCCGGGTCCGGCGGGATCCACTTGTGTGAACCGTCGCTGTAGTGGAACTTCTCGTCACCCGGCCGCAGGATGCTCATCGGTTCCAGCCAAGGAATCGGCAATGCAGGTGGCCGGCGGGAACGAGGGCCAGGTCCTGGGCGGCGTCAACGAGTTGGGCGGCCAGGTAAAGGGCCAGTGACACCGGGGCGCGGTCGTACTCGGCTCGCAGTTGTCGGCGCCGGGTCTGGCATGGCCACTCCCCCGCACAGCCGCCGCACGTCCAGGCCGGCTTGATCGGGTGGTGAATGGTCACTGCGGGCCGTCCTGGCTTGGCCAATGGCCGCGGTTGATCGGGATGCGGTGGTGGCGCCGGCATGGCAGCTCGCCTCCGCAGCGGCAGACGCGCCGCCAGTGTCGCCAGGACCAGACGGGCCGGTGCCGACGAGCGAGAGTCAGCGCCGCCGCCAGCACGTACTCGTCGTACGAAACTCGCTTCAACGACTCGCCTCGCCCGCTCGCGCCAGGGTCTGCCCTGCTGTTGTTGAAGGGAGCACTGCCGTCTCCTTGTGCCGGAGCAATCTGGGGGGCGTGGATGCCCGAACGCGGGGGACGCGCCGAACATCCACGCCGGCGAGGACGGCCCACAGCGCCAACCGAGGGAACCGACCTCCTCGGCAACCTCCCATAGGTACCGTTGGGTAGTCAAGGGCTGGTGTAGGTGGTCTACTCGTGTTGCCAACCGAGGAGAGCCACGTGCCACCGCGTTACCGCTACGAACAGATCGCCGACGACCTCGCCGAACGCATCGCGTCAGGCGAGTTCCAGCCCGGCTCGAAGCTGCCCAGCCGGCGAGAGTTGATCGAGCACTACGGGGTCACCGAGCCGGTGATCGACCGCGCCATGCAGGTACTACGGATCAAAGGGATGACCGAAACCCTGCCCGGCGTGGGAGTTTTCGTCGCCGAGTAAATCCCTACAGAGAGCCAGCCGCCGCAGCCACGACCTCACGGCTGCAAGTTCCGGGCGCGTTGTTCGGGTCGCTCAGCACGTCCGTGGCCTCAGGCAATGGTCCGCGCTCTCTCACTGAACCCCTCCCCGCCTGGCCGGTTGCTGTCGGCAGCAGCCAGGCATACGTTTCCGCATTGAGGAGGGGGCCGGTTAACCTCCGAGCGTGCGGTATCTCAGCAGGTCGTTCCTCCTTGGCGCGCTGCACCGCAAGAAGGAGGCCGAGCAGTTCCTCGGACCCGTCGTGATTGCGGGCGTTGAAGGCATCCGCTGGGTGTCCGTCTGGCCCTGGCAAGAGGGCTACAACGTGTCCATCCATGACGTGCAGGACCTGGACGACGAGAACCGCCGGGACCTGTCGGTGTTCCCCTCGCTGGACCCAGACGGCGAGGACGACCCAGGGCCCGGCCGCGTGATCGGTCACGTTGAAGATCCGGCCCAAGCGTTGGAATTAGCAGAGCGCGCGACCGGGGCGTCCCCGGATCGCTGGGTCAACCACGGGGTTGCCGGGGAGGACTACGCGGACTTCGTGCGAGCCAGGAACTCCTGATTCAGACGTTGAAGCGGAACTAAGGGCCGCTATTCCACTACCAGCGGCGGGATCGTCCGGCACCTGCTCACTCGGCGTCTCGGGCTGCCATTATTGTTCGCTGGTTGACGACGTTTCACGGTGTCTTGTGCCCCCAGCGTGCCCCAGCATGCCGCGCTACTACCTCCGACGCCATTCAAGGCGACCTCGATGCGCCACCGCCGCGGCGCTCCCTCGCCTGACCTATAGCGCCTCGTCCTCAACCCGCCAAACGTCGCCGGCGCAAAGGAAGACCGGCGCGGCAGCCCTTCCAGGTCGTCCACCAGCTCCATACGGCCAGCAATGACGGGCTCGGTCATCACGCCACCATTCTGCCGCTGCCCGCACGGCCCCGACGACTCCTTGACCCCCAGGCAACCGGCACGGCCACGTGAGCTGCTGTTCCGTGGCCCTTGACCTGGGGGCGCGGTCCTCCGTCGTCCGTGCTTGTCCACTGGCGTCCGCACCGATCGTCACTCGGTTGGTCACCCAGGACCGCCGGACCTCGCCCACCCGCACAACATCCTCACGGGTCGCCCGCCGCGCGTGCCGAGGCAACACCTGGTTGAGCTACCAGCGCCCGTTGAGCAGCGAGTGCCCGACAGCAACCAGCATTCCCACGCCCGCCAGTGTCAACATCATCCCAAAGAGCCTGTCGAACACAATGAAGAAAGCGCGACGTCGCGCGAGTTGCTCGTCTTCCCAGCGGAAGGGACTAACAGGACGAACGAACCGCATCGACAGCTCTATATGCTTCGTCGCAATGCCGCGATAATCGCTCGCGAGGGCCGCTCCGATCACGATAAAGAGCACTGCCCACATGAGCCCGAGCAAAACACGCCCCATCACGATGCCTCCGCCAAGCGACTCCCGGGCAGCCCCCGCTGACATAGCGAGACTAGCCGGCGATCCCAGCCATCCCGATGCTCCCATGGAGGCCAAGGGGCGAGGGCGGCGAAGTCGGCGCGTGGGGCGTAGACGTCGTGGACGAGTAGCGCTTGAGGCAGCGGAGGATCTCTTGCTTCCTGATACCTTCGGTGATGCGGCGGCGGACGTAGGCGCGGGTGCGCTGGTCGTAGCGCATGCGGCAGAGCGCGATGGTGTGTAGGGCGTGGTTGGCTCCCCGGTCGCCTCCTCGGTGGAGGCGGTGGCGGCGCACTCGTCCGGAACTGGCGGGGATGGGTGCGGCGCCGCAGAGGTGGGCGACGGCCGGCGATTCACTCGGCCACTGACGCCGTTGCTGTACTTAGCTGCTGTACGACAGCAAAAAGGCCACCTCCCGAACCCGGGAAGCAGCCTCTGAACTGCCAGAACTGAGAGTGGGCGATGCTGGTATCGAACCAGCGACCTCTTCGGTGTGAAACAGGACGCCGCACCGACTCTGACCTGCGGGAACGTGGAGCCGCAGGTAGGGATGGGTGCAGTTGAGCGCCGTTCGGCGCCGTTGGACGCAGTTCAAGGCCGTTCAGAGCACCCTGCTGCTCCCAGTTTGCTCCCCCTGTCCGGGCCCGGCACCGCCTCCTTGTTAGTCACAGGCAGCACCAGCAATACAGATCCTCGCCCGCGTCTCGGGCGCGCTGAGCAAGGGCGGCAACCTTTTCGATGACCGGCAGCATCTCTTCGTCAGACAGTGGCCCACTCCACGCCAGTTCCTCGATCCGCCCCCATTGCGCCGACAACTCCCGCACCTGGGCGTTGCTGATAGCGGCGAGGGTGTCCCGCGCGGCCCGGTCCAGCGACATCAGCCATGGCCCCTCCTGCTCGTCCCCGCTCCACAACAACTCAAGGTCGACCAGGCTCACATCCCAGTCGACCTGTCGAACCAGGCTCACAAGCTTGCCGAGGGTCACGGTCGGCTCGATGCCCTTCAGATCAACCACATCCACAGCTAAGCCGCCGCGGCTGGCAGCGAACGGTCCGCCCTCGTAATCCTTCATCAACCTGACAGCCGCAGCGTCGTCGTTGGCCCGGAAGTAGTCGTACAGCACACCCATGGCACGCACTTCACCACAGGGATACGACAGCGGGTGCCCCCACATCCGGGGTACGTCAGGATGCAGGTCCAGCGCCTCAATGGCGGCGCTGCCGTGGTGCATGGCAGGTGACGATGTCCCATGGCCCCCAAGGCGACCGCCAGCCAAACGCCGCAGTTATCGTGTCCGACGTGAACCTCGCGGATCTTATGATCGACGCGGCCAGTACAGATTCGGCGGCCTGAACGCGCGGGTGGATGTCCAGCTGATCGGGCGGGTGGATGGGTTCCGGGTGGTGGGCTGGATCGTGGGTATCACGTGGCGCGAGTCGCCGGAAGCGCTGGTCGGGCTGCTACTCCAACACGGCCTGACTCCGGACCGGGTGGACAACGTCGAGACGGCGTGGAAGGCGTTCCGCGAGTTTCTTGCCCAGCCGATCGACGGCTTGGAGCCAGGGCCGGACAGCGACGCCGACGGCTTCACTGTTCAGTGGGGCCGCTACAGCTGGCACGACCGACTTCCCAGCCTGAGCTTCACCCGACAGTTCGCCGTCGACGTGCGGGGAACCTGGACCGAGACCGACCGGCACCAACCAGAGATCTGGCAGGTGAGCCTGGACCTGGTCTTCCCAGACACACCCGCGCTCGCCGACCTAGACCAGCTCAACGTCCAGGACACCGGGTTCAACTTCAGTCCACCCGGTCCAGAGCGAGACCATGCGACCGGCGAAGCAGAGTCGCAGGCGCAGCACCACCCAACATTGCAAGCACTTTGGGCGAGCACCCCCGTGCACAGCGCCGTCATGCTGGACCGCGCAGACTAATCAACCGAACACCTCAGCCACGCCCGGCTACGGATCGCCGACCGTCCGACCCACGCTCACATACGCATTATTGACCTTCCGTAAGCGCGTGACCCGTGCCCTGTGCGTCGGGTTGAATACCGCGATGATCACCATGGAAGCGGTAATCGCGGTACCCGCGGTCACCGACGGGTCACCGCCGCCTTGGCCGGTGGCAGCGATGGCGCCCGGATCGTGGTTGGCGCTCAACGCCGGCTGCACCGATGACCAGGTCGGGCTGTTCGTGGCCGCGCTCGCTGGCCGGATCGAGGTTCAGCCTCCTAGCGGCCGCGATGAGGTCGTGAACGCGCTGCTGGCCGAGGAGTTTCTCATCGCTGCCGGCGGCCTGCAGGTCCGCGACCGCACCATCGGGACGGTGGTGACGCCAGGCTGCTGTGCCGGGCTCGAGGACTGGCGCGACTGGGCCCAGGTGTTGATCGGCGACTCGCCGTGGTTGGGACATGACCCAGGTCCCGAGGTCGAGGTCGTCAACGACGATCTGCGGGTGTGGCAGGACGGCGGCGAGAACCGGTACCGAGGCCGATGGGCCGGCATACACGTCGACCTGCCACACGTTGCGCTACCCAGGCTACTGAACGACGTGCACCGGGCCCTGATCGGCTTCCTCGAGGCCCTCACCGGATGGGGCACGCGAGTCGGACTGCAGCAGCGCGGGACCGCTCTGGTTGAAGCGATCGACAAGAACTTTGCGATCACAGCGCCGTTGGACGTACAGCCCTTCCGCTAGCGCTGCCATCGGCAAAACCACTCGACCAGCAGCCGATCAGGACCGGTGACCCTGGCGCCTCAGCGGGCAAGTGCGCGACGTCAGGTGGCCCCAAGCAAGTGGTGTCAGCGTGGCGTGGCGGCGTACTCGGCTGTCAGGTACGAGCGATAAGTGATCACCGCGGGGCGAAAAGCCGCAGCCAGCGGTGGGTGCAGTTGGATGCCGTTCAGGGCCGTTAAACGCTGTTCGACGCCGTTCAGTGCATCCGTCTGCTCCCATCCCGCTCCCCAATCTCGGCACGACACCGCCGGCGGCTGACCGGCGGACACGGTCTACTGACGCCCACGCCGGCACCGTGTGGTTGCCGAATGCGCCGGTGTCGGGCCAGCTGATGCGAAGCGGGCACTGCCTCCCGCGTCACCGCATCCAGCAACTCCCAACCCGCTCCGGGAGGGCGTCCGTCAGCCAACTCCGCGACCTGACCACAAGCGCGGCCAGCAACGGCTGCTCCGCGCCTGGTAACCCGTCGACTACAGGGCCAACGCGACAGCCGACGGCGATGTGGGCCTCAAGGCGCACATACCCCGCAGCCCTTCCGAAGGATGGCATCGATCCAGACCTCGCGAACCCCCGATCGCCGTCGCCGGGACCGCGTCTGGTTAGTCAGCAGGGCCGATGCCCTGAGGCACCGCGCACTCTCGGTCGCATGCCCGGGCGGATCCTTAGACGCAACGCGTAGTCGTGCAGTTGAAGACCCGGGCGATCGAGCGCCCATGCTGTCGCTGCCGCCCCGACCCGGTACCGCCGAAGCGGCTTGCCCGCGACGGTTTCGATGTGCGGTGAGGTGACCGCTTGCAAGGCCTTCCAGGCATGCCAGCCAGAAGGACGAAGTCCCGCCGTACGTAGTCGGCTTCGTCTTCAGGGAAGGACTTGAACGCCAGCCTGCCCGGCGACAGAGCCTCGAGCCGTTCGGCCGTTGCCCGGTATCGACCGCCGGTAGAGGCGAGCACAGCCTCGTCCGTGGTCACAACGGAGGTGCGCAGGTACTGGATGAGGGGACCCACGGTTCCGCCGTCACGGCCGAGCAGCCGCAAGAACGCCTGCGTGCGGTCGTGGCGCATCGCAACCGGCAATGAGTCGTGCAGCATGATGCTCCGAGCACGCTGATCATGGGTCTCCCACTGCCCAAGATCGGCAATAGCGTGCCCCAGCGCCTCGTCGAATACCGCCTCGTCCTCGGGCAGCATGAAGGTGCTGACCTGCTTCGAACGCGACCCCGGTTCGAACATCCGGCCATGATCGCAGACGCTCCCCTGCTCCTGACAGCCACGCGCGTAGATCATTTCTGGTCACTCGATGTCGTCATAGGACCAAAAAATGTCCCCTCGGCGAGGCTGTCCATGGCAACGCCGATCCGGCCGGCACATCGTCCAGACGCCGCCACGCGACGAGAAAGACTTCAGCGACAACATCACCGACGTCAGACGCACCCACCCGGCGAGCGACGTAACGCCACTTGGCACCGATCTTCTACATGGTGCGGTCGGGGCGCCCGTGGCGGTACCTGCCCGCTGACCGTCCGCCGCGGCGGACGGTGTACTGGTACTTCACTCGCTGGGAAGAGGCCGGGGTGACGGAGAAGCTGTTGGCCACGCTGCGGGTGAAGGCTCGGGTGCAGCAAGGCCGGCAGCCGGAGCCATCGGCGGGGATCATCGACTCGCAGATCGTGAAGGGGCCGACATCGTCGGCCGAGACAGCCGAGGCTACAACGCTGGGAAGAAGATCAACGGCCGGAAGCGGTTCATCATCACCGGCACCCTGGGCCTGCTGCTCACCGTGACCGTGCTCGCCGTGAGCTGGCAGGACCGCGACGGCGCAAGTCCGCCCTGCTCAATGCCGACATGATCATTCCGATCCGGCACGTCTTCGCCGACCAGGGCTTCACCGGCCGGCTGGTCAACTGGACCCGCGAGACCCTGCGCACCAGGCTGGCGATTGTCCGCAAACCCGCCGATCAGCGCAGCTTCGCGGTCCACCCACATCGGTGGGTCGTGCAGCGCACCCTTGCCTGGCTCGCCGTTTACCGCCGATTGGCCCAGGACTACGAATACCACCCCGCCGTCTACGCAGCGCTGATCCCGTGGGCCGCGATCGCCGGCATGACACGCCGCATGACTCGCGGCCAACCTGCACGCCGTCAAGCCCGCCGCACCTTCACCCGCATCTGAATAACCCCCATCTCAAACACGCTCTAATTGAACGTTTGCTTCACCTTCGCGCCAGTAGCGGTCGATTTGCGTCTCGGGCCTCGATGGCGCAAGGTGCCCGACCTGACCGAGAAAGGGCGCATCCCGGTCGATTAAACCCTGACCGGATTCAGAGCATTCGGCCCCGCGATCGTGTCTGATTCACTTTCACTCCGACATCGACGGACATAAAGTCCGTCACCTCCGCGTCCTCGCGCCGTACGCCTGAGAGGGTGGTTCGGTAGCTTTCATCCATTGTGGGTTTGGGTCGGCATGTGAATGTGAGCCGTGGTCGTAACCGGTGGGTCCGGCCGGCGTTGGGCTGATCATGGGTGAGCGTGCGGCGTATCCGAGTGACCTGACCGATGAGCAGTGGGCGGTGGTGGGTCCGTTCCTGCAGGCGTGGAAGGACCGGCATCCGTCGGTGTCGGGGCATCAGGGTCGCTACGAGCTGCGGGAGATCGTGAATTCGATCTTCTACCAGAACCGGACGGGTTGTCAGTGGGCGTACCTGCCGCACGATCTGCCGCCGAAGTCCGCGACGTATTACTACTTCGCCCGGTGGCGTGATGACGGCACTGACCAGGTGATTCATGATCTGCTGCGTTGTCAGGCGCGGGAGAAGGCCGGCCGTCGGGAGGATCCGACCGCGGTGGTGCTGGACACTCAGTCGATTCGGGCGGCCAACCACGTCCCGGCCGCCACGACCGGCAAGGACGCCGCGAAGAAGGTGCCGGGGCGTAAACGGGGCCTCGCGGTCGACGCCCTCGGGTTGATCATCGCGGTGGTGGTCACCGCCGCGTCAGTCACCGACAACGCGATCGGCGTGCGGCTGCTGGACAACGTGGTGGCGCACACGCCGACGGTGACCAAGGCGTGGGTCGATGCCGGGTTCAAAGACGACGTGCAGATCCACGGCGCGGTCCGAGGTATCGATGTCGAGCAGGTCCTTCGGTCCGACACGACGGCCGGGTTCGTGCCGCTGGCACGCCGGTGGGTGGTGGAGCAGACCAACGGCACGTTGATGCTGCATCGCCGTCTGGTCCGCGAGTACGAAAGCCGACCCGCCTCCGCGGTGTCACGCACCTGGTGGGCCTCGACGGCGAACCTCGTCCGCCGGTTGACCGGCACCGCCACCACGTCCTGGCGCGACCAACGGTCACGCAGCCGACGCTGCTGACCCTGCTCACCGAACGCGAGACCGCCGCCGGCCTCACCCACCCACGACCTCCGCGACATCTTCAACGCCATCCTGTACGTCAACCGCACCGGCATCGCCTGGCGCTACCTACCCCACGACTTTCCACCGCATCGCATTGTCTACGGCTACTTCGCCGCCTGGAGCAAGGAAGGCATCTTCACCGAACTGGACTACCAGCTCACCGGCCTTGTCCGCGACCACCACGGCCGCACCATCGAACCCACCGCGTCCATCATGGGCAGCCAGAGCGTGAAGACCTCCGCCAACGTCCCGCTGTCGACACAGGGCATCGACGCCGGGAAGAAGATCGTCGGCCGCAAACGCGGCATCATCACCGACACCCTCGGCCTGCTCCTCGCCGTCATCGTCACCGCCGCCAGCGCCAGCGCCAGCGCCAGCGACAACGCCATCGGCATGGACCTACTCGACCAGGCCACCACCACCTACCCCACCCTGACCAAGACCTGGGTCGACGCCGGCTTCAAGAACCGCGTCGTCGAACACGGCGCCCCTTCGGCGTCGACGTCGAAATCGTCACCAAAGACCCCCAAATCAAGGGCTTCAGCGTGGCCAAACGCCGATGGGTCGTCGAACGCACCCTCGGCTGGCTCATGCACCACCGCCGACTCGTCCGCGACTACGAAACCCGACCCGACAACTCCGCCGCCATGATCACCATCGCCATGATCGACAACCTCACCAAACGCCTCACCACCGAAACCACCCCAACCTGGCGAGACGACTAAAACCACCACACACGCAAAATACGTGAATCAGACGTCCTCTAACTAGACGCGTGATCAGACCGCGGTTGTATCAGGCTTGTGAACGACAGCGCGTCATCGATCCTGCCGATCTAGAAATCACCTACTTCGCGGTCGATCCGAGTCCAAACCGGTCTTCGAGCACGGCCGCGTGATGGTGTGGGTCAGCCACCCCGACTCCTGCCGGCTCGAGCGGCGCTTCGGCGGCCGGGATAGCGACAGCACAGGCTGCCGGGTCACGGTGATCTGAATTCCCGCCCCGCTCAGTGGGACGAGCGGGGCGGGAATCGTGGGATTTCCTGCCGCATCAACTTTACCGAGAATCCGCGCGGCGATTAGGCCGTTGGATATCAACCGAATTACGGATTCTTATCCATGGTCGCTCGTACACATTCCAGCCAGTCCGTCCACGCGGCCGGATCGGTAGGTTTCCCATCCGCCTCGAGGGTAATATCACCCAATAGAGTGAGTAGATCATCCCCCGCTCGATTAGCGAATTGCCATATAAACTTTGACATCGCCTCGAATGCTTCACGTTCATTCATGGAATAGCTGCCCACGGAAATCTCCCTAACGGGGTGTGATATTCAATCCACCATTGGTGATAGTGGTACCATTCCTAACCTCGGCCCAGGCCTGCGTCCCGTCAGGGAGAATCTCAAAATATTTTTCCAGTGTACCGCCACCATTCGGGAGTTCTATCCTCGAACGAAGGTTCTGCGGCCTGATTGCCCTCTGAATCATTTCGCGATTCCCCGGCGTATCTACCTTGAGGTGCCCAGGATGGCCATCTCGGAAGATATGCGTTGTGTTTGAGCGGAACTCCGGCGCAGCCTTAATGCCACCGAACTGACGAAGCGCTGCCAGCCCGCCTCCTCCGATCATCGCACCGGTCGCGGCCATTTGGCCCTCACCTAGGGCCGCCTCAACCAGGCAGAGAGGGCAAGCAATCGCAGCGAGGATCGCGGCTCCGAGGATGAGGTCCTGAAGGGCGCTTCTCTTCGGCAGTAGCGGATTTTGAACGTCGCAGACGAGTGGGTCGCCGCCCATTATCTCCGAACACACCAGGACATAATTCTCGCGACTTTGGGCCGCCCAGTCGGTTACGTCGCCAATGGTGAATGAGTTGGAGCCGGCGTAGCCTTTAGCTTTTAGTAGGGCCTTGTACTTGTCGTTTATGGGGAAGCTTCCGGCGCGGATGTCGTTGATGGTTGGCGGCTTGACGGGCTTTGCGGCTCCACTTCCGGAGCACCGTGGCCAGCAGTCTTGATTCTTGGCCTTCTCGTCACGGTTGCCCTGCTCGTTACCGTTCTGGTAGTCGGGGCAGGAGTGGATCAGGCAGTCGGCGTCGATTAGGCCGCTGGGGTCGCTGAATGTCGCGGGGTTGTTGTGTGAATAGGCGTAGGCATTCCATTGTTGTGGGTCACTGGTGTTCATCAGGGGATCAACGCTGATGAAACGACCGATAAAGGGGTCGTATTCTCGGGCGCCGAGGTGGGTCAGGCCGGTGGGGTCCTGGGTGCCTCCGACGAAGCCCTTGTCCATGCCGGCTGCCCAGGTGCCGGTGGTGGCGCCTCGTTGTTCGCCGTAGGGGAGCGTGCGGCGTTTGGCTATGGCGAGGGTGGTGGCGTTGATGGTGAGTTCGGCGGTGCCGTGATGGTCGCTGGTGATCCAGTTCAGGCCGGCGGCGGTGCGGATGGCGATGGGTTGGCCGGCGTGGGTGTAGTAGCGGGTGGCCTTCTTAGTGGTGCCGCTGGTGGTGTAGCGGACTTCGGCGCCGCCGGGGAGGTAGAGGGTTTTGCCAGTGGCGTCGGTACGGATAAGGCGGTTGCCGTCGGCGTCGTAGATGTAGCTGGTCGTGGTGGAGTCGGTGGAGCTGGTGACTTTGCCTTCGCGGTCCCAGGTCAGGGTTTGTGTGGCACCGGCGGTGGTGGGTCGAGTTTTGGTGTTGCCGGCGTTGTCATAGGTGTAGCCCCGGGTCCAGGTGCCAGCGCCGCTGGCGCTGACGCTCGTGACGGCGTGCGGTCGGGCCGCGCCAGGGGCTGGGTAGGTGTAGGTGAAGGTGGTGTTGGTGCTGCCGTGCCGGATATCGGTCTTGCGGTTCCCGTCGAGGTTCAGTGTCCAGGTGCGCCAGTACGGGTAGGCGGAGCCGTCGATCTGCGTCCAGGCGGTGGGTTTGGTGGTGCAACTGCCGCTTTCCGGGGACCATGCCTCGGTCATTCGGCGGAGGTAGTCGAGGGTGAAGCATTGGTGGTCGGCGACGCCGCTGACGGGGGTGTCGTGGATTTCGGTGATGTTGCCCGCGGGGTCGTAGCGGTAGTTGTAGTTGGCTGCTTCGGCCTTGAGTTCGGGTACGACGTTGGTGCTTTGGAGGCGGCGGGTGGGTTCGTCGATGGTTGAGGTGACGACGACGCGTGAGCCGTACGCGCCGAGTTGCCGCTGGGTTAGCTGGCCGAGCTTGTCGTAGTTGACGGAGTAGACGTAGATCTGGGAGGCCGACAGGAGGGTGCCTGGGTCGCCGACGTCGGTGTAGCCGATCGTCAGTTTCTCCGAGGGCAGGTCGGCGGCGGCGGGCATGGTGACCTGGTAGGGCTGGCCGTTCGCTCGGTAGCTGGTCGTGG
Source organism: Micromonospora sp. CPCC 205558 (assembly GCF_036902955.1). Classification (NCBI taxonomy): domain Bacteria; kingdom Bacillati; phylum Actinomycetota; class Actinomycetes; order Micromonosporales; family Micromonosporaceae; genus Micromonospora; species Micromonospora sp. CPCC 205558. The sequence goes on from NZ_JBAKHR010000020.1 coordinate 76,266, forward strand.
TGGTGTAGGTGCAGGTGTTGGGGGTGGCGGCGGCGCACAGGGTCGACTCGCTGGCGGGCAGCACGACGGACGTGGTGGTGGGTCGGCCGTAGGCGTCGTATTCGTCGATTCGGGAGTCGTAGCGGTTGCCGTTGGCGAAGCGTGAGGCGGACGAGATCTTGCCCTTGCCGTTGGGCCGGGTGTCGTACACCCAGTTGCTGCGCAGAGCGCCGGTGACGGAGTCGTCGCGCATGCTGATCTTGCGGCCGAGCTCGTCGTAGGTGTAGGCCGTGGTGGCGGTGCTGGTGCTACTGCCCGTCCCGGTGTTGACTTTGGTGGTTTCGATGTTGCCGGCGGCGTCGTAGGTGGTTTCGGTGGTGCCCTTGTCGGGGTCGGTGGCCTTGATCTGGCGGCCGCGCAGGTCGTAGGTGTAGGACCAGACGTTGGCGCCGGTCGCGTCCGTGAGGGTCTTGGCCTGTCCGAGCAGGGTGTAGGTGTAGGTGGTCTTGTCGAACTTGGTCGTGTCATTGCTGCCGACGTCGGCGGGGTTCTTGTACTGCCGCAGGACGGCGGTTCGGTTCTGGGCGTCGGTGATGGTGGTGGTGGCGGTGCCGCCGGCGGGAGGGGTCATGCTGACACGGTCACCGCCGTAGGTGGTGGTGGTGCGCCACTTTTCCGCGCCGTTGGCGAGCAGGATCTGCGCGCGTTCACGCCCGGCGCCGTCGTAGACGGACTGGGTGATGGATGGGATCTGCCCTTGTGGCCGTCCCAGCGCGCTGTCGCTGACGGCGGCGTTGGTGACGTCGTGGTAGGGGGCTGACGTCCAGTTGGTGGCGCCGAGACTGTTGGTTTGGGTGTCGGTGATCGTGCGGCCGCCGCCGGTGGCTTGAAGTTGGTTCTGCCGCAGCCGCAGGAAGCCGTCGTACAGGTTCACTGACTTGCGGTACGTGGTGCCGGTGGCGAGTAGTGCCTCGGTTGTAACGGCCGTCGGTCCGCCGCTCTTGCGGACCTTGTACGTGTATGTCGCGCTGGGAGTCTGGGTGCTTTTGTCTCTGCCGGGGATCCAGGTGCTGGTGAGCCGTCCGAGTCCGTCGTAGGCGAAGTCGGTGACGGCTCCGTTGGCGTCGGTGATTTTCGTCGGGGCGCCCCAGGCTGGCTCGGCCCGGGTGGTGAGAGTGTGACCTTTCGGGTTGGTCACGGTGGTCTGGGTGACGAGGCCGCCGTTGGCGGTGGTGTAGTCCGTGGAGGTGATGTAACCCCGCGGGTCGGTAGCTGCCTTGATCCGGCCGTTGGCGTCGTAGGCCGTCGTGGTGGTGCGGACGTAGACGGGTGTGGTGCCGGTGAACTTGTCGAGTACCTCGCTGCGGACCACGTTGCCGCGGCTGGGCGCCTGCCCGAACGAGGTGTCATCGACGTAGCTGTCGTAGAACAGGCGCGTTCGATTCAGGACGGTGCCGGGAGTGGCGGGGGTTGGCGCGTCGGCGCAACGGATGGACAGCGTTTCGGTCTGCGCGACCCGATCGATCATCCAGATGCCGTCGTCGCTTGTGGCGTCGTTGCGGGCGTAGGTGGATCGGGTGCACGTGTCGTCCGCGGTGGTGGACTCGTCGCCTTGGTCCTCGACGGCGGTTGGCAGGCCGTCACTGTTGAAGCTGGTGACGGCCTTGGTGTACCGGAAACCGCCTGCGGCGAGTGCGGTACGGCTGCGGGTGGCGGCGGTGTCGATCATCCACGCCCGCGTGGTTATTTTGTCGCGGGTGCGGGTTGCGGTGGGTCCGTTGATCCACGGGTCGTTGCGGGTGGAGTACACCTCCGCGCCGCCCTTGCCGTTGTAGGTGATGCTCTGCAGCTCGAAGCCTTGCAATGCTTCGTGGTCTTCGATTCTACCGCCCCAGGAATCGTCGACCCAGACGTCCTTGACGCCGCTTGTGGCTTTGTCGCCGTCGAGGCCACGCAGGTAGCGGTGTTCGACGGCGGTTTGCTGTCCGGAAGGGTCGCCGTGTCGGACGGTGGCCTTGCCGTAGCCGCGCCAGTCACTCCACGTGCGGTACTTGTTCTTGGTCAGCTCGTCGGTGTTGTACGCCCAGGCGGGGGTGTCGTAGTCGTACTCGGTGACCTCGGTGGGCTGGTCGGTGACGGTGTCATCGAGGTCGATGCGCGTCACGACGTACTTGTGGAACCAGTCCAGGCTCAGTTCCTGGCCTTCGGGCGCGTAGTAGGAAGGCATGCACCGCTTGGTGTTGCTGGCCGGCGTTGGAAGGGTGTCGCGGGTGCAATCGGGTCCGGAGTAGGTGACGATGATGTCGCCGCCGGTTTCGGTGTGCACGGTCTTGATGCGCCACCGGTTCAAGTCGGAGCGCTGGTCGGAAGGCCCGTCGACGCGGTTGGGCAGTGGTAGCGATCCGGTGTCGAAGGTGATCTCCGGATGGGAGACGGCGGCGCCATCGGCGGTGGTGACGTGACCAGTGCGGGTGATGCCGCGCAGCCACATCGGGGTGGACTCACCGGTTCCGGCGTTGATGAATTCCTGTCGCAGCGACCATGAGTCAACATTGGCGTAACTGGTCGTGCCGTTGCGGACCTGCGTGGTGACCTTGGTCAGCCGGCGCGTGGTCCAGAAGGTCGGCGCGCCCTGCTCGGTACACTGGTCCCCGCTGTCGCAGTACTGGTCCCAAGGCGTGTCGAACCACTGCGCCTTCACCGGGTCGGATGTCCATGCTGCACCGGTCCAGCAGTTCGACATGCACCGCTCGGCGGTGTCGAACACCACGCGCAGCGGCGCGGCCTGGGCGTACTCGGCGTCCTTACGCATCCCGTATTCGATGCGTTTGAGGTAGCCCCCGCGGTCGTACGTGGTGCGCTTGGCGGGGTCGTTGTCCTTGGCGTAGGCGCCAGACTCCTTGCCATAGAAGTAGGCCATGGTGTTGGAGTTCGGGTCCACGACATAGTCGAGGTTCCACCGCCACGCCTCGGTGCAGAAGGCGTTGGCGAAGGTGGCGTCGTAGCAGGGCTCGTTAGCGTTGTTGCTGTTGACCGGGACGGACCACACCGAGTCGGTGACCGGGTTTCCGCTGATCCAGTTGGGCAGCTTGTGGTAGCCGAAGAAGTACTGGGTGCCGTCGGTGGTGGTGACCTTCCAGTATTCGTTGTCGTTGTCGCCGTTGTCTCGGGCGGAGCTGGCGAGTTTCTCGATTCTCGTGCCGTCGTCGTTGCGCAGCCGCCACACCGACCCGTCCTTGATCAGTTCGCCGGAGTGGCCGCTGAGGGACAGGGTGGCGTTGTCGCTGAACCAGCATTGGTCGCCCGTTCGGTGATCGGGGTTGTCGTCCGCGCACGGCTGGTACTTGCGCTCGATGAAGCCAGGCCAAGAGTCCCAGCCGTCACCGATCCAGGAGCCCTGGTTGTTGGTCAGCGCGGTCTTACCGTCGATGCTGCCCGAGGAGTAGGAGAGCCCCAATTCGGGAGCCGGTCCACCCAATGCTGGCGGTACTTGGATCGGGTAGGACCATGAGAAGTCGCCGCTCTGGGTCGACACCTGCCACTGGCCGGCGGGTGACAGGCTGGACGCGGTGTAGTCACCGCTGTCGCCGGACGCGCCTGCTTGTATGGCGAGCAGCATCGGCGTGCGGCCGGCGAGCGACACGTCGGCCGACAGCACGCGTTCAGGTCTGTCGTTGATCGTCGGCACGCCTGAACGCTTCTGACAAGCGGGATGCTTCGGAGTGGTCAGCACGCACGCGGGGATCGCGACCATCCGCAGGCGAGATGCCCAATCGCCGCCATAGGCGTCAGCGAAACCGGCGTAGTCGACCTGCACGCTGGTGCGCCCGGTGCCCGGGTTGCCATCGGCTCGGCCAATCGACAGCAGCAGACCTTGCACGCCGGCCCTATCGGTGGTCACACGGTCATGCAGGGTGACCTGGGCGGCGCTGACCGGGCTCCCGGCGCGGTCCGTGTCGCTGCTGGTGGTGGGGGTAGATATCGTGACCGGCAGCACGCCCGCGCGAGCCCGAACCGGCCCGGTCATACCCGCCCGCGTGCTGGCGGCCCTCGCTGCGGCGGCTTGCGCCTGGCCGAGGTTCGCCGTTCCAGTACCGGAAGGCCAGGTGATCTTCTTGGCCTCGGTCGTCACGCTCGATGCGGCATGCGTGGAGCGACTTTTGCCCGGCACCGCGTCATGCACCGGGACACCGGTGGCTTCCTTCGGCGTCGGTGCCGTCCATTTCGGTGCGGCCTCGGCTCGCTGTGCTGGCTGCCCCAACCCGCTGACCACCACGGCGATCGACAGACCGCCGGCAAGCAACGCCGATCGCCACACGCGCCGATTGAACAAGCCCACTCGCGCTCGACCGGAACCAGTTCCACTCACCAGAACGCTCCCCATGCGGTACAGACGACAGACTCGACCGGCGTTGGCCGGTGTCTTGCCAAACCCTGCGATGGGTGGCAGCGCCACCAATCGTTGGTGTTGCGCCGGCTCGCCGGCTGTGCCGCCACGGCCGGTGTCTCCCGGGCCGTGGCGGCATCTGGTTGGTTACTGCGACGCTTGTTGACAGATCTCCGAGTCCGACAGGACTCTCTGGTAGGCGCGTACATCGTCGATGTCGCCGCTGAAGTCGTGCCCGATCCTGAACGGTGTGGTGGCCGACCAGGAGGGCGGCGCGGTTGCCTCGGTGACCTCACCTGCGCAGGAGTTCGGGTCGCCCATCACGTAGACGCGCATCTTGCCGGTGACGCGGTCGTAGCGGCCGGCCACGTGAACCCACTCCCCGTTGGTCGGTATGCCGACGTTCTGGCCCGCGCAGGGCGCGACCTTGCCGGCGCTGGCAGTGTCCGCGCTCGACAGCGTGAAGCACCAGCCGCCTCGGCCGCCGTTGGCGTCTTGGCGGTACTGCAGCTGGAACCGCGACATCGAGGACCCGTCCTGGGTAAGGAACGTCTGCAGGGGGCGTGCCGAAAGATTGCCCGGGCGCACCCATGCCATGACGGTGAAGCTTTTCGTCGTGTCCAGGCCCGGCCCGCTCGTCACCATGCCGTCCCCGGCCGCACCGGACACGTGCAACGCGTTCTTCAGATAACCGGGCACAAAGTGCGCCCCGCCGGTGAGCGTCCCAGGATTGCGCGCGGTGAAGCCGCTTCCTGTGTCGGCCGCTGTCTTCGCCGGGTCTGTCTCGTCGAACGTCCACAGCGAGTACGCATTAGGGACGGGAGAGACCCAGAACTGGTAGTCGTACGTGCTGCTGGTGTTGCCAGCGCTGTCCTTCGCCTTCACATGAAGCGTGTGGACCATGTCAGTGGCCGGGGTGTAGGCGGCCGACGCCGACGTCGTGGTGGTCGCGCTTCCGCCATCGATGTCCCAGGTGTACTCCGCGGCTCCGGCGGCCGTGAACGCGAACGTTCCCGCCGTGCCCGGCGTGGCACCCCAGGACTTGAACGGATACTGGGTAGAGGTCACGTTCGACACCGTCGGCGGAGTGTTGTCGATCGTGAAGCTGTACCAGGAACCCCAACCGCTCCACAGTCCGGCCTCATCCATGCTCGTCGCGTGCCAATAGTAGGTGACCCCGGCCACCAGCGACCCAGCCGGCACCTTCGACGTAGCGACGCCTGTGGCATTACCCACCGTTGTCACGGAGGCGAAGGGCATCGTGGTGCTGCTGACCGCGATCGTCCCTGTCAGGCTCGCCGAGGTCCGGATCTCGAACGCGGTCCCCAGCACACCACCGAAGCGGTCCTGCACCTGTGCCCGCAAAGTCGGGGTGAAACTACGCAGCACCGCGGGTGACGCGCACTGCCGGTAGCAGTCCGTTGTGGTGGTGAACGCCAAGCCCACAGGTGGGTTCGGCTTCACATCGAACGTGGCCACCAGATACGTCCTGTCGGTGAAGAACTTCTTCCACCGGTCTTGAGCGCTCTCCCACTCATTTTCGGGATTGCAGGCGCACAAGCCCACCCAGTAGGAACTGCTGCTACCCACCTGCGCCCGCACATCCTGCAGCAGGCTGCCACCTTCGAATACCGCGTCGGAGTTCTGCTGCTGCGACCCGCACCCGCCAGCCTCGTTGGCGTTGCCCTCCCAGGAATCCAACCAGGTGGCCGAGGAGCCCAGAGGATACGAGGACCAAGCGAGCCGGTTGCCGCTGGACGCCGTCCAACTCCCGGTGCGATACAGGTGCACCCAGGTGGGTTCACACGACCAGGAGTGATCCAGCTTCATCAGAACCTTGGCGGTCAACACCGTCGTGTCACTCATCGCCGAGGTGTCGAAGCTGAAATACGAACGGTAGCGAGCACCCGAGTCCGGACTCAATCCCACCCGCGCAGCGCTGGTGTCGTTGTTCTCCCCGTTACTACTCGCATACGCCCACTTCGATCGCAGCTTGCTGAACGCCGGATCGATGAACAGCGGGAATGCCGCCGGCGGCGCCGCCATCATGTCCGCGTCAGGCGTAAGCGTGAGGTCGCTGCCGGAGACCGCCACCTCTACCGGCGCTGACGCAGCCAGATCCCCGGGACGCTGCGGGGTCGAGACCAGATCGGACGGTCCTGGCACCTCAGTGCCGGTCTCTGCTTGAGGGACATCCTCTGGGCTTGCCACGCGTTCCTGCAGGCCGGGTGCGGGTGTGGAGGCCGAAGAGTCCCACATCACCGCTGGCGACGCCTGCAGCAACTCCTTACCCGACGCTTCGGCCAGACTCAGGCCGCCGTCGGCTGTGCGGGTGACCTTCATGTCGCCGCCCAGGCCGTAGCGGACCTGGCGCAACGCCGGATTAGTCGCCGCCAGCGGGTTCAACACCTCCAACACATGCCGGAACCCGGCCCGATCCGCCGTGACGTGCAAATTCACCCCCGGCAGGACGCCGTCGTAAATCGCCGTCGCCCCATTCACCCGAGGCACCGGCAGCGATCCTGGCCAGCTCAGCTCGAACGTGGAAGCGCCTTCACGCCACGTGACCAGCGCGCCTGAACCGCCACCGGAGAACGTCATGTCAGCCGTCGACGCCACCGGCGCGAGTCCGCCAGACACAGACCGCAACGCTAGATCGATGTCTGCCCAGGTGCCGTCTTTGCGATGCACCCGTTGCGGCACGACCGCCGACTCCAACCGCCCCACACCTGACGCGTCGACGAACACCTGCGTGGTTTCAGAGCGCTCGCCGAGCACCTCAACGCTCTCGCCGCACTCCGCCGCGAGCAGCGCCGCTGCCCGGACATCCTCAAGAACCAACGTCGAGCAATCCGCCGGGGCCGCAGCGGCCTGACCCGGTGCCGCCATCAGCGGCACCACCGCGCCAGCGCTCACCCACAGCAGCACAGCCGCGAACGATCCGAGCCCGCCGCGACGCCTGCTACGCCTACGCGGCTCGGCTTCGAAGCGGAGATATGCAGCAACCACCCAAGGCCCCCGTTGATCACACCCAATGAGTGGCCGAACTGTAGGAGCCCTGACAATCGCCTGTAAAGATCAATCACAACTTGAAAGGATCAAAGGGACAGCAGGACATCTGTCCGGCAGCAGCCTCACCTACAGTGACTCGTTCCGCAGCCGCTGCTGTTCAACTCGTGTCGTAGCACCTGATCGTCTCGTCCGCGGTCGGGCGGCAGCGGGCCGACGCATGCGTCCTTCTGGCTCTTGAGCCTCGCTCCTCATCGGTCCGCTTCGCCCCGGGCCGATTCGTGGGGTGCTCGCTGATCGACATGTGCGGACGCCGCTCTTCTGCCTCCGCGGAGCGCCAACGCTGACGCCTCCGGATCCGCCGAAGAGGTCCCCAGCCTGAAGGGCCTGCTCAGAACGTTACCCGTGGGATCGGTGTCTCAAATGGCGGAACCGCGGCGGACTCCAGCAAGCTCACCCGCAACGCTCCACATCGACTTGCAGCACGGCTACAGACGTGGCCTTAGACGAACCGAGCGCCGGCCGGCGCCAGCTATCCAGGGAGCAGCAACGCCTGACCACTTCGAGCCCTACTGGGAGGTCACGCCGCACCGCTCGATCTCCATCACCGCAGGTCAAAGCGCCTCGCCTCTGTCCGGCCTCGGTGAGCACCTGGCGGGCGAAGAACTCTTCGCCAACCTGCCCCCAATCTGCTCCCAGTTGCAAGGCCAAACTAACCAATGGCTCCATACCGCCAGGACCTGCGCACACTCCCCTGCCAGGCCACATATGGCGCCGTCAACTGCTGCTCAAAACCGCAGAGGTACGCTAACGGGACGCTGCATCAGATGCCGAGCGCTGCCCGCAGCCGGTGAACGCGGTAGACGGCCATTGGGTTGTCGCCCACGTCGTTCCAGGGCCATCGGGTCACCCGGCCCCGCATCAAGACAAGGTGTGGCCTGGCCGATCTCCGGTCGCCTATGACGCTGAACCAGGCGGCGGCGTAGTTGTGAGCGAGTATCTCGCCGGGCCGCTCGCAGCTTGCCAGATTCATCCGAGTCGACGCCTGCCGGGCGCGTTCGAGAGCGTCGACGTCCTTCCGCAGGGGCGTGCCGGTGTTGTCGCGGCGCCAGCGTTCGAAATTCGCGATGTGGATCAACGCGTGAGTCGGGGAACCGACGGGATGGCCGTCGGTCCACTCCCGCGCGCACTGTGCCGTGAAGGCGGCGGAATATCCCCAGTGCGGAGTGACGGACATGACTGCTTGATAGTGCCCGCGAAAGTGGTAGGGACTGCGCTTGGCCAGCTCCTCGCGGCGTTCGCCGGTACGCTCCGGGCCGATTTCCAGCCCTCGCGCCAGCTGCAGTAGCCACACCCAGGGCGATGCGTCCGCAGGCGCCAGCGCGGCCGACGCCTGCAGCAGCTCCTGGGCACGGTGCAGACCTTGGTGGAAGCTCGACATCTGCTCGCTGCGGGTGTAGCGGGCAAGAGCCCCGCCGCGTAACAGCCAAGCCCGTGCGACTTCCAGCGCGCCCCGCAGCAGGTACGCGGTAGCGTCTGCTCCGAGCGAGGCGATGTACTGCTCGAAGTGGGCCGGGACAACGGTCTTCCATCGCCCGATCAAGGTCTGCACGGCAACTTCGACGCGGTCTGACCGATCTTCGTCATCGGATACGCCGGCCGTGATCGCATCCATCAGGCCGGGCCAATCACCTCCGCGGGCCGCGGTACGCACCGCCAGCAACTCAGGTCGGCCGTAAGTGATGTCAAGTGCCATGTCACCTTGCCCCAGATGGATCCACGCCCGGGATCGTGCCACATCGAACGTAGTCCGCCGAGGCCCCCCTACCGGGCTGATTGGGGTAGGTCCGATCGAGGCGGGCGGCGGCCGTTGTTACTTCTTACGCTAGAGACGACCCTGGTCGACACGAGCGCGTCGTTGAGAATGCCGGTGCGGAGGAGCTTGGAGAAGAGGAGCACCGCACGAGTGCACTGATCCCGCAGGTACCACGGCCCAGGCCGGGGACTATCAACGCCGGTTGAAATTCCAACCGGCGTTGACACCCGGCTGGTCGCGAGGGTGGTTGATGCCTTCGTCGTTCTCGCCCGTGTGGGTTGCCCTTATCGTCGAGGCATGCCCCACGAGACCATCGAGTCTGTCGCTCGTTCCCGTGCGATCACCGCGGCGGCGGTTTTGCAGCAACTGGTCGATCTACGCGCCTACCCTCACCGGCATCTTGCCGTGGTCGCCTACGCCGCTGGCGGCGACAACATCAGCCAGGCTCTCGCGGCCGCCGACTACCTCAGCCACACAGGATGGGAACTCGTCACTCTAACGGAGGTGGGGGGCGGCCGGACGCTGCACGCGGTCATGCGACGCCGGTGAGCCAGCGGGGCAAGGACAGCGGGCACGGCTGTTCGGTTGTCGCGAGCAGCCCGGCGCCCAGTGCGGATCCACGACTGATCGGGCTGTCATCGCGGATTGTCTTCCTGGGTCAGCGCTGCCGCAGCCGGAGGACGGATCCTCGGCTTCATAGATCATCGGGCCACCAGTGTGGGTAGAGGCTTTTGCCGTGGCCTCGCGGGCATCGCCCGTAGCCGGTGCTGGAGACGTTCCAGTGGTGGTAGCAGTAAGGGGCGTCGCACTGGCCGCAGAATCCGGCGTCGTCGTAGAAGCCCGCGGAGGTGACGGCGGCGTACCGGTACGGCTGGGTGAAGGCGTCAGCGATTCGTTGTGCCTCTGCCGGGTCCACCGGTCGGCCGAATCCGTCGCCCGCCACGATCCCGGAGAACAGTAGCCACCATTGCTGGCCGCTGTGGCGCTGTCGGGCGGCGGTGTAGGCGTTGCGCTGCGGCGGTGTCCAGCGCTGCCAGTCCACCGGTTGGGAGGCGGGTGCGACGAGTTCGATGTGGGCTGCCGGGCGCCCGCACACCGCGCACGGAGGTTCCGCGACGAAGGCTTGAGGCATAACTCTCATCCTCCCCTGTTCGTTAGGCGACCACGCGCAGTCGTCGGACGGTATCGCTGGCATGGTCGGGCTGGGTGGTTTCCCATCGACGTTGCAGCGCGTCGACGACGGTGGTGATCATTGGCTCGGTGACGTGGCTGTAGATACCCCGTACGCCGGGCAGGCGGTGGCCGAGGCGGCGGGCTTGGGTGATCTCGGGGATGCCGTCCTCGATGAGCCAGGTCTTGTGGGTGTGGCGCAGGTCGTGGAAGTGCATGCCGGGTAGGACCGGCGGGGTGCCTCGTTGAGGGTTGCCGGCGACGGCGGGGGTCCAGGCCCGGCGGTTGAAGTTGGAGCGCCGCTGGTGGTGGCCGCGGGCTCCGGGGAAGACGATGTCGTGGGGTTGTTCGGCGAGGAGGGTGGTCAGGAGGGTGGTCAGGAAGCGGGGCAGCCGGATGTGGCGCACCGAGTCGTTGGTCTTGGGTGGGCCGAGGAACAGCTTGCCTTCGATTTCGTGCAGGGCGCCGACGTCGGGGTGGACGTGGATGCTGCCGGTGGTGAGGTCGACGTTGTCGCGGGTGAGTCCGGTGAGTTCTCCCCACCGCATGCCGGTGTAGGCGGCGGTGAGGATGAGCAGCCCGTCGCTGGGGCGGGCTTGGCGGGCGACGATCGCGGCGACCTGCTCGGCGGTGGCATGCGGTCGCTCACCGCGGATGCCTTTGGGGATCCGGATTCCCCGGCAGGGGTTGAAGGGTAGGCGTCGGTCTTCGACGGCTTCTTGCAGGACCATCGACAGAACCATCATCACGTCGGCGACGGATCGTGGCGAGAGGCGCTGGCCGAGGGCGACGGCGAGGGTTTTGACGTGTTGTCGGCGGATGTCGATCAGCGGCAGCGGGCCGAGGGCGGGCAGGATGTGCAGCCGTAGGTGACTGCGGTAGGCGGCCCAGGTCGCGGGGCCTGCTTGGTGGGTCGTTTCCCAGATCGGAACCCAGTCGGCGAGGGGGATTCGTCCGGCGCGGGGGTCGATGTAGGTGTCACGGGCCGCTTCGACGTCGATCTCCTTGGCGCGGATGACGGCGTCGGCGCGCAGGTCGTGGGATGAGTCAGTGGTGACGGTTCCGTCGGGCATGCGCAGGCGCACGCGGAATCGGGTGCCGCGCTTCTCTACCCAGGCCATGGCGTGGTCTCCGTCCGGTTGGTGTCAGGGGTGGTGATTGACGCGTGGCTGCCGGGGCGGGGCAAGTCGCCGGTGGGGCGTCGGTGGCGTCGGGTAGTACGCCGGCCGGTGGGGACTTGCGCGGCGGCGGCGATGATGGCGGCGAGGTCGGCGGCTGAAAAGCGCAGGTGCTTGCCGAGGAAGGTGCAAGGGATCTGGCGGCGGCCGGCGCGGCGGCGCAGCCATGACTCCGGCACGCGGAGTCGGGCGGCAGCTTCGGCCGGCGTATAAAGCCGCGGGTCCTGCTCGTCGTGGCTCACTGTTGTCTCGTGAGGGGTGGGGGCGGCCGGTGGTGGTCGGCGTCGGGCGCGGGGCTGGTTGGCAGGCATCGGTCGACTCCCGAACGTCGGAGGTTCTGGCGGTTGGAGATCGGGGTGGTGGCTCGTCGCGGACGGTGTGTGGGTGCGCCGCGACGAGCCACCGCCGGCTGGCAGGGGCTAGGTGTGCTGGCAGAGCAGAAGTCGCAGGGCAGTCGCCGCTTGGGCGGGGACGACGCCGTTGCCGAGGACCCGCAGTGCGGCGGTGCGGGGCAACCCGAGGGTGGGGTCGGTAACCCAGTGGTCGGGCAGGCCCATGAGCCACTCCACGAACGACGGCGCGAGGACGGGCTTGCCGTGCCGGCCGGTTTGCGTGGGTTCGGGCGCGGGGCGGCCGAGCAGCAGCTCCCAGCGGGCGACGGCCGGGGCATAGCCGCCCCACCGCTGCTCGTCGGGCTGCCCGAGGGCGGCGATGGTGGTGCGCAGGTCCGCGCCGCCGTCGCCGTGGTGTCCGGGGCCGCGCCCGTCGGACGCGCGCGGGGTGGGCAGGATCCGGGCCGGGACCCGCACCGCCGCGGAGGCGAGGGTGAGGTCTCCTTGGGAGCCGCGCTGCCCTGGGCAGCCCTTCTCGCCGTCGGTGGCCCTGGGGGTGGGCAGCAGCACCTGAGACAGCGGGGGCCGGAACCCGGCGCCCGCGCGTCGTCCGGGCGTGCCGGTGTCACTCGCTCTCGGTGTGGGCAGCAACCGTTCGGCGTCGGTGTGCGCGTGCTGAACGGTGCGCTCCGCGGTGGTGGGTAGGAAGCCGTGCGTGGAGCCCGACGGTTCGATGAGGTCGGGCAGGCCGTGCTGGTGGCCGGGGCCTTTGCCGTCACGGGCGCACGGTGTCGGCAGCGTCCGCATCTCCTCTCGGGCGTGACGTGGGTGTGGCCAGCAGGAACAGCCGGTCGCGGCGGTGGGCGGCGCCGATGTCGGACGCGCGTAGGCATAGCCAGCTCGTGTCGTACCCGATCGTGGCCAGGTCGGCTTCGACGACGTCGAATCCTCGCCGCCGGAGGGCGGCGACGTTCTCCACGAACACGAGCGGCGGTCGAAGGACGCAAACGGCGTGGGCGACGGCACTCCACAGGCTGGAGTGCGTCCCGGTGATGCCGGCGCGCTTGCCGGCGTTGGAGATGTCCTGGCAGGGGAACCCGGCGGTGAGGACGTCGATGGGCTCGACGTGGGTCCAGTCGACGGTGCGGATGTCGCCGAGGTTGGGTGCGCCGGGCCAGTGGTGGGCGCAGACGGTGCGGGCGTGCCGGTCGGTTTCGGCGTACCAGGTGAGCTGGCCGCCGAGCACCAGCTCGACGGCCATGTCGAGGCCGCCGTAGCCGGTGCACAGCGATCCGATGCGGGGGGCGGTGGTGTGGGCAATGCTCACGTCACCTCCCCGCGCCCGGCGTCGCCTGTCACCGGCTCGCCACTGGGGCAGGACCAGGGCCCACAGCCGGGCGCGTGCCCGGGTTGGGGACGTGGGCGCAGTTGTACCTCGTCGAGCGGCATTCGCTGCCGGTGCAGGACGAACTGGCCGCGCAAGGGGTGTCCGTCCGCGGTGGCCCGGGCGGAGCCGTTGCGGATGGACCGGTCGAAGGCGACGGCGTCGGCCCACTCATGCGGGCTGTGCTCGCGCAGGGCGAACCAGAAGCCGTCGTCGTGGAACGGGCACGTCATTGCGAATTTCCGGTAACGATCGGCAGGCGGGCGAGCTGCAGCGCCTCGGCGAGCCAGGCATTGAGAATTGAGTGCCTGCCGTAGGAGCGGCACTCGTACTCTCTCTGGGTGAGCGAGAGCAATGACTACGTGAGGCTGCGCGAAACTTTCAACGAGGACGCTGAACGGTATGACCGTGCGCGGCCCCGGTACCCGGCACAGATGTTCGATGATCTCGCTGCGGCCGGCGTAGCGCCCGGTGCAAGAGTGTTGGAGATCGGCTGTGGCACCGGGCAGGCGACCGTGACGCTGGCGGAACGGGGCTACCGGATCGTGGCCGTCGAGTTGGGCGCAGACATGACTGCTGTGGCTCGGCGAAACCTTGCCGGCTCCGACTCGGTGGAGGTGGTGACGGCAGCGTTCGAGGAGTGGCCCTTGCCTGCGGAACCGTTCGACGTGGTCCTTTCCGCGACGGCGTTTCACTGGATCGATCCGGCCGTGCGGGTGTCGAAGTCTGCTGACGCCTTGCGTCTCGGTGGTCTGCTGGCCACCGTGGGAACCCACCACATCGCCGGTGGCACCTGGACCGAGGCGTTCTTCGTTGAGATTCAGAAGCTTTACGAGCTCTTCGATCCGTCGACCCCACCGGGCCTGCGTCTTGAAGGTGCTCAAGACATTCCGGAGGACGATCGGGAGCTGACCTCGTCGGAGCGGTTCGGGCCTGCGAGCTTCTACCGATACGAGTGGGAGTTGCCGTATTCGACAGCGGACTACCTGGATCTGCTGTTGACCTACTCCGGCCACCGTGCCTTGCCGGACGCGCAGCAGAGCGCATTGCTGAACTCCCTCGCGCGGCTCATCGACGTCAACTACGGGGGCCAAGTCGTCAAGCGCTACCTGACTGAGCTGAGGGTCGCCGAACGCGTCCGGTGAATCGCTTCTATCGGTAGCGGTCGTCGGATTCAGCAGAGTGCACGGGCATTCGGCCGGCGGCGATCCGTCGGCACCTGTTCCGGGCGTAGGTTGGGTTGCGATGAGGCAGTCGGTACGTCGCCAGCCGACGTCGAGCAGCGGGTGCACGTTGTGCATATAGGCGACGTCGGAGTCCCGGGACCGACCGATCTCGTCGAGGCTGATTCCGATCGCGACCTCTGCCCGGACCCGTGCCGGGACTCGCCTCGGGTGCGGGTAGCCCAGCCGGCGCCGCACCTCAGCCTTGATGGATTTGATCTTGCACTCGGAGGTGCGCTGCCGGCGGGCCATACCCCGCTCACCGTTGGGGCCGAGGGTGAACAGGGGCATGGAGGCGAACCGGTGGCGCGGGTCGAGCGCGTCAGCACGGATGTCACCAGCGCTGACCCGCACCACCTCGACTCCGGCCTGCTCGGTGATGCCGGTCAGGCGGTTCAGGTGCCGGTAGACCGCCGCCGGCTCCCAGGAGGTGTCGGCGAAGATCGCCGCCTCGAAATCGGGGATCCCGCCTCGGGCGGCGAGCAGCAGGAGCGTGGAGCTCTGCACGCCGGCGCCCAGGGACAGGTAGCGGTGGGTGGGTGGGCTCACGCGACCACCCCGGATCCGTCCTCAGCCGAGATTCGCGTCTTGGTGAAGATCAGAACGTCTTCGTGGGCGATGAGGTGCATCGGTACCCCGGACGAGCGGGCCTTGCGGACCTGTTGGAGTTGGAAGAACGACGGGCGGGCGACGAGCCGCCCGTGACGGACGGCGGCGAGGAGGGCGACGCACCGCTCGGTCGGCACGAGTCCGGCGCGCAGGCCGGCGGCGATGACGGCGCTGGGCAGGTCGACCAGCTCGCCGCGTTTGCGCCACGGGCGGGCGGTGACCACGACAGTGCCGCCGGGTCGTAGCAGGGTGGCGCAGCCGCGCAGGATCTCAGCGAAGCCGTCGGTGAGACCGGTCAGGTCGCGGTAGGCAAGGTTGCCCTTGTCCTCGCCGTCGTTGTACCGGTCGTCGTACTTGACGACCCCGTCCGCGCCCGGGCGGACGAGGCCGTGGACGGTCGGCCCGTACGGCGGTGAGGTGACCACCAGCGCCACCTGCCCGGTGAGGGCCTTCGGTACCAGCGACATCAGCCGGGTCGCGTCGCCGCGGATGACCGACGCGCGTCCGCTGGCACCCTGGTCGTGGGCGTGGCGGATGTTGGCGTCGGCGATGTTCGACCATTGCGGCTCGTATTCGATGCCGAAGGCGTCGCGGCCGGCGTGGACGGCCTCGACCAGGGTGGTGCCGATGCCGCACATTGGGTCCAGGACCAGGTCGCCGGGCTGGGTGTAGGCGGCGATCGCGTGGGCGGCGATCGCGGGCAGCATCCGGGCGGGATGCTTGACCGACTCCGGCACGTAGCGGCCGCGTCGCTGGACGGGGCCGGTCGACTGGGCGGTAGCCCAGACGGA
This sequence comes from Micromonospora sp. CPCC 205558, assembly GCF_036902955.1. Taxonomy (NCBI): domain Bacteria; kingdom Bacillati; phylum Actinomycetota; class Actinomycetes; order Micromonosporales; family Micromonosporaceae; genus Micromonospora; species Micromonospora sp. CPCC 205558. The sequence goes on from NZ_JBAKHR010000020.1 coordinate 92,144, forward strand.
CAGGCCCTCAGGATCGGCGCGGTGGCGGCCTTCGTAGTCGCGGTGCCGACCCGGGTAGTCCTCGCCCACGGCGGAGCTGTTGGGGTTCGGCTCGCTCGCGCCGGAAGAGGATCCCGTAGTGGTGTGCTCAGCCACGGCGCTCACCGCCGTCGCGGCCACGGCGCCGTCCCACCCCAGCCGCTGGAGTCGGGTGTGGAGTGAAGACCATCAGGTCGGCGTGCACTCGCAGGTGGGCGACCGACCACTGCTCGGGGTTGGCGTGGGCCAGGGTGAGCAGTTCCTCGTCCGCGCCGTGGTAGTAGATGAACTGGTCGCCGTCGGTGTCGGCCTCGACGGCGACGATGTGCTGCAGGTAGCCCAGTCCCGCCGCGGAGGCGGCGGCCACAAGCGGCCCGAAGTCCTCCGGTGTGGTCTGCGTACCGGCGGGGACGCCGACGACGAGGACGAGGCAGCCGCCGGGGCGCAGCAGCCGCGCGCAGGCAGCGAGGAGCCAGGCGAGGCGGACCCGGGCGGTCGTGCCAGCCTCGTGCAGCGGCCAGCAAGCGACCACCAGGCTGGTGGCGGCGTCCAGCGGTCCGTCCTCGGGCGGCCGGACGACCACAGTGTCGGCGTCGGGCAGGTCGGGGTCGGTGAGGTCGTCGCCGAACCAGTCGCCCAGCTCGGGCAGGTCCTGCGCGTCGCTGGCCTCCGGCTCGGCGGGCGTGGTGAGCGGATTGGTTGCGGTCGTGGGTGCCGGCGGGCCGGCGGTGGCGGGTCCGATGATCAAACCGGAGCTGTCGGTGAACCAGGCGCGGTGATGCTGGCGACGCCCCCGGGCGCAGATCGGTGCGAGGACGTGGCCGGTGGTGAGGTCGACCACCGCCTCCCCGGGCCGGCTGTAGGCGGCGACGAGGCGGTAGGCCAGACGGGTGGGCAGGCTGGCGTGGGGGTCGGCGTTGGTACGGGCCGTGCGCCAGACCGTGATCGGAACCGGCGGGTCGCCGACGATCAAGTCGATGAGAGTGGAGTCCGCCGGCTCGCTGTGGTCGTCCTGTTGGTGTGGGTGCGGCGTGTGCTCGCTCATGTGCTGTCGGCTCCGCGCCGCGCCGTGAAGCGCTGACATCCCCAAACCGGGTTTTGTGAGCCCCGGCGAACACTTGCCGAACCCACAACCGCTCACAACGCGCGACCCGCAGCGGCTGGTCCCGGTTGTTCTCGTCCTGTCTGGTGCGCGCGACATGACGGCGGCCATCGGCAGGCGCCCTACCGCGACGGGACCGGCTACGTCCCTACTCGCGTCTGTCAGTGACGCTGGCTCAGTGACAGACGGCGCTGACGGTGCCGGCGCCGGTTGGACAGAACCCGTCTGGGCGGCGACGTGGACGTGAGCGTTGACCCGCAGTGTGAGAGGTTGCCAAGCGTCGTGTGCCGGGCCGTTGTCATCGGCGCGGCATTGCCTGTCACAGGGTGCGGGATGTCCAGCGGTGACAGCCTGCCTGCGACTGTCATCGGTACGCCGGCAGTCCGCGCGGGCGTCTCCGGCGAGCGGTGACGCTGTGAGCCACCCGGTTGTCACAGCGGGCCGTGCGTGTCCCCTGTGAGGTCGTCCGCGCCGTCTCGCGGATCACGGCGTGAAGCCCGTGCCACCGCTCCCGAATCGCGCGGTCACAGGCTCTGTCAGGGTGTCACAGGGCAGGTCAGCCTGCCTTTGTCAGACTCTTGCCAACGGTCAGCGGCGATGGCGCGCCGTGCGGGAGGGTCACTGACAAAGGCCCGGACCGAGGGCGACGAACAGCGCCCTGGGCAGCTCTGTCAGGACCTTGTGAGCCCTCTGTGGCGCAATCGATGCCACCGATCGCCGTGGCAACGCCGGCGACGGCATTCGCATCCCTTCGGTATCACAGGAGTGTTGACATGAGCGCGTCCGACGCTACGAACTGTCCGACTTCCGCCCTCGACGCGGCGGCGACCGCCTACGCCGCGCTGACCTGCGAGCCCGCGCCGCTGGCGCTCGACTGCATGGCGTTCTTCTCCGACGTGCGTCTGCCGCGGCCGGTGATGCCGCTGCCCGCGCTGCGGGACTGGCTGTTGCGACACCCCCGCGACTACACGACGCGTGACGAGGTGTGGCGGGAGCTGATCCGACGCGCCCGCCTCGACGGGCCGCACTGGGTCGTCGCCGCGGTCGGCATGGCGATGCCCGCGCTGCAGCAGTACGCGGCCCACCTGTGCGAGGGCTACACCGGCGACCCCGCGGATATCGACGCCGAGATCCTGACCGGTTTCCTGACCGCGCTTCGCGACCGAGCCGACCTGAGCAAACCCGCACCGTACGCGAGCCTGTGCAAGGCGGCGTGGCGGGCCGGGCGGGACCTGCGGTTGCAGCAGCATGAATGCCTGCCGGTGCAGGACATCGAGCATCTCGCCCTCGGTTCCCGCACCCCGCCGGTGCCGTACGGGCACCCGGACCTCCTGGTCCGCCGCGCCGTGACCCTCGGGATCCTCGACCCCGAGGACGAGCAGCCCTACATTGACGTGCGGCTCGGTCGACGGGCGATCGAGCCGATCGCCGCGAGCAATGGCGTCAGCGTCGATGCCCTGCGCATGCGGCTGTCCCGCATCGACAGCCGCGTCGCCGAGGCCCTCGCGGACGGGCTGCTGACCGGGGTCGCGTCGCCGGAGACCACGGCGCGGCTGCGGCAGCAGGCCGAGCAGCGCGGTGGGCGTCGCGCTGGACGTGCCGCGGCCGCCCGCCGCGAAGCCGCACGGCAGCACGCTGCGGCAGCCGCCTGACAGCCAACCGGCACGGCTGTGGCCCGACGTACCACGTCGGGCCACAGCCGTTTGCGCGTACCGAGCGCCCGTCCCCGTAGAGCTGCTTCGGAGGCAACGCGCTGCATTGGCAGCAGAGAGCCAGCGCAGGATTGCAGCCGACTTGCCCACGTCGGAGTGGGGGGGCGAGCGCCCCAGGCGCCGCTCGCCCCCCACTCCGACGACCAGAACCTCTCCGCCTTGGTCCTAAGCAGTCCGGAACGGGCGGACGGATGCGGGCGTGTCAAGAGCTTTGAGCCCCGGCGGCACTCACACGCTCACAGGCAGCCCGTTCAGATCCGGCTGGGAGTCCTCGCCCGTGGGCCACACGGTCGACGGCGAAAGGCCTTGACCTGCCCTGTGAGCCTGCCTGGGTCGGGGTGAGCGCGGCAAGTGTTCGCCAGGGCTCACAAATCTCGGTTTGGGGGTACGGGACCTTTCGAGCTGTACCGCTCGCCGGTCCCGCCCGCCGCCGGGCGACACGAGCAGCCGCGATCTGCGCGCCTCGGGTGCCGCGCCAGTTGATGCGCTGACACCACATTGATGACCGCAACCCACCCTTGAGGGAGGACGAGCTCCTCCCGGGACTCACGCGGTTCGTGCCCTGCTCGTCTGCGCCCGGCGGCGGTCTCATCGGACCGCTTCGAGCAATCGCCGCCCCGGTCACACGTCTTCGTGGTCGGGGCGGCGGGAGGTGAACCGCAATGTCCCGCACCCCACAGCACACTCTCCGAATCCCGCGAGTCGCTCGTCTCGCACTCCGTGCGGCCGTACCGCTGGTCGGCGTCGGCCTGTCACTGGCCGCCCCGGCGGCCGCGTACGCCGATCCGGGCGCCGCCGTTCACCTGGCGGCGAACTCCCTGCCGGTGGTGATCGCCAATCTGCGGGCCTGGGTCATGGGCCTCCTGGCCGCCGTCGCGACCCTCTTCCTCGTTCTGGCCGGCGTGTACTGGGCCACCGCCGGTGGGGACCCGTCGCAGGTGGAGAAAGCAAAGCTCGCCCTGCGCAACGCGCTGCTCGGTTACGGCCTGGCCGTCCTGGCCCCGATCCTGCTGCAGGTCGTCCGGGGCATCGTGGGGGGCTGAACTGATGGGATGGGTCCTCGACCATGTTCTTGATTGGCTCACCACGGCGGTTCTGGCCTGCCTCAACGCGATCTTCGACCTCATCACCGGAATCCTGCTCACCACCCCGAAGGTCACCGCGCTGCCGCAGGTGCAGGCGGTCACCGGCCGGTCGGTCTGGATCGTCGACACCGTCTTCGTGTTGGCGTTCGTCGCCGCCGGCGTGCTCGTCATGGTCGCCGGCGGTGAACAGTCCCGGTACACGGTCAAGGACCTCCTCCCGAGGCTGGTCGTCGGGTTCACCGCCGCGCACTTCTCCCAGTTGGCCTGCGACCAGCTCGTCGATCTCGCCAACGCCCTGACCGCGGCGATCAGCGAGGGCGGCTACGACGGCGGCGGCGCGTTCACCGCGATCCGCACCCACCTCGCGGCGGCACAGGACCGCACCGTCCCGCTGTTGTTCCTGGTCCTGATCCTGCTCATCACCGTCCTGGTCGTGACGGCCGCGTTTCAGTTGATCGGCCGGTTCGTGGCGCTGCTGGTGATGACGAGCATCGCGTCGCTGGCGCTGGCCTGCCATGCGCTGCCGCAGACCGATGGGCTCGCCCGGCTGTGGTGGCGCGCCTACGCCGGATGCCTGGCGATCCCCGTGGCGCAAGCGTTCTTCCTCACCGCGGGTGAGCAGACACTGCTCGACCCGGCGACCATGCTGCCGGTGTTCGGGCTGCCCGTCGACCCGGGCGGCACGCTGAACCTGTTGGTCGTGGTGGTGCTGCTGTGGACCACGGTCAAGATCCCCACCTTGTTGGCCCGCTGGGCGGGCCAGGCCGGACGTAGCACGAGCAGCATGCTCGGCGCGGTGGTCCGCGTCGTCGTGGTGCGGCAGTTCGCCCGCACCGTCCCCGGCTTGAACACCGTTCAGAGGAGCATTAGATGACCCGGCCTGAGCCCGAAGCGCCGATGAGGGCACGGATGCCCGCCGACGTCGACGCCCCTGACAAGGTCGCCTACGGGTTGACGTTTCACCAGCTGGCGATCGTCGCCGTCGGCGCGCTGCTGTTCTACGGCGCGTGGCGCACGCTGCATGGCGTGGTGCCGGTGCCGGTGTTCATCGGTGCTGGTGTGGTGCTCGGCGGGCTGGTCATCGGCCTGGCGCTGGGCCGCCGCGACGGCCTGTCGATGGATGTGTGGCTGCTGCACGCGATCCGCCACACCCGCAGCCCTCGGGCGCTGTCCACCACCGCCGTCGCGGCGGATACCGGGTCACCGGAATGGGTCGAGACCCCCACCAGCGGCCGGGTGCCGCTGCCAGCGCCGTTGCGGCTGCCCGCCGACGCCATCGACGACGACGGGGAGATCAGCCTCGGTGACGCGCGGGCAGCGATCGTCGGCACCACCACGGTGAACCTCGCGCTACGCACACCCGACGAACAGACGGCGCTGATCGAGGGGTGGGGTCGGTGGCTCAACAGCCTGTCGACGCCGACGCAGATCGTCGTGTCCGCGCAACCGGTCGACCTGGCCTCCCACAGCCGGGCCCTCGCCGCCGCCGCGGACGCCCAACCGCATCCGCGGCTGCGCGCGGCGTGCGCCGATCACGCCGAGTTCCTCGGTGACCTCGCCGCCCGCCGGGACCCGCTGCGTCGACAGGTCCTGGTCGTCACCCGGACGGCGGCTGGCGAGCGGGCGCATGCCGCGCGGCGGCGAGCCGATGACACGGTGCGGGCGTTGGCCGGCATCGGTGTCAGTCCGCGGGTGCTGGACGGCTCGGCGGTCACCGCCGCCCTGGCCAGCGCCGCCGACCCGTACCGGCCGCCGCGCCCGGGCGGCCTGGCCGCACCCGACGCCGTCATCACCGCCGCCGCCCCCACCCGTAAGAAGAGGAGGAACCCGTGATCAGGAAGAGACGGTCCGGCGACGGCGGCGCACCGCCGCGGCCGGGCTCGCTGGCGTCGGCGGTCGCGCCGGCCACCGTCGAGGTCACACCGCGGTGGCTGCGGGTGGGCGACGGCTTCGCCGCCACCCTCGTCGTGACCGGCTATCCGGCCGAGGTGGGCCCGGCGTGGCTGGAGCCGCTGCTGTCCTGGCCGGGCCGGCTCGACCTCGCGTTGCACATCGAGCCGCTGCCAGCGCCGATCGCCGCGTCCCGGCTCCGCAAACAACGAGCACGGCTGGAGTCGTCCCGGCGGGCCGACTCCGAGCGCGGCAAGCTCGCCGACCCCTACGTCGACGCCGCCGCCCACGACGCCGGTGACCTGGCCGAGCGGCTGGCCCGCGGCGCGGCGAAGCTGTTCCGCGTCGGCCTGTACCTGACCGTGCACGCCCGCACCGAAGACGAACTCCTGCAGGCGTGCGCGCAGGTCCGGGCCGCCGCCGCGTCCACCCTCCTGGAGGTGCAGCCCGCGACCTGGCGGCAGCTCCCCGGTTGGACCACCACCCTGCCCCTCGCCTGCGATGGGCTGCGGATGCCGCGCACCATGGACACCCAGGCCCTCGCCGCCGCCTTCCCGCTGTCCAGCCCGGACCTGCCCGCCCCGCTGCCCGGCGACCCGCCGACCACCGGCGGCGTCCTCTACGGCATCAACCCGGCCAGCGCCGGCATCGTCTGGTGGGACCGCTGGACACAGGAGAACCACAACTCGATCGTCCTGGCCCGCTCCGGAGCGGGGAAGTCGTACTTCGTGAAGCTGGAGATCCTGCGCAACCTTTACCAGGGTGCGCGGGTCGCGGTGGTGGACCCCGAGGACGAGTACCTGCGACTGGCCGACGCGGTCGGCGGCAGCGTCGTCCGGTTGGGCCTGCCCGGCGTGAAGATCAACCCCCTGGACCTGCCGGTCGGCGACCGGCGTCCCGACACGCTGACCCGCCGCGCTCTGTTCCTTCACACCCTCGTCAGCGTGCTGCTCGGCCACCAGCCGCCACCGGCGGAACGGGCAGCGCTGGACCGGGCGATCCTCGCCGTCTACCGCGCCGCCGGGATCACCGCCGACCCGGCCACACACCACCGGCCCGCGCCGCTGCTGCGCGACCTCACCGCCACGCTACGCGCCGACGACGACGCGGCCGCCGCGACGCTGGCCGCCCGGCTCGCACCGTGGGTGCAGGGCAGCTTCGCCGACCTGTTCAACGCACCCACCACCCAAACCCCGGCCGGACACCTTGTCGTGTGGTCGCTGCGGCACCTGCCCGACGAACTGCGCACCGTCGGCACCCTGCTCGCGCTGGACTCGATCTGGCGCACCGTCGACGCCCCACAACGCCCGTCACGGCGGCGGCTCGTGGTCGTCGACGAGGCGTGGCTGCTGATGCGCGACGGCGAAGGCGCCCGCTTCCTGTTCCGCATGTCGAAGGCGGCACGCAAGCGCAACGCCGGGCTGACCGTCATCACCCAGGACGCCGCCGACGTGCTGGGCACCGACCTCGGCCAAGCGGTGGTATCCAACGCCTCCACCCAGGTGCTGCTGCGGCAGGCGCCGCAGGCCATCGACGCCGTCGGCGAGGCGTTCGGACTCACCGACGGTGAACGGCGGCTGCTGCTGGCGGCCCGCCGCGGCCAAGGGCTACTGATCTGCGGCGTGAGCAGGACCAGCTTCGAGTCGATCTCCTCCGACACCGAACACGCCCTGTGCACCACTGACCCCGCCGAGTTGGCCGACCTCGACGAGGAGGAGAGCGATCTGTGACACCACCGACCGAAGCCCTCACCTCAGCGGTGGTGTCACCGGCGCCCGACCCCACGATCGGGCCGGACGGCGACCCCATCCCACCCCCTACCGGAGCAGGGGCGGCGCTGCTCGACGCCGCCGTGTGGGCCACACAGCGGCCGTGGCTGGCCGCTGTCGCCGCCGGCGCGCTGATCGTGTGGATCGCGGCCCGCAACCTGCTCGAGATCCGGCGGCACCGCCACCACGCCAACGGCGCGCGCCTCGTGACGATCGCACCACCGCCGGAAGTCGACCCACACAGCGCTGGCGCGCTGTGGGCGAACCTGGCCGGCGTGCTGACCCCGTCACGGCGGCGGCGCCTGCTGCACGGCGCCCCGCACGTCGTGTGGCAGTACACCTGGTCCGGCCGGCGACTGCTCATCTCGATCTGGGTTCCCGGCACCGTCCCTGCGGGGGCGGTCGAGGCCGCGGTGCGGGCGGCGTGGCCCAGCTCGGCCACCACCACCGACGACAACCCGCCGCCGCCGATCCCCCTGGACGCCGATCCCGCGGCCGGTGGGCATCTGCTGCCCGTGTACGTGGAGTGGTTGCCGCTGGCCACCGACCACGACACTGACCCGCTGCGCCCGCTGATGGCCGCCGGCGCGCAGCTCAAGCCCGGCGAGTACGCGTGCGTGCAGATCCTCGCCCGCCCGGCCACACCCCGACGTGCGGCACGCGCCCGCCGCGCCGCCGGGCGGCTGCGGGCCGGCACCACCGCCGTGCCGGCGATCAACCCGGCCGCGCCGCTGCGGTGGCTGCTGGACGCGTTCCTGCCCGGCACCGGCACCACCGGGCGGTCTACGGTGCCCGCGTCCCGTCGGGATCCCACCGTCGAGCGTGACGTCCGGGCGATCCTGGACAAGACCGCGCACCCGCTGTGGCAGACCGGCATCCGCTACGCCGTCGCCACCACCAACCAGCGCCCCGGCGCCGACCCGACCGGCCGGCTGCGGGGCATCGCCGACACCCTCGCCTCGGCGTTCGCCATCCACACCGGCCGCAACCGGCTCACCCACCGCACCCGCATGCGGGCGCCGGTGGCCGTCCTCGCCGCACGCCGCCTCGGCCCCGGCTTCCTCACCTCCGCCCCGGAACTCGCCGCCCTCGCGGCCCTACCGCGCGATCTTGCCGTGCCCGGCCTCGACCGGGCGCGGGCCGCGTCCATGCCGGCACCGGTCGCCGTCCCCGGCGGCGGCCGCGGAGTGAAGATGCTCGGCGACGCCGAAATCGGCGGCCACAGCGTGGGGCTGACGGTGCCGGACGCGAGGTATCACCTGCATGTGATCGGTTCCACGGGCTCCGGCAAGACCACTTTGCTGGTCAACATGGCCCTTGACGACATCAAGGCCGGCCGCGGCACCGTCGTCATCGACCCGCACGGCGACCTCGTCCTGGACATCCTCGACCGGCTCCCCGCGACCGTCGCCGACCGCGTCGTGCTCTTCGACCCCGACCAGGACAACCCGCCGACGCTGAACCCTCTCGAGGGCGACGACCCCGACCTGGTCGTCGACAACCTCGTGTCGATCTTCGGGAACATCTTCGCCAAGGCGTGGGGGCCGCGGATGGACGACGTCATGCGGGTGGCCTGCCTGACCCTGCTGCGCCACAACAACGTCACCCTGCAACACATCCCGCCGCTGCTCAACAGCCCTCAGTTCCGCTCGGCGATGACGGTGGACCTGGACGACCCGGCCGGGCTCAGCGGCTTCTGGCAGTGGTACGACAGCCTCAACGACAGCCTCCGCTCCCAGGTCATCGGACCGGTCCTCGCCCGGCTGCGCGCGTTCCTGCTACGCGACTTCGTCAAACGCACCATGCGCTACCCCAAATCGAGCTTCGACATGGGCCGCGTCCTCGACGGCGGCGTACTGCTCGTCCGCATCCCCAAGGGCGTGCTCGGCGAGGACACCAGCCGGCTACTCGGCTCCCTGATCCTCGCGCAGGTGTGGCAGGCCACCACCGCCCGCGCCGGCGTCGCACCCGACCGGCGCCGCGACGCGACCCTCATCATCGACGAGGCCCAGAACTTCCTGACCCTGGCCAACAGCCTCGACACGATGCTCGCCGAAGCCCGCAAGTACCGGCTGTCACTCGTACTCGCCCACCAGGACCTGGCCCAGTTCCCCCGCGACCTCCTCGCCGCGGCGTCAGCCAACGCCCGCAACAAGATCTACTTCACCGTCGCGCCCGAGGACGCGAAGGTGCTGTCCCGGCACACTTTGCCGGAGCTGGGCGAGCACGACCTCGCCCACCTCGACGCGTACACCGCCGCCGCGCGGTTGGTCGTCAACGGCCGGCAGACCCCGGCGTTCACGATGAAGACCCGGCCGCCGAAGCTGATCGTCGGGGAGGCGACCGCCATCCGCCAGGCCGCCGCCGCGGCGGTACCGAGCCAGGACACCAGCGCCGTCGACGACCTCGTCGAACGGCTCAGCCGTAAACCCGACGACCGTCGGTCCCGTCCGAAGAGCGACCGGAGCTAACTGTCTCTCTCAGAGGGCGGTTCGGAGGATTAGGTCCGTTTCGGGGTCAGAGTCAAGACTCCGGGTTCGTCTTCGGTCAGGATCTGGCGGTTGACCATGCGTTTCAGCCTCGCGCGGGTGCCTTCGACGTGCTCCGGTGAGCGCTCGACGTCGAGCGCGGGCGATCCGAATGGGGACAGTAGTCGATGACTGTTCTGGCGTAGTGACGGTTGGCGGCGGCGATGTTGGTCACGCCAGTGATTGCTGCCCTTCAGCGACGGGGCAGGTACTCGGGCGGCAGGATGCCCGACCAGTCGCGCTGGCCCGGCTTGAGTCGGTGCCGGGCGGGGGGCGGGACCTCGTCCGGCGCCAGGCGGTCGAGGTATCCGATGAGCTCTGCGGACTGTTGGTGAGAGTTGTGAGTAGCTCGGGCCCGGTTGACGAATTCTCTGGTGGCCCATCCGAACCAGCGGGACTGCTGGGCACGTTCCGACGCGAGTGGACGGAACACCGTATCCCACCAGTCGGCCGCGCGCGGATTGAGCTCTTGGAGCAGGGGCTCGTCCAGTCCCGGCGGGGCGAGACCGTACCGCAGAGTGCGCTCTGCCCGAGACAGCCCGGCCAGCATGGCGTCGAAGTTGAGCCTATAGAAAGCCATGGCCCTACGGATCAGTCCTACGAAGGTGGCCTGCGCCGGCTCGTCGGGGAACGCTTCCCAAAGGTCAAGGCGGATGCTGTGAAAGAGCATGTCTCTCCGGACGTCGTACATCCAACCCCGGTGACCACTCTTCTGCGGCCGCCCCAGGGCGCTCGGGTCAGTGCACGCAAGGCGCACCATCTCCTTGCACGACTCCATAAGCATCATCACCGACATGTTGCCGGCAAACTCGTTCAGCAGAATCGACAGCCCATTCTCGCCGAGTGTTCGACCAGCGATCGACCGCAGCAGCAACTCGGCGCCGAACCAGTCCGCCGACACCTCCGCGATCAACCGATCGCGTGCCCCGGGCGGACCCCACACAGGTGGTTGTCCGCCGAAGCGCTCGCGCAGGTACTGGTTCAGCAAATCGGCTAGGAGTGCGGGAACCTCTTCGTCGCTGTCGGCGATGATGTGGCCGAGTTCGTGTGCCAGTGGCCATCCACCGTCCACCAGGGCAGACTCGACCACCGGATTCGTGAACAGCGTGTCGAACAGCCCCGCGTCCACAGCCAGACCCTCGTCCCCAGCGGGGGACAGCCAGCTGGCGCAGTAGAGCCGCGCCGCATCGCCATGAGCGCCCTGCTGCAAGAAGTAGTCGGCGGCCAGCCGGAGGAAGACGTTATGTGCCATGCCCATCCGCGACTGCTCCGTCGTCAGCTGCAAGGCAGAGAGGGTCTTGAGCGTCGCCACCATGCAATAGTGGCGTTCCGTGTAGACGCAGTACGCCGGTGCCCCGGGAGTAGGCCGCGCCGGGATGAACAGCACGTCCGGCACGCTGCTGCAGATGCCGTAGAACTCCACGGGCGGCGCTGGATACCTGCGGAGTACGCGCCCCAACGACTCAAGGACCTCCCAATGCTGGTGCCCGAGCGGCAACGGCGGCCCGGCGAGGTTGAGAACGGACCGGACGGCGAAGTCGACCCGCGCGTCCACGGGACCCTCCATCGCGGATGTCACTTATCGGTGCTTGGCTCGTCCTGCCCTCGGTGCAAATACAGCTCAAGCAATTTCGTCACGTCCTCCGGACGCGGGTGCATGATCTCCACATCGCCAACCTTGATGGACTTGATACGGCGTCCCTCGACGTAGGGGTACACCGCCGTGAGCAGACTGGACACGACGCTGGCGGCCAGCGTAGCGACCAGCATCCAGTCGCCGACCGAGCCACCCAACCCGTGGAGCTTCACGACCTCCGGATCGCGCCCGTCCAGGTCCTTGGCCGCAGCCGATAAGGCGCGGGCCGGCGCCGCATCGATGGCCACAATCGCATACTCCACGTCACCCATGCAGTCACGCTAGCGAATCAATGCAAGCTTTCGCGGAAGCCATCGGTGTTCGCCGGCCGAGCTCTCGGCACCTCATCTTGAGGCGCCTGTAACGACGTTGCCACCAAGTCCTGTGTAGAGGCGGAACGTCCTTCGGCGTCGCCATCAGCGTAGCCAACTGCGGGCGGCGGTCCATCTCCCTTTGGCTCGCCGCCCGCTCTCTGTCTGTCCGGCTACCGGGCCGGACCCGGTCCCGAGACACGCATGGCCCGCCATGTGTCCAGGCACGGCCCGATCAACGCCACTGCTCGTCGGTCACATCGCTCGGGTACGGCTTTTGATCACCCATGACCAGCCAACGCCGCAGCTACGAGCCAGGTCGCGACCGGGGTACATCTTTCACGCCATCGAATGATCGCCATCTATCGCGAACCCGCAGAATGATCACCAAACAGACCCAACGTATAGATCAACCAAAGCGTTCCGAAACGCCTTCTCAGACGGTGGCGTCGCCGAGGGTCGCGCACCGGCTCGTCACCGGGATCGTCACTGGTGACCGCAGAGCATCCACAGCACAGTGCTGACCTGGGCTGTCAGTGCCGCACACACCCCGTGACACGCCCTCCACACCGACCCTCCCTAGCCCAGACACCCCTCCCGATCGGGAGGGAACCCCATCCTGCCCAGGAGCAACCGTCGTGTACTCCCGCGTTCCCCCCGCCTCCCGCAACCCCGATCCCCTCGCTGTCTTCGGTCGCATCGTCCCCCGCGACCACACCCTCCTGACCCTGCTCGCCGAGCACTACCTACTGTCCACCGACCAAATCACCAGCGCCCTCTTCGACACCCGACGCACCGCCCAACGGCGGCTGACGATCCTGCACCGCCTCGACGTGCTACACCGATTCGGCCGAAGCGGCGCCCACGGCCGGTACGGGTCACTGCTCTACACCCTCGGCCCCGTCGGACTGCAGCTACACCCGACCGTCTACCACGGCCCGACCGGCACCAGCGGCAAGGCGCCGCGCAGCTCCCTGGAACGTGCCAAGCGGATCGCCGCCAGCGGCCAGGTCAACCACCTGCTCGGCGTCAACCAGTTCTTCACCGACCTCATCGCCACCGCCCGTCGTGCCGGCGGAGTGCGGCTGTCGCGTTGGTGGTCCGAGCAGCACGCCACCACCGTCTACGCCCAAGCCGGCATCCGCCCCGACGGGCACGGCGTCTGGACTGTCGGCGACACCTCGACCGGCTTCTTCCTCGAGCACGACAACGACACCGAGAACCTCGCCCGGGTCGTGGCCAAGCTGCGCGGCTACGAACGCCTCACCACCTTCGGCCCCCGCTACCCCGTGCTGTTCTGGGTCCCCAGCCGACGCCGCGAGACCAGCCTCCTCGACGTGCTCGCCGGACTGCGCACCGCCAGCCCGATCGCCACCGCCGTCCACGGCCCCGACGCGGCGGGTCGGGTTTGGACCCTCGTCTCGGACCCCACCCACCGGCGGTACCTGCACGAGCTGCCCTGTGACCACGGCCCCGACACCGTCACCAACCCGCAGCGCTTCGACCACCCGTAGAACTCACACCGCAGGCCAGCGCGCTGAACCTGCCAGAATGAGCACCGCCGGCAAGCCGACTACCGTCGGCGGACTCTGTCAGCAGACGAGATCATCTGTGAGAGTCGTGAAGGCTCACAGCACCCGCGCCGACGAGGACTCCGCTACGAGCCGGAATGGCTCACAGCGCAGGTCAGCCCCACTCCCCGGCGATTAACTCGTCGGATCGGCCTGACAGAACAGGCCGCTACCGTTCACGGCACTAACACCACCTCATACATCTCCACCCCGGTCCGGTCCCACCCCGGAACCACCGCCGCACCCACCGGTGCGCCTCGCCCACCCGCCCCTCACGGGGCCGGTCGGCGCCGCGCCGCGCGGCGACCCCAGGTCGCACCGCACCAACCCGCACCACACACCTCTACCGCAACCGACCCACGCACCCAATGGGCCGGTCATCTCCGCGCGCCCTGACGCGCCCACCCCCAAGGAGGACCACTCATGCCCAAGAACCCGACCAGGAAGGCCACCTCGCCGACTGTCACACCGACGGCGACGATCCGCACCATGATCGTGTGTGTGCCGGGCGACCTGCCCCGCGAGTCCCTGACCGCACACCAGCTCGACCGCAACTTCGGCGTGCAGGGCACGCTGTCGCCCCGTTTCTGGGCCAGCCCCGCCCTGCGCCTGTGGCAGCGCAGCCAGATGTTCGGGCTGCGCAAGGGCCGCCCGGCCTACTGCGCCGGCGGACCGGCACGACTGCTCGACCTGACGGGCATGCGCCAAGCTGCCGGTGTCGGGGCGGGCATCCGCCACGAACTGTTCAGCCGCGCTGTGCACGGCACCCGCAACGCCTTGCCGTGGCACGTCTACGAGGCCCGCCACCTGGCGGACCCGCAGCAGTACCCGTGGGACACGGCCGTCTCGGACTTCACCCATCAGCCTCGTGTCAACGCCATCCGGATGCACAACGCCGCCGCCTACGGCGCCGGGCAGATCCGCCTCAGCGAACTGGAGATGTACCAGGCCGGCTGCATGGCCTACCAGCACCACAGCGCCCTGACCGCCGTCGCGGGCGACGCGCTGATCACCGCCGAAGGGGCGAGGTTGGCCCCGGCCAGCGACGCCATGGCCGACCGGGTGACCTACCTCGAACAGGCCAACCGGCTGCTCGACGCCATCGACTCCAACCAGCGACTGCTCGCGGTCGCGCTCTGACAGAGCCGGCCAAGAAGGAGACACGCCCGACCGGCCGCGACATGTTCCCGCTCGACGAGGTCGAGCGCCTCGCCGCCGCCTGCGTCCGCGCCCCGCGGGGCAGCACCGCGAACCGCTAGCCATCCACGCGCACCTCATCGCGCAGCTTCGGGCCGCTGCACGCACTGGCGCACCACCATCCTGGCGACCGGCTCACGGTGTCGGCAGACACCCGCGAGCCGCCGCATCTCGCCCCGGCGTGCCAGCCGCCTCTGGCAGGGGCGCTGACTGCGCCGCTGGCCAGCGAGACGGCCGCCCTTTCCCTCTTGCGCGTAAGCCGGCGAGCGCCGGCACCAACTTCTAGACACCTCACCGAGCCGTCGGCGACCAGGCCCTGGCCGCCGTCATCACCCTGCCTGAAGGGACATAGCTCCATGATTCACCTTCCGATCTGCCCCGTCTGCGACGAGCCGGTGGCTGACCAACCCGCCACGCACTGGACCAACGCCTACCGCGGCGGCACTCCGTGGTGGCATCTGGCGGAAAACAGCCCCATCTGCACGGCCGCCGACGGCCAACACTCCCAGCCGGCCCTCGTCGCCGACCCGCTTCCGGTCGACAGTCAGACCACCACCTGGCTCGACGAGATGACCCGCCTGTTCGCGGTCGACGGTCCCTACGACCCCGCCCGATTGGGCGGCGCCATCACCGCCGCCGAGCACCTCACCCGCTGGCTGCACACGGCCACCGGACCGTTCAGCGCGCTGCTCACCCTGCCGGAGCCCTCCGACGTCTCCTCCCTGATCGGGCACCTGCACCGCAGCACCCGGCTGCTCGCCCGGGTGCACGCACAGACCGGGTCCTACCTCCTCGACCAGGCCCGCCAGGCACACCTCGCCAGCCTCGATGACAGCGAGGGAAGCGACGTCATCGACGCTGCCGACGACATCCGCGCATGGTTGCAGGATGCGGCCGGCTGGCTCGCCCAGTCGGCGCAGGCATCCGGGACCGCGTGGTCCAGCGCCCGTAAGGTCGCGGCCGCAAGTCACCTCGGCCCCTCCCCCACCGCCGACGGCACGGAGCGTCAGGAGGGCAGCGGTGACGACCCCTGACTACACACCACGTCAGGGCAGTACCGCCGTCTTCTCCGGTCGGTGGCTGCGCTACGAACCGGTCCCTGGCTTCCACCGCTACCACGAGGGATATTTCGCGACGGTGACCGGTTGGTGGAACGGCAGCTTCGAACTCGCCCTCGACCACGAGGCCGTGATCGCCCTTACCCAGACGTTCGACGCGATGGCCACCTACGTCGGCGGTGACTGGCGCACCGTCGGCTTCGACGGACACACCCTCACCATCGCCCGTCCGGTGTCCCTCGGCGGCGGCGTCCACCTCGTCGAGCTCACCGGCGGGCGGTACCGGATCGGCTGGGGCCTTGCGTGGTTACCGGTCGACCCGAGCCGCTGCGACCACGTCTTCGGCCAGTCATAGCCGCACCGCCCACCAGCACGGGGGCCTGGCAGGCCCCGAGCGTCGACGGCATCCCGAGATCTGGTCACCGCACTTGATCACGGGGCGCTGTCGAAGCGTGGATCAGTGCACGCCACATCCCAGCAGACGCAACAGCAGCCACAGGGAGGACCTATGGACAACACGACCGACCAGTCCGCGGCACCCAGCGCCCTAGACAGGGTCGCCGCAGCTCTGGCCACACTTGGCCAGGACACGGCCGCCGCGATCGCGCAGCGCGCCGGCGTCGGCTACTCGACTGCCACCAAACGACTGCGCAGCCTGGCGGAGGCAGGCCAGGCCGAACCGTTGCGCGCAGACGACGGCCGCACGCTTTGGCAGCACGTGGCGAACGCGGCGACCAGCACCGACGGCGGCCCGCCGGCGGCCACGACCGATGCCAGGCGCGATCCGCCCTCCGCAGTGACGGACGACAACGCGGACGAGGCTCACGGACCGGACGAGGTCCCCGGACCGGCAGAGGCGGCGAACACCGCCTCGGTGGCGAGCCCGGACGAGGGATCGACCAGTCTCCAGCCGGACGATGAACGCCTACGAGCGCCGGACAGCGACGCGGGCCGGCCAGCCCTACAGGACCCACCCGCCCAGCCGGACCGCGTCCCCGACGCATCGACCACAACGCCGGCGGAGGCCGGCGAGGCTTCCCCGGCCGACGCCGAGAATCCGCCTGCAGCCGATGCGTCCGGTCAGGCAGACTCCGCGCCCAGTCTGGACCCGGGGGGCAGCGACGACACCGTTGTGCCCAGCAGCCCTTCCGAGGCTCTGAGCGCGTCCGATGGCGGGAAGCCACGCCGGTCCAAGGGCAGCCTGCGCAGGGCCATCCTCGACGTTCTCGAAGCCCATCCCGGGCAGCCGTTCAAGACCAGCCAACTGTGCAAGGCCATCGACCAGGCGAAAGAGGGCACCGACTCGGCCAAGGCCAGCGCGGGCGCGGTCGTCAACGCCGTGCACAAGCTCGTCACCGACGGAGTCGCCGTTCAGATCGCCGAGAGGCCAGCGACGTTCCAACTCGCCCCGGCAACCACCTAGCAAACCCCGTTACCGCTGGTAGCCCGGGGCGGGCGTCGAACTTGGCGGAACCACGCCCGCCCCGGTGCTCCTTAATCCAGAAGGAGCGACGTCAAGTGTGTCACCTGAGCTCGTACCTCACGGCGGCCGGCGGAGTCCTCGCCGGTCTCGCCGTCGCCGCGGCACTGCTCTCCCGGCAGCGGCACATCATTCACCATCAGCGGCGGGCGTTGGTTGCCCGCGACCGTGACCGGTCCTACTGGCATCGGCTGGCCACACACAACGACACGACCGACCTGCCGAACCGGCGGGCCCTGTGGACCCACCTTGAGGCCACGTTCTCGCTCGGGGAACCGCTCGGGCTCGTCCTCATCGACCTGGACCGGTTCAAGCAGGTCAACGACACCTACGGCCACGAGCACGGCAATGACCTGCTGCGCGAGGTCGGACACCGCCTTAAGGCCCTCGGGCCGTCGGTAGCCCTGGCCGCGCATCTCGCCGGCGACGAGTTCGCCCTCGTCGTGCACGGCGACGATAGCGAGGTCGAGACTGCCGCGGAGGCCGCCCACCGGCGCATCTCGGAGCTCCCGCACGAGATCGCCGGGCAAAAGGTGATCGTCACCGCCAGCGTCGGCTACGCGCTCGCCGAGCCGGACATGCTGCCCCGCGACCTCCTGCACACGGCCGACCAGGCCATGTACCTGGCCAAACGCCAGCGTTGCGGCGTCCGCGCCCACGACCCGGATCACGCTACGGCGCCTGGAATTGTCATCCGCTATCGCGACCTGCGCTAACACGCCCTTGGCGCCAACCGCACCACGTCCCCGCACGCACCAGGAGCCCCGCAGGCCATTCGCCTGCGGGGCTTCGCGTATGTCAAGGAGCTCAAATCCTCGTGATGTCCTTCCACGCCGTTCACACCCTGACCGGGTGCCTGCTGCACATTGAGGCCAGCGCCGACCTGCTCGGCTGGGGCCGCCCGCCTCTCCTGCTACTCGTCCAGGACCGGCCCACCCCATCAGCACCTAACGGCCTGAGACGCCAGATGCGCGCCGTGCACCTACCGCTCAACGACACCCGCATGGGCCGCTACCGCGCCGGGCTCGCCGACCTCCTGCCCGACCTCACCACCGCTCTCGACATCAACCAGCCGGTCGCCCGGCCCACCCTCGCGGCCTGCGTCGACATCGGCCTCATCACGAACCTCCTCGCCGATCCCACCCCGGGACTCCGCCTGCTGGCCTGGGCCGTCTGCTACGAGGACGTCCTCGTCGAGTCCGACGACCTGCACGAGATCCGCCGCGTTGACGCGGTCGACGCCGACCGCCGCGGCTACCGGATCACGAGGCTGCGGGGCGAACCGCACCCCATGGTCCGCGTCGACGACCACGACGACCACGACGACGCACCAACCACTCGCTCCGCACTGGCGCGTCTCATCCAGACCACCAGCAAGCCCGGCCAAATCACGCCGACGGCCTCCTGACGGCCGCCGGCCGCCCCACCGCGAGCGCGGTCCCCACCTCACCCGCGCGCCGCACACCGTGCCCTACGGCACCACCCCTGGCAGACGACTTGACCTTCATCGAGAGAGAAGCGTCGATCAACTAGGTCATTGTCCTGGGCGGCCATCAGGCAGAACACGACTCGACCCCGACCGGACGGTGACCCCTGCCCACACCCCGATAGAAGGTCACCCGCCATGTCTGACCGCAGCCGAACCCGCCCGTCCCACCGTGCCCTTCTCCCCCGTGACGTCACCGACCCCCTGCTGTGGCGGCTGGCCGTGGACGTCCTCACCGCCCACCAACCCGGACCCGGCAACCGGTGCGCCAACCTGCAGTGCGCCGACCAGAGCGGGCCGTGTTCGGCCGCCAGGCAGGCACAACGGGCGATGCGCGCCGCGCAAGCCACACCACCGCCACAGCCGGCACCTGCCCGTGAACCCACACCACAACGGCCGACCCGCGACTCCCTCGGATTCGTCGGCTGGTTCGCCAACGGTCTCGCCGCCGCTGCCACGCAGTTACTGCCGCAGGTCCCGCAGCGGCTGCCCCGCCGCGTTCCCGGGGCGTCTCTGACCGCCGTCTACGCCGCGTAGCCGCAGCCCAGGCGCGACGACCCACGCCCACCCGGCCCGGACCACGAGACCTCACGACCTTCGACCGCGTGGCCCACCACGGCCGCGCGGTCGTCGCCGTAGCCGAACCCACCATCACGACGAGGAGACACGACCCGTGGGAATCAATTGCTACGTCAGCGCCATCGATCCCGCCCAGCCGAGCACCGTCCACGCCCGCTACGTCCACTTCGACGGCTACCCCCTGGCGCTCATCGCGCAACTGCGCGGCATCTGGGCCACCACCGCCCGCCGCCACACGCAAGCCCTCATCGACGCGGTCCTCGCCCACGACTGGTACTACCTCGGATCCGACATCACCCCAGACACCCGGTCGCTCCCCCACCAGCACCCCGTCGGCGGTGTCGGCGTGACGTTCGACGACACCGAGCCGGAGCCCGCCACCGTCTTCCCGCTCAGCCTCGCCGTCGACCTCGACGCCTCCTGGATCTACGTGATCAACCCCGCCGACAACACCGTCACCGTGCACACCGACGACGGCGATCCGGTCGGTGTCCACAGCCTCGGCTAGCCGGCAACCAGGAGGACCAGTCATGCCCGCCCACGCCCCTCCCCTCGCCCATTGGCACTCCACGCCCTCCCGCGCTCCCTACCTCACTCATCCCCTCGACCGCTTAGGGCCGACGTGAAGCTCCGATCTCTGGTGTCAGTCGCGGTAGCGCTCGTCGCCGTGCTCATCCTCTGCGCCGGTGGGCTCGGCGGATTCCTCACCGGCGGCTTGGCCACCGCCGGATGCGTCCCCATGCTCACCACTCCCGGGTCCACGTCAGACAGCACGGCGTCGCCGAGCGGGCCGCCGATCCTGTGGCCGGCGATCGGCGACTGGGACAGCGACCAGGTCGGCAACGCCGCCGCGATCGTCGCCACCGGCGCCCGCCTCGGGCTACCAGCACGCGGCTGGACGATCGCGGTCGCCACCGCCATGCAGGAGAGCAGCCTGCGGAACCTGCCCGGCGGCGACCGGGACTCAGTCGGGCTGTTCCAGCAGCGCCCCAGCCAAGGGTGGGGCACCCCCGCCCAACTGCGGAACCCCGTCTACGCGTCGGAGAAGTTCTTCGACAAGCTGGCCACCATCAGCGGCTGGCAGGCGATGCCGCTCACCGAAGCCGCCCAGGCCGTGCAGATCAGCGCCGTCCCCGACGCCTACGGGACATGGGAGGGACCAGCCACCCACCTGGTCGCCACGATCGCCGAGACCACGGGTCTCAGCACCGACGGCCTGGCCGGGTGCGGGGCCACCGGCCCGTGGACGCAGCCGGTACTGGCCCCTGTCGGGTCGGGCTTTCGTAGCTCGGACCGGCCCGGTCACGACGGCGTCGACCTCAGCGCCTCGCGCGGCACCATCATCCGCTCCGCGTCCGCCGGGACCGTCCGCACCGTCCGCTGCAACGCCGTCCACGCCGACACCGGCGCGGATTGGGGATGCGACCGCGACGGCGACCCCGCTCGCACGCGCGGGTGCGGCTGGTACGTCGACATCGACCACGCCGGCGGCCTACTCACCCGCTACTGCCATATGGACCAACCCCCGATGGTGACGGTCGGGCAGCCGGTCGCCGCCGGCCAGCCCATCGGCGTCGTCGGCTCCACCGGCCACAGCTCCGGCCCGCACCTGCACTACGAGGTGCACCACAACGGCGATGCCAGCCCGAACGGCGCGATCGACCCGGTGCCCTTCATGGCCGCACAGAACGCCCCGCTCGCCATCAGGCCCTAGCGGCGACGCCGGCGACCCATGGTCACCCGACTCGACGGCCGTCGCGCCCGCGGACGACCGCCGCAACCCCCCGATCCACAGATCCTCAAGGAGGAAAGGCACATGAGCACACCCGTCCTGATCGGTGTCGCCGCACTCCGCGGCAGGTACACCGCCCGCTTGATCCAGTTCGGCGAGGATCCGGAGGTACTGGTGCCGCTGCTGCGCCGGATCTGGACCGTCACGTTCGGCCGCGACACCGACGCGATGGCCGCCGCGCTGCTGGCCCGTAACTGGTGGAGCCTCGCGGTCAACCCGAAGCCTCGGCGATGGCATCGGCAGCCGCCTGTAGCGGGGCTGGGCTACCCGGCCGTCACCGAGAACAACATGATCCGGCAGGGGTCGCTGCGGGAGGACCTCGACGGGTTCGACGAGTGGCTGTACCTGCTGCGCCTCGACCAGCGGCTGCTGGTGGTGTACGAGGCGACGGTCCATGGCCGCTGGCTGCGGCACAGCGTCCACCATCTCGACCCGGTCGAGGACCTGTTCGTCACCGCACCCGCCCTCGACGAGGGCGGTCCGGAGATGACGGTCTGCACCGTCTGCGGCGCGGTCGATGAGATCGACCACGTCGAGGTCCCGTCCATGGCCGGCTACGGCCACGACACCGCCACCAGCTGCACCCGCTGCGGCTCCTCGGTCGCCACCGACCCGATGTTCGGCGCCCACCTCACCCGCAAGCCCTGGCCACCGCACGACGCCACGACGGGTGACGCCGAAGGCGGTACCCGGTGAGCACGCCCGACCCGACGCCACCGGCGCCCGCCGCTGGCGACGGCCTGTCCAATCGCCGATCGGAGAGCACCATGACCTACCAACCCGGCCAACGCGTCGCCCTGGTCCACACCAGCGATCCGCACACCCAGTTGCGACCCGGCGACACTGGCACCGTCCGCCGCCACGACCAGCGACACAACATCGTCGAGGTCATTTGGGACAGCGGCTCCGCCCTGTCGATGTGCCTCGACGCCGGCGACCGCATGCAACTGGTCACCACCACCCCGCCGCCCACCGGTGGGCCAGTCGACGAGGCCGCCGGATGGGCCGCCGCGCTGCAGCGGATGCGCGCCGCCGGCATCGAGGCCGGCCACACCGCCGCCGAATGGTGGGCTCAGGACACGATCGGCGCCCGTGCCAGCGGCGACACTCGCCTGACCGCGCGCCGGGTCCTCGCCGGCATCGACGAAGGAGATCCCGCCGTCCTCGACGCCATACCCCGCTACACCTCGGCTGGCGGGTCAGTCGACACCGCCGGATGGGAGCTGTTCGCGGACGCCACCGGCGACACCACAGGCTGGTTCGGGCTGCGCATCCAACAACGCGACGAGGCGATGACCGTCTACCGCGACGCCTTCGACACCGCCGCCACCGACCGGATCACCGACCTGTGTCACCTCGCGGCCAGCCCCACCGGCCGCGACGTGACACACCTGCGCCCCGAGAGGGTCCACGTCGGCGACGTCGGCGTGTTCTCCGGCGACTGGGCGCTGACCACCGGCCCGGACGGCGGCGACCGATTCGCGGTCGGGTTCGTCGGCACGCTGATCGAGCACTGGAACGGGTGGGTGGTGTTCTCCTGCACCCGTGCGGTGGCCGAGGCGATCGTCGCCGACCATCAGCGGCACCGCGACCAGTACCGCCACCGCCTGCGCGACGAGGGCGTGCCGGAAGACGAACTGGACAGTCGGGTCAACGCCGCGCTGGCCGACCTGTCCTTCGACGGCGACGTCATCGTCGCCGACCAACGGGCCCTGTCCGACGACCCGGACGCCATCGACCGCATCTCCCCCGACGGGGACGGCCGGTATGTGGTGATGGGCCGCAGCTGGTGCTGGGAGGCCGTCGACCCGTACGCCTGCGACCGGATCGTCGGCGACCTGCCCGACCCCGATCAGGCATAGGCCCGCACGCCCGACCAAGCCCCACCGCGTCACCGAAAGCCGGGGCGGCATCGGCTGCGGCCACCCGGCCATGACAGGTAAGACCACATCAGGAAGGAATGCCAGTGACCATGCGCGCCCCAGAGGACATCGTCACCCGGGTCTGGGCTCTCCGGGCCAACCGCGGGGACATCTTCGGCTTTCGGGAGGAGGTGCTCGTGGAAGCGCTCGATCTCGACCACGCCCGCCAGGTCATCGCCCCCCGCCACCCAGCTGAGTGGACCCAGCGCATCGACCACGAAGCCTACGCTCGGGACTACCTGCGATTCGCCGTCGGGAAGATCATCGACCACCGGGGCAACTCGGCGAGCCGGTCGGTGGACAAGCTCGGCGAACTCGCCTGGCTCCTCGGCCGCGACGACATCTCGGCGGCGATGGACCACGCCGGATACCCGATGTACGGGGCACCCAAGATCAAGGCGTTCGCCGACGGGTTCGGCTGGCCGTTGCTCGACGGCCTGGACAGCGACGACCAGCGGGCCCTGGCCCGGATGGCTGACGGACAACTGTGCGACCCACGGGGCTGCGAACGGGGCTGCGCCGACTGACCACGATCGGGTCACTGGCATCCCGTCCCGACTCTCCCGTGAACCCACGGTCAGCGGGCACCCCCGCCATCCCGCACCCGCCCATCCATTCGACTTGATCGACTGAGCTGTGGGGCGTTGCATCGTCGGCGCTGACACCGCCCGCGCGACGTCGACACCGACCAGCACGCACCAGCGGCGAACCTGCGCGTCGCCGTGACCCTTCAGCACCACCGGGGTGTGGTCGCCCACCTGCACGGCCCATATCAGGGGCGGCAGGGGTTGGCCCCATCCGTCTCCGCTGTGCGGTACCCACCGCCCGCGCACCCGGAGACGGGTGCGCGGGCCCGACCCTTGGAATCGAGGCACCCACATGACCACACCACATACGCCAGTCCCGCCGGCAGGTCCACCGCAGAACGACCCGGCCCAGGCCAGCACCGGCGAGACGCCCACCACCGATGCCACCTCCGGCCGGTCCGGCTATCTCTACCGAAAGGTCGCCCTACACCTGGCCGACTATCCCGACACCATCCTCAAGGTCGGCGAGATCACCCGGGCCATCGGCGCACCGTCCTCCGGGGCAGTGTTCGAGGCATTGAAGAAGATGGTCGCCGCCGGGCACGCCACCCACCACCGCGACCCGCACCACCGCTTCCAGATCACCCAGCCCGGCATCGACGCCGCCGGTGCCCTCCCACCCGCCGCGCCCCGCACCCGCTCCGGCGGCAGTGCTGGTGGTGCCCGGCAGGCCCGGCCCGCGCCGGTACCGCGCCCGAACGGGACGCTGTACCACCCGCGGCGGCTCGGCAAGGGCTGGGACGTCGAGGAACTGCGACGGCTGCGCACCCAGCAGGTGCCCGTGCTGCTGTACGGGCCGCCCGGCACCGGCAAGACCGCCATGGTCGAGGCCGCGTTCCCCGACCTGCTCACCGTCGCCGGTACCGGCGACACCGTCGTCGACGACTTCCTCGGCTCCTACAACCCAATCCCCGGCGGCGGCTACGAGTTCGTCCACGGACCCCTCGTCACCGCCATGCGTGACGGGCGGGTGCTGCTGGTCGACGACGCCACCCTCATCCCGCCCCGCGTCCTGGCCGTGCTGTACCCGGCCATGGACGGCCGCGGGGTCATCACCATCCCCTCCAACGGCAACGAGACCGTGGAAGCCGTCGACGGGTTCTACATCGTCGCCGGACACAACCCGGGCGTGCACGGCGCGGTCCTCACCGAGGCCCTGGCCTCCCGGTTCACCGTCCACCTGCACGTCACCACCGACTGGGACCTCGCCCGCCAACTCGGCGTCCCCAAACAGGTCGTGGCCGCGGCGATCGACCTCAACGCCGACCTCGCCGCCGGCAAGACCGTGTGGGCGCCGCAGCTACGCGAACTGCTCGGCTTCGTCACAGTCCGCGACCACCTGGGCATGACCGCCGCCCTGGCCAACCTGGCCGGCATCGCCCCCGAGGACGCCCGCGACGACGTCACCGCCGCCCTGTCCCGACACACCGGCACGCCCATCACCGCGCTCGCCCTCGGCAAGCGCTAACGCCGCCCACCTCAGATTTCTGGAAGGAGCCCATCCGTGTCACACCCCAGCACCCACCTCCAGCAGGGCGCACCGCCGACGCCGGCCGGCGCCAGCGACTGGCATCACTGGTCCGCGGCGTGGACCAAACACGTCCCGCTGCTGACCGGCCGTAGCGACCTCACCGTCCTCGTCGCCCCCGGCGCCGCCGGGGACGCACCCGAATGCTTCTACCCCGGCCTCAACCGCATCGAGGTCGACGCCACCTACATCGCCGACAGCCCTGACGTCACCGACCCAGCCAAGGCCCGACACAAGCGCCTCGTGCCCACCGGCTACGGGCTGCTCGTGCACGGCGCCGCGCACGCCGCGCACAGCCGCTGGACCACCCCGCCCGGCACCCCGCCGATCCTCGCCCACGTCGCCGACATGCTGGAGGAATCCCGGGCCGAAGGACGCCACCGCGCCCGCCGCCGCGGCGACCGCCGCTGGCTGCGCCACGTCGTGACAACCCTCATCGCACCCGACGACACGGCCGTCGACGACCCGTGGCACGCCGGACAACTCGCCGCACTGCTGCTGGCCCGCGTCGACGCCCGCATCGTCACCAGCAAAGACGTCCGCCCCGTCCGCGCCGCCGTCACCGGAATCCTCGGACGCAAACACCTGCGCCAACTGCGGGACATCTGGCGCGAGGCCCAGATCTGCGACGACACCGACGCCGACACCATGATCGCCCTGGCCCGCCGCTGGTGTCAGGTCCTCGGCATCGACCCCGACCAGCAGTACGACACCCCGGTACCGGACGCCGGCCTGTTCCCCGGCCGCCTCGCCGCGGCCCTCGTCGACTACCTCGCCGTCGCCGCCGGCCTCACCCCGGGCGAGTACGCCGCGGCGCTGTTGGCCCGCCGGCACAGCCCACCCTCGCAGTGGGACCGTCGGGACCCGACCGAGCAGGAACACCGGGCGGCCCGCGACCTCGCCCACCGGCTGCGGCAGGCCCGCACCCGCCACCCCGAACCCGGCCGGCGCCCCTCGGCGATCCCACCCGGGCGGCTGCGCACCCGCCACGCCATCACCGCCGACGCGCAAGCCTCCGCCGGGCAACTGCCGACGGCCGCCCCGTGGCAGCAACGCGCCCACCTACCGCCCGAGAAACCCCGCCTGCACCTGGCGATCCTGGTCGACCTGTCCGGGTCGATGGACCGCTACACCGAGGCGATGTCCTCCGCGGCGTGGATCTTCGCCCACGCCGCCCGCCGCGCCGACGCGACGACCACCACCATCGGGTTCGGTGACCGCACCACCGTCCTGGTACCCCCACGCACCTACCCCAGGCAGGTGCTGCACATGCGCACCGACTTCGCCACCGCGACCTTCCCCGAGGCGGTGAAGGTCGCCGATCAGCTCCTCGACCTGCGTCACGGCCGCACCCTACGGATGCTCGCCGTCGTCTCCGACGGCTACCTCGACGACATCCCCACCGGCCAACAACTCGTCACCGCCCTGCACCGCGCCGGCTGCGCCGTGCTGTGGCTCCACCCCGCCGACCCACCCACCGCGGGCGGGCCAACCGACCCGGACCAGATCTGGGGAAACACCTTCACCCATGCCACCACCCTGACCGTCACCGACCCGGTCGAAGCCATCACCGCGATCGCCGACGCCGCCGTCACTGCCCTCGCCCAGGCCTGAACCCCACCCAATCCCGACCCCGTCACGGCCGGTCAACCAGTCGCACCCCGCGTGGCGGCGCCGCACCGGGTTCGGCCGGGCGGCGCCGCGCGCCGTTCACGAAGAACCCCCAACCCCTCGATCGCGCGGACCGCCGGCGGCTCGCCGCCGCCGGTCCGCGACTTGACCATCCGCCGTCATCGAAGCGTGGATGCGTCGCGTCCCCGACAGGCCCTGACCGACCGGGCGCGACGCGAAACGCCGTTGCCCACCACAAGGAGTTCACCTATGCGCTACGGCACCGACAGCGAATACCCCTTCGACACCGACAACCGTGCCTGGCGACGCCTCGGCGACGTCGCCGGCGAACACTTCGACGTCATTACCTGGAACCGGGATCCGGACGGGCGGCCGGTCATGCTCACCCTGGCCGACCTGCACACGGGGGACACGATCACCCTCGCGATCCTCGACTCACTCGAGATCCGCGACCCGTACACGCTGCTCGCCGTCCACACCGGCGGCGAACTCGCCGCACATGGCCCGACCGGCGGCGCCACCGCGGCCGGCTCCCACGCGGCGACGCTCGCGCTCGACAGCACCACCCTCGCCGCGACCAGGCCGGTGCCGCTGCACGACCCCGCCGTCATGGCTCTGCCCGCCACCTGCTGGGTCGACCTGCCCACCGACCTCGCCGCGGCCCTACGGCCCGCACTCGACGACGCCCGCATCGCCGTGCTCGTGCTCCTCGACCGCACCGGTGGCCGGCTCGCCGCCGTCGGCCCGTTCCCCACCCACGCCGCCGCCGACACCTGGCAACCCGACGACGGCCCCGGCCGCACCGCCGACCGGCTCATCGTGCCCCTGCACCCGGTCACCATCCATGAAGCGCGGGCGTGATCAACACCCACCGCTGGCCCGCCCCACGCTCACGCCGATCGTGGCCGTCGACGTCGATGACGTGCTCAACCCCGGCGACCCCACCCACGCCACGCCGCTGGGTTACCAGCCGCACCGCAACGACGGGCCGAGCCCCGACGACCGGCACGTCACCGGCGCCCGTCTGGCTCCACCCCGACCACGGGCGCTGGCTGCGGGAACTGGTCAACCACGCCCAGCTGGTGTGGTGCACCAGCTTGAACCACCTCGCGGCCGAATGGATCGCACCGCGGCGAGGCCTACCTCCCACCTGGCAGCACGTTCCCGTTCAGGCGGGCGGTGTCCGCTTCGGCCACCAGAGCAAACTCGGCCCTCTCTACGCCTGGCCCGCGCGGGGGCCACTCGCCGTCCTCGACGACGAGTTCGGCGGCAAGGACCCCGTCACCGCCGACCAGCGGACCGCGGCGGGACACCCAACCGGCTCCGTCCGGTCAACACGTACCACGGGCTGCGCCGCGCCGACATCGACGCGGTGCTGACCTGGCTGAGGTAGCTCTGACAACCGCACCGGCGACCACCCGGCGCCGGGCCATCCCGTTCGCTCGGACGCGCGGGGCCCGCATCCGAGGATGCGGGCCCCGCGCCGTATCGACAAGGAGTTGACGATGGACAGCACGTGGCAGCCCGCTGACGAACCGGCCACCGGTCGTCCGGCCCGGCTCAACGTCGGCGACCCGGACCTGCGCAAAACCCGCCTGCTCGCCCGCGAGTGCGCCACCTGCATCTTCAAGCCCGGCAACCCGATGCACCTCGACCCCGGCCGGCTCAAGCAGATGGTGACCGAGGCGCGCGGCGACGCCGGCTACATCATCTGCCACTCGACCCTGCCGTACGCCGGGAGTGGGGTCCCGCCCGCGGTCTGCCGCGGCTTCGCCGACCGCTACCGCACCTGGCAACTCCAGGTCATGGAACGACTCTGGGGCTTCGTCGACGTCGAACCACCCGACCCCGACCCCACCCGTACACCCGAGTAACCAGGAGACACCCAACCATGCCGAACATCGACGACGTCCTCCGACGCCAAGAACACATCATCGACACCATCGGCTGGGCCGTCACGCACGTCCTGCCCACCGACGACGACCCCGACACCACCGCCCCGTTCGCCTACACCGTCGGACTCACCGCCCACCACTACCCCGAACTGCTCACCGCCGGGCTACCCCCGGAGGTCGCCCACTGCCTGCTCAACGACCTCGCCCGCCGGGTCTACGACAGGGCCGAACGGTTCAGCCACGGCCAGCGCGTCAGCGACCTCATTGCCGGCTACGACGCGATCATCATCGACGGGTCACCCACCCATGACCTGCTGCCCGGGATGGCGATCGCCCGCTACGGCCGTCACCAGATCCGCCTCCAGCAGCTCGTCTGGCCCGACCAGCAGGGCCGGTTCCCCTGGGACAGCGGGTACGACTGCGCCCCGCAGGCACAACCACTGATCGCCCAGATGTAGTGCCACCAAGCGGCGCCGCCCGGAATCCGGACGCCCCCAGGCGCCGGATCCCGGGCACGGCCGAACCGCTGGCCACAAAAGGGGACAGCCCCAGCGAGGGCAACTGTCGGCGTACAGATCGGATTACATAGGTAGGTACGCCGTTACGCACAAAGATCCACTTGACGGCGGAGTCCAGGATGGTCGACCCCGGTTCCCCTCTTTCGTCGCTCAGGCGCAGTTACTCAGTCCGGCTACGCTCGGTTACCCCATCAACGACGCATCCGGGCCTGGAACGCAGCAAAAGAGTGACTCGATCTTGGATTGTTACGCGGGGTCCAGCTCAGCCAGTTTGGTGCCTGTGGCGCCGTCGGGTTTTCGAGGCTGCGGGTCGCCTGTCTCGCGGGTGATAGCCGGCCGAGCGCAAGGTCGTGCGTGTGGAACGGGCGGACATGGCCGGCGTGGTCGGTGACGACGTAAGGTCATGCCGAGTTGGGAGAGCTCGTCATTCGTGTTGAGGTCGCCCTCGATGAGAGACGCTCGCTCGTAGCCGGGGCATCGGCGGAGCTGGTGGTCTTGGGCGATGGGGCGGCTAGGCTGATAGCGTCATGGCGCTGTTTGGACCAATCTCGCTTCCTCGAAAATCGGTCGAAACGAAGACTTGACGCGATCCACTAAATGGATCGGATGCCAACGCGTAAAGCCGGAGACGGGCCGAGTCGTTTTGTTGCAATATGGAAATAGCATTTTTACTCGTAATTCCTGCCCGCACCTTCAGCCTGATCCAGTCCTCAACGGAAACTCGGGATGTCTCGACTCGAATGCGAGCACTACCACCTCGTCTCAGTCGCGGCATCCACGAGGAATTTAGCGGTAGTCGGATCACGGTGTGCGTCACGCCGTCGACTGCGGCAGGGTGCGAGATCCTGAGCTCCGCGTGCAAGTTGACATCAACAGCGTCCCGCCTTCCGGAATTCCTGATTCCTATCGCAATCTCCTGACCGTCGGCCGACGAGTCAGCCGGTTCTGGAACAACCTCCGCTTTCGACCACGACAACCGCGGCGAGAAGGTACGGAACAATATCCACAGCATCACAAATGACTGCAGCACTCCAACGGGGATTCCTAGGGCGAGGGAAACCACTATCTCCACGTCAGGCTCCTAACCCGAAGAAGCTACCAACTGCCCGTACCGCCATACCCGCCAATCATAGGGCCCGAGGTCAAGACGTCTCCCTGGAAATGTTCGAATTTCGGATAAGGTCACGGGGCGACTGGCCAAATTGATGGCACCTATGACGGAGGACGCGCGCTTGATCCAGATCACACCGCCAACAAGTCCAATACCTTCGTCCTCGTGGGCCACGTCCAAGTGGGAGGAATGCCGCAGATACGCCATTTCCGAAAGGATTTTGCGGGTGCGACTCCCCAGGTCCGATGCGACGAAGTGTTGGGCGTACTGCCAAGGCATGGGACGCCGGTTCGTTGCCCTGGGCTCCTTGCCGCCATAGTCTGCTACATCCGGAGCAAGGAACTCTGGGTGCCAACTGAATAGGGCCGGCAGATAGAGGTACGGAACGCCAGGAAGGAGCAGGGCAAGTACTAATGCCGCATGAATTCGCTTCTTCATGCTCGCCGTCGGCACCCCTCGGGAGGCAATTTCAGGAAAGGATGCGTTCAGCTCATACGGTTTTCGTCCGACATACCTGATTGGAAGACCAACCTCGCGGAACTTCGACGCACAATAGTGGACGAATTTGTCATCCCAACCGACGCCGTGCAGGAGTATTCCATCGTGAGTTCGCAGAGGACGCAATAAGTTCGGAAGTTTCCACGTGCGTTTCAGATGACTCACGAGTGGTCGCGGCGAGGTCCCAATAATACATAGGCTGATTAGCGCAGGCAACCGGAAGTCGGTGAGCCATAAGTCTTTTCCTTGCTCGCGATAAGACAAACCACTTCGATCCGCGTTCAACTGGGCGTATACCCTAAGCCCTCGCAGGCGGCTTTCTTCGGCTATATGTCGTACGTGTCTATTGGCATCCGAATGATGCGCTAGCTTTCCGCTGACGGGCCGACCATAGTATGCCGCCGCGTCGAGTCGAACGCCTTGGGCTCCCAACTCTAGGATATGATCTAGATGTCGCCTTACCTCGGCTCGTACCCCTGGGTGATCGAGGTTCAAGTCGAACGACTCTGCGCCGAACGTATGCCTGAAGTACGTATCAACCCCCCGAATGCGACGTTCGACAAATACTTGCAGACCTCGTTGTGAGACCAGTGATTGCGCGGGATTGACGCCGACGTGCGCCGCGAGGCGGCCTTCGTTTTGCCCGTGCATCGCGGCTTGCACCCACTTGTGGCTCGCGCCGACGTGGTTGTAGATACCGTCTATTACCATTGGCCATCTTCGTGCGATGCCTCTAACATCACTGAGTGACCCGAAAGTTGGTTCTATGCCGAACCAGTCTCTAGGCGCAAACCCGTCGTCGCCATCGGACGGATAAAATGGCAAGAGGTGCAGGCCAGCGCCTGACGGAATAAGGTCGAACAACGCCTCCTCAAGTAACTGGAGAGGGTTCTTAGGTGAGATTAATCCTGGGGGCGGCGTTATCGAATTAGGGTAGGCGGCGATGATCACTCTTCGGGTCCTTATGCTGGATACGGCAAAAACCAACGGCTCTAACCACAGCACGAAATCTTCCTCGCTCGCTCGCCTCACACATGGATGGATCATCGCTGATGGTCACCGAGCGCATCGGAGGCTCCTGCGCTACCGCGCGCGATCCGCGACAGAAGCGGGAACGCGCCGCCGGATGGGTTACCAATGGTCGGGGAATGCTGTCGGCCGGCACGGCGACCCCACATCCGCCCACCTGGCGATCTAACTGACCGTTGATGGGTGTCGTTTGCGCGAGCGTCAAGGTGCAGCATTCTCGCATCCACGGCTATGGAATGCGATGCCTCCGCTGGTCAAGAATCTGAATCTTCGACAGCTCTACCTGCACTTCCGAATGGTCGAGATCTTCTAGAAGTTTCAGCAGTTCGGCTTTTCGCGCTTCCGAGATGTGATTTGAGTCCATCTGCCGTTGAATTGTGGCACGAGCCCTCTCGATCCCGGCGCGTTCTCGTCGAACATCCATTCGATCGCTGTACCACTGAGCCTGCCGTCGGATCTGGTACATAGCCGCGCCGAACAATACTGCTACCGTGGGGGCGACATAGAGCAGAGCTTGGCCGATGACAGTATCCCCACCGACGACTTGAGCAATCGCAATCATTGCCGTACCGCTGCCAACGCCCCCCACGCCGGCGTTAACGGAGAGTCGATCGGGTGTACCCCGACTACGCGTTATTCGACTACGTGTGGTTGGCGGCGTCGAGCTACTCATTCCGCCCTCCCTCCATCGCATCTTCACGGGAGAGAATGTCGCGAATGAACGACTCCGCCTGAGCGGGATCATTTAAGTTTTTGATTTCGATCTCGCGAGTTGCCCCGTCGGCGCTAATCCGAATCTTCACTGTTGCTCGATGCCGCCGGGATGATAGCCATTGCGTAAGCGTCGTGGCAAGAGCGCCCAATGTCGCTGTGCTGCCCAGTGCCAGAGCGAGAACCTCGACGGGACTTGACATCTGTCCAGTGTAGCCGATGGAGCGGTTAATCGCACCCCACCTTACTGGCAATTTATCGAGCCACACCACAATACCGACGCTTGAGTCGTCGCACGTATACTAGTCAATGTGATCCCCGAATCGTGGGACGCAGCAATCATGTGGAATCTGCTCTCGGCGCTCCTGGCGGTAGACCAGAAAGGCACTCGCTGTGACCCTGTTCATATAGGCGCTTTTGACCTGATTTAGTAGTCCGACCAGCGGCACTCATATCGGCAGAAGCGGACGCCGCGCGGAGATCTCAACTTGACGCCCGCCGCGCAACGTCATCGACTGGGCATGCCGGTCAGTCGCACACCCGACAACCGTCAAGGCCGCCGACCATCAAATGACGCCTGCCCCTGTGCAGCCTTGTACTTCAAGCCGTACCTGTCTCTGCACGGGAGCCGGTAGCAGCCTGATGCCGCTGAGCAGCAACGAAATCCGTCGCCTGTTCGCTTCCCTCGTCCCGGCCATCCTCACAGGGGGCCACATCCTGCACTGGTCTCACTTCCGCAGTGTTAGCCCACCCGCAGGCTCTCGAGTAGGAAGTGCGACTCCTTCCTCGTTTGTCGTGCGGGCGGGGTGACTGTTGACGTCACTCGCTGTGGCTCGCCCGTCGGACGGGCCGAGCTGGCGGCGGGTCCGTCGCCTGGCGATCCCCGGTCGGCGAGGGTAGTCCGGCGGCAGGTATCGGTATACCGATCGCAGTGACTTGCCGATCCTCTCGGCAAGCAGTTCAGGTTCCAGATTCGGCTCCTTGTGCAGCCAGTAGGCCACTGCCTGCGCGGTTCCCCGGGGCACTTCCGACGCTTCATCGTCGTTGGCATCGTCGGCGGCAGCATCCTGATCGCCGCGGTCCGCCTCCTCGTCGGCGTTCGCGCCAAAGACGTCCTTGTCGTCCACCATCCTGTCTGCCGGATCCGCAGCGGCTGGATCGTCCGGGGACAGAGCTTCAGGCGGGCCGGCGTCGCGGCTCTCGGCACTCTGCTGGTGGCCGCTGAGGGCTGGTTGAGGGTTCTCCTCTGGCTCTGGATTCGGCTCCTGCCGGTCACCGCGAGGCGTTTCCGCCACCGACGCACTGGGCGCTTCCGGCGCGGAGGGGGCGGGCTCAGGTACCGGTGGTCCGTTGGTGAAGCGTTCTCGCCTGAACCAGCGACGGCGGTGACGGGAACTGTGGGCCGTCATGATCTGCTCTGGGGCGAGGTCAGCGGCCAGGAGCGTGGTCAGCCCGTTGTAGTCCGCGGTGGCCGCGAGGCGTGCGGCGATCTCGTCTAGGTCGTACACGCGCAGGGCGATGTCGGCGGTGGTGGGGTCCATCGCCGCTCTGATCTTGCGATGGAGCACCTTGGCGATCGCGGCGTCGCGCCGTCGGCGGGCGATCGCGGTGCGGGCCGCCGCGAGGGACTCGTACAGGTCAAGGCCGTCAGCTTTGGCGATGGACCGCGCCCGGGAGGTGACGGCGGGGTGGCAGATCCAGTGCCCGAACACCTCGTAGGCCGGTGGTGTGGGCGGCAGGCCCCCGGTGACGCGCAGCCGGTCGCGGCGCTGGTTGCCGGCGTGCATCAGCCAAACAAGATATCCGAGGGCGGACATACCCGCGTAGAAGCCGCCAACTAGGTGGTCGGGGTGGGCGGCCCAGTTGAAGGTGACGGCTCCGGCGGCGATCGCGGCGGACAGGAGGCGTGATCCGATCGCCCGCTCACCGAGCCGGCGTCGCACGTCGGCGTTGGCCATCACGACGACGCCGCCTAGTTCGAGCGCCGCGACGGCGGGGACCGCGACGACCAGCGGGACGCCGAGTGTTTGGACGGCGCCGGTGACTTGTCCAACGAGGGCGACCAGCAGCACCAGGACGTAGAACACCTGCCGTATCCAGGCGGCTTGCCGAACTGCTGTGGCCAGGTCGGCGTCCACCGCGTCGAGGGTCGTCGGGGACGAAGCTTGCCGGTGCGTCGACCCGCCCTGAGGGCTGCTGGCGGGCCCATGATGGCCGGTGAGTACGGCTGCTCGCAGGGGCCACTCGGTGCCGTTGCGGTCCCAGTTCGTCGCCTGCGGGCCGTCGCCGCTGCGGTTGGGCTGATCGTGCAGGCTGCCACGACGTGCGTCAGGTGCCGTCGAAGGGTCCGGCGTCATGGGTGAAGTCCGCTGTTGTGAGAGTCGGGCTTCCCTGTGGGCTTCTGCCGGCGCAGGTCGGCGATGAGCTGGTCGGCGAGTCTGAGGGTGTCCTCGCTGGGTTCGGCGTCGATCTCGTCGAGCCTGCGGGTGAGGGATCGGCGTAGGGAGCGGATCTGCTCGAGGTGTCCGAGTGCGGCGTGGGCGCGCATCGCGTGCTGGTAGACGGCCTCGGCGTACGGGTCGTGGCGCATCGCGGCTTCCAGGACGGTCAGGGATTGTGTCGGGTCGGTGGTCGCGGCGGCGAGGGCGAGGTGGGCGTCGAGGGCTTGGCGGCGGATGCCCTCGCGGTATGCCTCGATCCATTCGTAGTCGAAGCCGTCGGCGAGTGTGCCGTCGTAGGCGTTGACGGCGCGTTGCAGTGCGGCGGTGCGGTCGGCGTCGGTGGTGGCGAGGGCGGCGTCGCGCAGTGCGGCGCGCATGCGCCACAGGTCGGTGTCGAGGGCGTCGCGGTTGAGGGCGTAGCGGCGCGACGGGTGAGTGAGGTAGGTGGCGGGTCCTCCGGTGAGGAGGAGGGTTTTGCGTAGTGCGGATACGTAGGTGTGCAGGCGGTGCGGTGCCTTCGACGCGGGGGCGTCGGGCAGCAGGTCGTCGAGGATGTTGTCCTGTGCGGCGTCGCCGTCCTGAACGATGAGGTAGACCAGCAGTTCGAGGGCTTTCGCGCGCAGCGGCGTGCTCTTGTCCATGTCTTCGATGCGAGCCCCGCCGAGCACTCGAACGTCGACGCGTCCGCCGGTGCTGTAAGACCGGTCGTCGCCCGCCGGGTGC
This sequence comes from Micromonospora sp. CPCC 205558, assembly GCF_036902955.1. NCBI lineage: Bacteria > Bacillati > Actinomycetota > Actinomycetes > Micromonosporales > Micromonosporaceae > Micromonospora > Micromonospora sp. CPCC 205558. The sequence goes on from NZ_JBAKHR010000020.1 coordinate 127,953, forward strand.
GGTTCATTCCCGGCGTGGTCGCGGCGCTCCTGCAGGTGCGCGGCGGCAGAATTCTCGGGTGTGGGGTTCGGCTCGTGGGCGGCGCCGACCAGGCTGTCAGGTGGGATGCGCTGCGCGGGTGCTGGCGGTTGAGGCTCGCCGGTATGGGACTCGGCGAGGAGTCGCAGCAGTTCGGTGGTCTCGCTGTGGTTGATGACGCTCAGGCGGCCCACAGCGGTAGGACAGCTGTGCGGTTTCGCGTCGTGCTTAATGATGCTGGTGGAGCCGTTTTCGGCGACGAGGATGGTGTCGCCATCGGGCCAGGCGCCGAGCAGGACGCCGTGGATGTCGAGTCGGTGTCCTTGCGTGAGAAGCGCGGCGATACGGGTGCGCTCATGAGCAGCGGTGGGGGCGGCGATCAGCACCGTCGGCGGCACGGGCTCGGCGATCGGGTCCCGGTCTCGCAGGTCGGCGATCGTGTCGACCTCGTCGTCGCCGCACATGCGCGCGCGGTGCAGCGTCTGCTCCTCGATCAGCTTCAGAGCGTCGCTGAGTCCGCTGGTGATGGTCATCCGCGGGGTGTCCGCCAGTGTGGTTGTGGTGGTGCCTAGCAGCGTGGCGAGGGTGTCCGAGGCGATGACGACGTGGTGGCGGCTATTGGGGTCATCTGGTCCGCCGGCGGCGAGGGCGGACACCAGCACGCCTCGGGCCGCTGCCTCGGCTCCGGGCCCGATCAGACCGAGTCCCGCAGACGGCCACACCTCGATCAGCGGCCGGGTTGGCGCGGGTATAGGCGGCTGCGACTCGTGCGCCGTGAACTTGGGGGTCTCGTCGTCGGCCGCGTCTGCCGGGTCTGAGTCAGCGGCCACGACGGGATCGGCGGGTGGAGGGTCGAGGTCGGGGCCGGGGCCGGGGTCAGGAATCGTCTCCGCGTTCGGCGTCAGGGTCCGTAGGCCGCGACGGATCCGGGTGACCACCGCCGGCATCGGTTCGACGCTCGGGTCGTCGAGGCGCGGGCGGGCGGTGGGTTGCAGGGGGATGTAGCGGCGACGGCGGTGTGCCCAAACGAGGGCAACCGCGGCGAGGACTGCGGCGGCGAGTCCCATGTCGAGCCAGCTACCCGTACCGAGCGACACACCCGGCTGAGATTGGGGCGTGGGGGCGAATCGGTCGTCGGCGGTGCGAGTGTTGGGCGTGGCAGCCGGTCCCGACGCCGAGCCCTGGTCGGCTGGCGCAGATGTGGGCGCTGGGGTCGACTCCACGAGGCCGTCGTCGGTGTCCGTTCCGGTCGGGCTGCTGGACGATCCTGACGGAGCTGATGTCGTCGGCGTTGGGGCGGGCGACGGGCGTGGTGCTTGGACCGTGAGAGGTAGTCGCAGTGTCCAGCCCGGGTAGATGAGGTCAGGGTCGCGGAGTGTCCCACCGGTGTGGGGGAAGCGGGTGCCGCGGTTGGCGGTGAAGATTTCGGGCCAGCGGTCCGCGTCGCCGAGGCGGTCCTGGGCGATGCGGGACAGCGTGTCGCCGCGCCGCACCGTGTAGGTGTTCTTGGCCTGGTCCCTGCCGTTGGCTGGTGAGGTGGTCTGGTCGTCGGCGTGGGCAGGCGCGGTGGCTGCTGCGCTCTGCGGTGGATGGGTTGTCTCCGCGGCGGCGGTGGTCGCGCTGGCTTGGGCGGGCGTCGCGGTTGCCGCCGTGCTGACGGCGGTCGCTCCCAGGACAGCCGCCGTGATGCCCTGCAGCGGCCCGGGCATGTGCAGCCGTGGCAGTCGCCGTGACATCCAGGCGATCTGGGCGTACAGGCGGGCCGTGATGGCGGCGGCGAGCATTGCCCACAGCAGCCACGCCGCGACGTAGGCGATGCCGGCGAGGAAGCCGCCGCTGAGGGGCTCCTCGACCCAGCCGCGCAGCAGGGTCGTCCACGAGCCCTGCGGGTGTGGCCACCTGCCGACGCGGACGAGCGTGACGGGCACAGCGACGACCAGCAGCGTGACCGCCGACGTGTGAGCGAGCGTAGACCTCATCGCCCCTCCCTTGCCGCCGTATGTGGGACCCGACGCCGACCGGCACCGAGCTGGCTTGGCAGCGCCGTGAAACGGTGGCCACGAATCGACGGTAGGGCGAGCGGCGGAAGACGACACGGTTCCGTTGGCTGACAGGACCTCACACGACCTCACACGACCTCACAACCCCAGCTCAGAGGCAGTCGATAGGAGACGAGACGGTGCGACGGGCGGCATCTGCTGAGGCCAAGACGCGCCTTTGTCAGCAGGACCGAGCTGGCTGTCTGGGACCGAGTACGGGGAAGCCGGAGGCGGAAACGGAGCCGGAAGCGCAGGGGTAGCACAGTTCGGGCTTTCCCGAAGTGGGTTGCTCGTGCGCTCGTAGCGGGCGGCGTTACCGGGTGGGGATGGCGGGCTGGTCCCTGAGGGTGGCTGTCGTGAGAGCCGTGTCGTTGGGAAGGATGCCCGCTGCGGCGAGACGACGGGCGTAATCCTTCCGCAGATGATCCGCAGCGTCGTGGTCGCCGAAGGCGATGAGTGCGCTGATCGCGCGGGTGTGCAGGTTGGCGTTGTACGGGTCGATACGGATGCCGGCCTGCAGCCATGCCAGGGCCTGACGGGCGTCAGGGCTGGCGCTGGCGAGAGCCGCGTGCGCGTCGATGACGTGCCGGCGGGTGGTCTCGCGGATCGGTTCGAGCCAGGGCCAGGTCCGTCGGGCGGCGAGGTCACCGGGGTAGGCGTCGATGACGGCCTTCCAGGTCGTCGCGTCGGTGGTGACGGCGGTGATGGCGTCACGGACCGCGTGGTGGAGGTGCCACAGGTCGACGGTGACGGCGGTGGGGTCGAGGCGGTACCGGTCGTCGCTGTGTTCGATGAGGGCCATCCCTGCCGTGGAGCGGATGGTGGCGCGGAGGTCGCTGAGGGTGGTGTAGAGGCGGCCGGTGAGAGAGCGGCGGGGCAGGCCCGGCCAGATGGCATCGGTCAGTTGTCGGGTGTCGGCTCCGTCGGGGTGGGCGGCGAGGAACACGAGGACTTGGAGCGCGGCGGTACGCCGGATCTCCACAGGGTGGCCGTCCAGCAGCAGTGTCGGTTCGCCCAGCACGCGCAGCTGAAGGCGTCGTGTGTCGTTGCCGGAGCGGACGGGGTGGTCCTGGGCGGTGGCGTCCCACTGCGGGGACCGGCCTGCCAGGGTGGGGTTGTGCGACGGACCGGACGTGCCAGGCTCTGGCGGTGCCGGGTCGGGGTGGGCGATGACGGTGAGCAGGTCGGTGGCCGTGACCTGGGTGAGGACGCACATCCGTGGCCCGGCTGAGCCGCTGCCGTCCTGGTGGTGGGTGCGCCCCGACGCGTCGATCTGCCATGTATGGCCGGCCGGGAACCGTCCGAGCACGGCCAATGCGGAGGAGGCGGTGGCCAGACTCGCCAGGGTCTCGGCGTTGTCCGTCGCGGACGCCTCGTCGACGATGAGGGTTGGTCCGGGTGGGCCGGTGCCCTCCTGCGCGTTTCGTTGTGGCTGGTCTCGTCCGCCCAGGCCACGACCAGGGTGGTCTCCGGAGAAGAACCCCGTTGCCTGCCCGAGGTTGTCGATGACGGCCAGCCCCGGCAGGCGCGGGCCCAGCGTTTCGGCGGTGGGGCCGAGCAACCCGGCCAGGACGGATCGGGTGGCGACCACGGACACTGCCGGGTGATGACGCCCAGCTAGGAGGCTGGTGACGAGCAGGCCTCGCGCTGCGTCCTGCGCCCCCGGTCCGGTGAGACCGACCGCAGCTCGGGGGAAAGCCCTGCCAGGGGTTGGCCGGTCGAGCGGCGGCGAGCCGGCCGAGGCGGCGCCGGGTTCGGTAAGCGGTGGCGTCGCATCGGCGAGGGCGGCTTGCACGGCCGCCACTGTCGGGGGCAGCGGCGCCAGGTCCGTGTCCTCGCGGCTCGGTGGACCGGGCGGTCGGGGCCGGTAGGAGCGGCGGCGGCGGAGCCACACCAGCGCCGCTGCCGCGCTGACCTGCTCCGCCACGTCGCGCGGCAGCCAGCCGCCGGCGACGCTGATCCCCGCGGCGGCCAGGACGTCGCCGTCTGATGGCGTGGGGTTATCCGCGTCGCCGAGGGTTCCTGCCGCTACCGGTTGCGTGGGCGGCGGTGGCGGTGCGGCGATCGCGTGGGAGCTGACGCTGAGGACGGCTGCGCCGGCGATGCCACCGGCGGTGGCTTGCAGGGGTGTCGGTAGCGGCATGCGCCGCAGCCACGACACGGTCGCGCTCAGGCGGGTCAGCACCCGGATCGTGGCCGTGTAGGCGAGCAGGAGCCACACCAGCCAGGCCGCGATGGTCAGCGCGGCGGTGAGGGTCTGTTCGGTCAGCGGATTCTGCACCCACTCCCGTGCCTGCGCCGCGGTCGGCCAACCCAGTTCGGGTGGCCCGACCAGGGACAGCAGCACGATCGGAGGGCCGGCCAGAAGGGTGAGGACGAACAGCAGCGACATCAGCTGCCGCGGCCACCGCATGTCACCCGCCTCCACCCGGTGACATGTCCGCCCGAACCGGACCCGTGGGCGGTGCGGGAGTGGGTGGGGCGGGGCGCAGGACACGGCTCCATAGCCGAGTAGCCCACCAGATCGCGACGGCGATGGCGTAGATGACGCCGAGCATCCCGGCGGCCCGTCTACTGACGATCGCCGCGAAGATCACCGCCAGCGGGGCGGCGAGGATGAGGCGGAATATCAAGGGCGTCACCACCGCCATGACCACGGCGACGCCGAGGAGGAGACCGCCGACGCGGCCGGCGATGTCGATCCACAGGATCCGGTCCGGCCACCGGTCGGCGGTCAGGGAGTACTGGATCAACCCCATGCCGAGGGTTGCGGCGACGATGGATCCGGCCGGCGCGGCCAGCAACGCCGACCAGCCGCCGTGCGGGGAACGCCACTGCCGGGCGGCGACGACCGCCATCGCCACGGCCATCACCGACACCGGCGCGATCGGCCACAGCGCCCACTTCAGATACGGGCCGACCGGCATGTGGAAGTACTGGCTGGTGACCACCGCGTACAGGCCAGCGATCGCCGCGCCGAGGGACACCGCGGCGAGGATCCCAACGCTGACCCGTCCCCCTTCGGTCCGGGTGCCGGGCGTGGGACTGCGGGCGGCGATGAGCGAGCCGAGGACGGTGCCCGCGGCCAGGCAGGCCAGCAGAGCCATCACCGCCGCCATCGTGAACTCGCCCCAGTTCACACTCACCGAGTAGTACACACCGAGCACCCCATGCTCCTCGGCGGTCAGCAGGCATTGCCAGATCAGGGCCAGCGACGCGAAGCCTGGGACCGCGATCGCCGCCGCCCGCCGCACGGGCGGCACCGGCACCTCCACCCGCTCGACCGTCGCGGTATCGACCGCGCCGATATCAGCGGCGCCTCGGGCCGCGACCAGCGCCGGCTCGGGCACGACTATGGGTGCGGCGCCTGTGTGCTCGGCGATCGCCGCGGCCAGGTGCGGTAGCTGGGCGCTGCCGCCCACACAGTAGATACCGCCGAGGTCGCCGACCGTGAGTTCAGCGGCGGCAACTGTCTCCTGCGTCAACTGCGCGACGCGCCACGCCACCGGCCGGACGGCCTCGTCGAGCATCGCGCTGTTCGCGACTACCGGCGGCCGGTCCGGGAGCGGAACCGTGACAGCCGGATGGCTCACCAACGCTTCCTTGGCGACCCGAACGCTGTCCGCCACCGCCGCGCGCTGAACCTCTTCCGTCGACGTGCCGATGAGGGCGTCGGCGAGCGCGTGATCGACTGCCGTGCCGCCAGCCGCGGTGTCCGCGAGGGTCGCGAGGACCTCGAACCCGGCCGGCCCGCGGCGCAGCACCGTCACCTCCGCGCCAGCGCCGACGTCACAGACGACAAGGAACGCACCGACCGGCACCTGCGCACCAGTGGTGAGCAGATACTCGGCGACCGCCACCGGGGCCTCCACCAGACGCGGTTGCGGCAACCCCGCCCGGTGTGCGACCTGCCGCATCCAGGTCCGCCGCCGAGGCCCCCATCCCGCCGGGACGACCACCCGCACATCCCGCACCGGCTGACCGACGACCCGCTCGGCTTCGGCGGCGACCCTGCGCAGCGGCGACGCCGCCACCTCCAGCGCGTCCCCGCCGGTGTCACCTGTTGTCGTGCCCTCCGCAGGATGGCGCGGGCGCGGAATGAACGCTGCGGGCTGCCCCGCCGCCTGTCCGTTCGTGGGCATATACGACGCGCTGTGTAGGGATGGATTCCCGTCGAATGACAGCACATGCGCGCTGCCGTCGGCCGACGCCAGGACGGCCTGGGTGCCGGCGCTGCCACAGTCGATCGACAACCGCGCTTCCCCCGACCCCATATTCATAGTCAAACATGAGGATCACATTCACGTCACCTGTCAATCACTCGCTGCCAGCAGAGCTCAGCCGAAACCGCACCAGCGTCACCGTCCGCCGAACCGCCGACAAGCCTCCTCGACGAATTTCTCGTGGTGAGGCCGCTTCCCGCCTGGGTGCCTCTTGCCAACGTCATCAACACGCATTGGATGGAACCGTGAAGGCCTCGAACACACCCACCCACCCCACCGACAGCATCGCCCGCACATGGACCCGCGCAGTCCTGACAACCGAACCCGCCGACCACGACACCGCAGAAGCCGCAGCCCGCGCCGCCTACCGCACCGCAGGCAAGCCCGAGCCCACACAGTTCATCTGGTGCCCGTCTCCCTGGGCCGCGATCAAGGTCATCAGGAGCTTCCTTGATGAGGGGCAGGCTCCACTCGTCAGTTCCGTGCGCCGCGCAGTGTTGAATCAGGCGTTGTCCGCAGCCCGCGCCCCAGTCATCGACCGGGCCAGCGACACCGAGCGGTTCAGCGCCTTCGGCGAGTTCCACTACTACTTCGAACGCAAAGGGTTCTACGGCGAGCAACGCTACGACGGCATGGACGAGCGCTACGACCTCATGGAGCGCCCCTACCGGTGTCCACCGGTCCTGCCGTCCGAGCGATCGGCGCTGCGGCCCGTGCTTCACGCCGTGCACCAGACCTACCGGCACGTTCTCAGCCCTGCGTGGTCGGCGATTGACCGCGCGATCAGCGCCGATTACGCGCTCCAACCGGCCTGGTACTGGTCCGACGAGCACGGGGGCGTCGACCAGAACGATGAGGCTCGTGCCGTCGTCCGCTACAGCACACCCGAGGTCAACGACCGATTCTTCGACCCGGCCTGGTGCTTCTACCCCGACCTCATCGTCCTGGCCGCCATCGACACCTACCGCAGAGTCTTCGATACGGACCCCGGCTCTGCCTGGCAGGGCTGCCGCGACGTCGCGCTCACCAGCGGACCCTGGTGGCCCTTCCCCAAAACAGTGGTCATGAGCGAGCGGCCCATCCTGCTCACACTCGACGGGCAGGACCGTCTCCATGCAGACGCCGGGCCAGCTATTCAATGGCGCGACGGTCACCACGTGTGGGCGCATGGCGGAGCTCTCATCAACCCACCTCGCTCGGGATCGGCGGCGAGCGGCGCATGATCTCAGACGATCGCAGTGATCATCCGGCTATCCACAGGCACCTGAGTTGTCCACAACTTTGCGGATCAGGCTTTGATCGGCCGGACTACCCCTGCTGAAGTAGCTGCGCGGGGACGATGCCACGTCCCATCCAGCGACGAAGGAGTGCCGCCATGACCCGGGGTGGACGCAGCCGATCACGGCGCACGGACAGGCCGACACCACTGGAGCACCTCGCCGGTGTCACCGGTCTCATCGGCGCGACGGCCGCCCTCCTCGCCGCCGTAGCCGGGCTGCTGACAGCCGCCGCCACCCTGACGGTGAATCGCTGATGCCCGCCGTCGAGGCATGGCTGCTCGGCGGCCCTGCCGATGGCCGCTTCACCCACATTGAGGTTGACGACGACGGATTCCTTCCGCAGGCCATCGTCCTGCCGCAGAGCGGCGCTTACCTCGGTGCCCGCGATCATCCCAGCCGGCCGGTGCAGCACCGCTACCTCCGCTGCGTCGGCGAGGTGGACCCGCCAACCTTCCGGTACGAGGGCCCTGTTCCCCAAGACCAGTGACGTCAGCATGGGCTGCCGACCGACCAAAGCCAAAGCGGCCCGTGTTCCGACTAGAGAACGACACCACCCCAGCCCTGCCACATCGCTACCCAACATCATCCGCTGATCGAACGCTTGTACGATTCGCTGGTGGAGGATGTGGCGGCGCGCTGGTGGAACGGGATCTGGGGGCGACTGGGCCGCCGAGATGTGTGGCTCGTCCGCGAGATCCGGTGGAAGGTCACCGCACGCGCCGGCGACAGCGAGACCGGCCGGGTGCTCCGGTGGGAGTTCGACACCGAAGGCGAGGCACTCGCCATGGTCAAGCGTCTGCTCGCCGCCGATGCGAGCGGCCAATGGCGCAAGCAGTCCGGCGACAGCCAGCCGCCACAGCAGACCTAGCATCCGGCTGACGGTCTGCGCCTCGGGGCGTGGACCGTCAGCCGGATCGTGGTCAGGAGCTACAGGTGTTGAGCATGGCCTGCAGGGCGGACTTCTCCGACGACTGCAGGGTCAGGCCCCAGCTGTACTTCACGGTGATCCACATCTTGCTGTAGGTGCACCGGTACGACGACAGCGGTGGCTGCCAGGTGGAGGGATCCTGGTCGCCCTTGGACTGGTTGACGTTGTCCGTCACCGCGATCAGCTGAGGGCGGGTGAGGTCGTTGGCGAAGCTCTGCCGGCGGCTGGTCGTCCACGAGTTGGCCCCGGAGCGCCACGCCTCAGCCAGGGGGACGACGTGGTCGATGTCGACGTCAGAGGCCGCCGTCCAGGTCGCGCCGTCGTAGGGGCTGTACCAACGGCCAGAGGTGGCCGCGCAGGAGCTGTCGACGACGACGGACGTGCCGTCGCGTTTGAGGACCTGCTCACGGGTGTTGCAGCTACCGGTGATCGTGATCCAGTGCGGGAACAGATCCCGGGAGTAGCCGCTGGTCGAGCCCTGGGTCGCCACGGTCAGGGCGTTGAGCTGTGACTGCGCTGTTGCCTTCGACGGGATTCCGGGAGGCGTCGCCGACGCGGGAGTGGCGTTCGTGACCGCGAGAGTCGCGCTTACGAGGGCGGCGATCGCGATAGCTACGGCGCGCGGACGGCGGCGGGCGAGCGGCAGGGTGTCGAGTGTCAGTCGCGGCATGTGGGGCCTCCATCGTCAATGGGCGGGCAGGCAGTCACGCTCATCGATGATGGTGGCGGCAGTGCGGCGGTGTTGTGAAGTGCCAGAGACGCGTTCACGACGTCTTGCCGACGTTGGCAACTTGCGCGCCTCACGCACGTCGCGGTGAGGCGGGCACGGCAACCGGCCCTGCTGGGGCTTCGGCTCGGTGCCCGCGTCTTGCATGTGAGTCCGCCGCCGTCTTCGCCGCGACATCACCCGTCCAGATCATTGGAGTTCGCTCAGACTGCCCGGCAGGCGGTACGGCACGCCGCCCTGAGCGGCTGATGCATAAGCGGCTGTGATCGTCTGTGCGACGACGAGTGCGGACCGTGCGAGCTCTGCTCCCGTAGCGGCGGCGATCACCTGGCGGAGTACGTCGTCGGCGAGTGCGGGTAGCCAGTCATCGTGGGCATGGCGACTCCCTGGAGTCTCGGCCACTCGCCAGGTGTGTCGCCCGGCGGGGCTGTCCTCGACGAGGATGTCGTCGTTCAGAAGGACCGTGCCGCGTGCGACGGTGAGGCTATAGGTGGTCCTCCGGTGCGGCGCTCCCCACGAGAGCAGGATGTGTGCTTTGATCTTGCCGCTCATGTCGAGCCGCAACTCGGCGTGATCCTCTACGCCCAGGGTGCTGTATCTCATCGTGCAGCCGACCATTCGGACATGCATCCCGGTCAGCCATTCGGCAAGGTATATGCAGTGTGGGCCGTGATCGACGAGGACGCCCCCCGGAGACTGCGGGATTGCGGCGCCATGACGGGTTCCAGTCCGAGGATCCGCATGCTGACGTGGGGCGTTCGACTGTCATGGTGAGGCGCTGCAAGGCTCCGATTCGGTCGGTAGCGCCGAACTCGCGGTGCGGCGAGGTACGACCTTGCTGCGTGCGCACCGGCTGCTGCTGCCCGGCTTCACCTGCTGAATTCGGAGGAGGCGAGACGACTGCGCAAACGTTCGTGGCGGAAGCCGTAGGCTTGCGTCGACTCATACAGAATGCCGTGCTCGCGGGCTTCAGTGAGGAAGGCCCTGAGCCTCCAGGGGAGGTCGCCGCGGGCCACGAAATACAGATGCCCGACGGTGTAGTCCCGCCAGGCGCCCTGCCACAACTGGATCGCGAAAACCACAAAGGCGCATCCCGCCGCGACAGCGGCGACAGTTGCGGGCAACATTGGGGCAAGGACGAGTCCGAAGACTACGGCGATCGGGGCGGCCACCAGGACCCACAGCGCGAGCACCCGCCGCCGGTCGGCCGCGAGCGCGTCCCATAGCCCGAGCCTGTAGGTGGCTACGCTCTCCGTGACAACGACGTTCGCGATGCCGCCGAAGACCCGGCGGCAGAGGAACAGAAATGCCAGTGCGAGCCAGGACCAGGCACCCACCGCCAGCGCAGCGCTGACGCTTGCGTCGCGTTCTTGCGGAAACAACAGATGGCCGGATGCGACGACCGTCACCAGCAACCCGACGGGCAGGGCTAGCGTCGCGGGGACGGTCAGCTGGAGTACCAGGGGATCGCCGAATTCCTCCCTGAGCTGCCGAAGCTTTCCCGTCCGGCGGTAGATCAGCCCATAGGGTGGCGGCCGAGGTACGGGCCCGGTCGGCGGTCCGTGCGGGAACAGAACGGCAAGATAGGCAAGCAGCGCGAAGCCGACTGCAGCGACGACCGCCACAAGTGGGCCGAACGGCGAGCGTTGGTTGGCGCCAAATACCGCCACGGTCCCCACTAAGGCCGTCAGGGCGGCCAATAGACATTGGACTGTGGTGTCGCGGGGCACGCTGAATATCAGTTCGTCGGGAAATTGGTGACGGAACCGGGCAACGAATGCGAGCCAGCGCCGGGTGTCGTCCTTCGACCAGCGGCTCCGGGACCGCGGGGCGACGGCCGAGGCGACATCCCGGTCGGCGTAGGCGATAGAGATGTACCGATCGATCAGGTACTGCTCGATCGCGGCCGCATCCGGAAACCGCCGGTCGTCCATCATCTCGACCGGATCGGGTCGCCGGTGGTGTCCGTAGACGTACCGGGCAAGACTAAGAATGAGCGGGTTTCCCAGGCTGTCGAAGATCCTCCGGCGCGCCTCCGGGCCGGAGGATTTCACAGCTGCGAAGAGATCATCCCACTTCGTTGCCGCGGGCGGAGCCGACCGCCGCAGGTAGTGAATGACCTGGACTTCGGTCAGTGGTTGAAGGACGACCCCCGCAGCCGATCGCAGGACGCCATGTGTATGCGCGAGCCGCCGGTAGTCGTCCACACGGCACGTCACGACTAACGGAAATAAGCTAGCGTTCAGTGCACGCAGCAGTTTGCCCTGCCAGCCGTGGTCCACCTCATCTAGCCCATCGAGGACCAGCACCAGCTGCCGCCCCTGGATTAAGGGAACGATGGACTCAGGGGCCTGCGCGTAGGTGGATTCGATCATCCTCAGCACCCAGTCGTTGAAGGGGTCCTCTGGGTGATACCTCCGCAGGTCGAGGACCACGGGAATTACAGGGCCGGTTTCGGCGAGTTGCAGCGCGAGGATCAGCGCCAGGACGCTCTTCCCGGCGCCGGCGTCACCTAGGACGACCAGTCGGCCCGACGCAATCGCGGCGTAGGTCTGCGCGACCTGATCCTGGCCCGCCTCGGCGACGACGGGCTGGGCATCCGGATGGTCAAGCAGGTCGGCCGGAGCTGTCCGCCACGAAACTGGGAGCGGATACGGATCGGTCACGCCGCGGAACTCCAGCTCGGCGAGGCAGTGTGCCAGCACAGCATCCCGAAGGCTGCGCTCTGGACCGTCCGCCGCACCAGGCTGGGCCATGGCCTCTCCCAGCACGACGCCCGCAGCCAGCAATGCCGTACCGGTCCAGACGACAATCTGCCATTTTCCTGAGACGGTCACCGTGCCAGCGGCGATGTTTCCGATGATTCCCAGAAGCACAGCCAGAACGCTGAGACGCCCGACCGACCACGCAGTTCGGCGACGCACCTGGGCCCACCCCCTGTCTGATCTCCATCGACACCCTGCCGGAGATCGGCCGGACGGGCAACGCCGCCAAGATCCTCGAACACCTAACGTCCGACTGACAGCAGGGCTGTTGAACACCCGCTTACGTGCCCGCCCCCGCTTCTGGGCCGCCACGCGCGACAACGCCCGCCCTGATCAATTGCCTGGCGTTGCCCCGCTCGCTCGTTGCCGAAATGACTTGCCGAATGATCAAGGTTTTCAAGTTCCGTTGCACTTTCTGCCGTCTTCCTTGATGCACTCTGCGGGTTTCCGGCACCCTGCTGGACAACGCTGACCGCGAAGGCGAACGAGCGGCGAGGAAGGACGGAGGTTGACATGGCCAACCAGTTGCACAGCCGAGCCGCACTGCTGCGGTGGTGGCGCACAGAGCAGTCCGAACTCAGCCTCGAAGAACTTGCTCGGGCTGTTGGAGTGGAAAGTCCGACAACAATTCATAACTGGGAAACCGGCCGAACCGACGGGCCGAGACCGCACCAACTGGCTGCCCTCGATACCTGTTTCGGTGTCGGTGGAACGTTGCACGGCCTATATGCCGCGCTCCGGACGCCCGATGCGCTCGATGCGACGCCGCGATGGTGGCAGAACTTCCAGGGAGAGTCACGGCCATGCTGGGCGTGGCTCCGTGTCGCGGGCGGGCAGCCCGGGGTCGCACGAATCGACGCCGGCCCGTTCCGACTCGACTGCGAGGTCCCGGCCGGTGAGGGGGTCTTCGTGCAGGCGTACGCGTTCGCATCTAATCCAGCCGTGATCGTCCGGCTCGACAGACCTGGCTGGGTCGACTTCGGATACGGCGTGCTACCCACCAACATCGGCACGGACGTCATCGACGCGGTCCGGTTCGCGGTCGTCGGGCCGCGAGGTCCCCTCGACCATGCCCTGGCGCAGGCCAGCCGGGCATGGCTGCCCCACGAGTTCGGCGGCTCCGACCGTTGGTTCGACAACCTCAAGCAGCACTTCGGGCACTTCGGGCATCGCGTCGAGGTGGCTCGGCACGCTGTCTTGGCGGCGATGAAGGCGGCGGTGTCCACCGGCATTGACGTGAGCAGCGTTGATGCGTCCCGTGATGGAGTGCCACAGCATTGGGGCAGCGAGCGATATCGGCGGCTCCGTGTCGCACGCGGCCTGAGCCTGTCCGACCTCGCCCAGTTGACCTCCGCGCTGGACCCGGACTTGTCCGCCGTCACTAAGGATCACCTTCATCGGCTGGAGCATGGGTCAGCACCCCGTATACCGGACCTGGTCGAGCGCCTTGATATGGCGCTCGGGGCCGATGGCCGGACGTGCACCGCCGAAGTGACGGCGATTCAGGAGGTCGATCGCGGCGTCGAGATCACCTTTCCGTCGTACTGGGTCGGGCCGGTCTGGGTGCAGTTTTTGCGGTTCGGCAAGGCCACCGAGAGCCGGGCCCGGCTCATTTGGAGTCCGTGGCACAAGAATCTCAAGCTCTGCGACGGCGTCGTCGTTACGACCAGACGGTCTGAGCCGACCAACGCGCCGCTGCGGATTGACCTCGCAGCGGGGTGGCACGTACGCGCCGGAGTCGGCGTTCATCCCCGCGCCATCGACGTCAACGAAGGCTGGGGACTAGTCAGCCGCGACATGGCATTCGCGACCCTCGCCCATTACTTCAAGGTCCTGGAAGCCGCGTTCCGCCTCCCCCCAAGAGATGGAACGCCATCGTGAGAAGAAAGGAATCTGCCATGCGCAACATCACCCGGCTGGCCCAGCTGAAGATATGGACAGCAGCCCTTGTCGCCGCCGCTGCCGGCGGTCTGGTCTCCGCCGGACCGGCTCAGGCCACCTGGAACGACCCGCAGGTCAACGTGAGCGGGCACCTCGACTGCGGCGGCGCCCAAGAAGCCACCTGGGTGTGGTACGAGGCAACCAACGGCGAACGCGGATGGGCCAAGAGCGACCTCTGGACGAGCGTCAACCGTGCCGTTCCTGGCGCACTGAAGCTCATCCAGATCAAGAGCTACAGCCTCAGCCTCTCCAACGTCTCCAAGGACGGCACTTGGCTGACCATCAAGGTGGGATGCAAGGGCGTACTGAGCGGCCAGGTGAAGGAGTACAAGACGGGCTTCGGCGTCAACCGGCCCACCTTTGGGCGCAGCGTGACCCGACACATCTGCTCCGACGCACCGCTCGGCTGCATCTGGTAGGGCAGTCCCGCCGCTTGATGTATAAAGCCGGCCAAAAATCGCACCAGTCACCCCGCACAACCTCGACAAAGGAGTGAACGTGGAAAACACCGTCAGCCGCCTAACGGAAACTCCCGCTGGACGCAGCAAGAAGTTCATCGCCACCGCTCTGACGTCCCTCGCTCTCGTGGGCGGCACCGTGACCTTCAGCGCCACCCCGGCCCAGGCCCACACCTGCCGAGGGGAGGTCTATTGGAACGCCGGTGGCGGCGGTTGCAGCTACGAGGGCCGCAGGACCCGCCTCGCCGTCGAGTGCAAGGTCATCGGCTCGTACTACACGTACACGGTGCGCGGGCCCTGGTTCGACCGCTACGTCTCCTGGTGGGACACCCGGTACTGCAACAGCAGCTCCCGGGCCACGAAGGCCTACATCGAGTGGGAGTAACCTGCCGGCGCCAGACATCCTGAGCTCCCATCCGCTACTACGAGGCCCCGGCTACATAGCCGGGGCCTCTCTGTGTGATCCGTCAGCTGATGTGCGACGTAGCTTTGCCAGGTGATGTGCGACGGGTGCTCTAGGAAACTGAGGTAGCGATCCGCGGTCGCTGGCCTTTGATGCTACGGACTCGTCGATGGATTCGTGATCCACTCCGCCGCCGGCCGGGATCAGACCGGACGTCAAGGAGACCACGCGGACGAAGCGGGACGGAGGGGATGCGCGTCGGACGAGCAGCCACCGAGCAGCCACGGATCAACCGCCGTCCTGGCTGACGTCAGCCAGCCGGCGCTGGGTGTTCGATCGATCGGCTCGTAGATCGACCGCCTCGGCCAGAAGTCGCCTTACAGCGCGCGACGGGCCTAGACACACACTGTGGTGATCCGGTTGGCTCTACACGTGACTCAGGTGATGGTCCGGCACGCCAGCCTCTGGCAAGACGCAGTTCGGCTCCTGTTGTTGATCAACACAGCCGCGAAACCGGTGGTCGACGACAGCGAGGCACCACCGACTGCCGTAGGCATCGTTCGCACCCAGGTGCGGTTGCAGAAGCTGGACTTCTGGGTCCGCTACCCGGACTACCTCGCCAACGAGCTTCTGAACGAGTACGAGTCCCACCCGGACTCACCAGGACTTGTCGACGAGGCGGAGTGCATCTTGTCGTCGCAAGAGCCCGACCTTCGCCGTTTTCCCATGCTGCGGCACCGCTTCGGCGCCTTCGAGCAGCTGGACAACGCCCTGTCGGTTCTCATCGAGAGGGGCTTAGCGCGTAAGCACGACCGGCTCGGCGAGCGCAGAGTCCTTCAGCACAACTATTACCTGCTCGAGAAGGGGCAGACGACCGCGGCCGACCTCCTGAGGGAAGCACCCGCGCTCGGCTGGTACGGCGATCGGACCCGGACCGTGGTTGCCCTCGTCGACAGCTTGGGTGGCAGCCACATCAAGGCTCGCCAGTACCTACAGCGCGAATACGCCGACACCCCCATCGGCTCCTACATCCCGCCGATCACGGAACAGGCCCGCCGCCGGCTGGCCGAAGTCCGGGCCGCTGTCCCGGCCGCCACTGCCCCCGCTGCCCCTGAGGAGCTGGTCCGGTGACGGCCACTGTGAGCCCTGCGGCGGTGCGGACCTGGACCCCACCCAGCCCCGGCGAGCTGCTGGCGACCGCCGCGGCGAAGTCCTCGGCGACGGTGGCCGATGTAGAGACCGTGCTGCGGGAATTCGGTATCACCCTGCCCAGCCCGATCCCGCCGCATCGGCGCATTAAAGTGCTGCGGCTGCGCGTCGAGGGCGTCAAGAAGACCGGCGAACAAATCAACATCGACCAGCGCTTGGACGCCGGCGTCTGGGCGATCATGCACCCGAGCAACTCCGCCGGGAAGACGAGCCTGCTGGAGTTCGTGGTATGGGGGCTACGGGGCCGACCACGCGATTTGCCTAACCACGTCAAAGCCTGGGTCCGACGCATCGCCGTCGACGTCACCGTCAGCGGCCAGCACGTCCGCGTGGTGATCAACCAGGATGTGTCGAGCGGGCGCCCCCGTGTGACCGCTGTGTTGCTGTCGGCCGACACCGAGGGCCACCTGCTGGCCACGGATGACGGCGAGCTTCGGATGCTGGTCAGCGCCGACGGCGAGGAGCCGGTGGAGCAGCTCATCGGGGCCTTCATGCGGGAATCGCTTGGCCTGGATTCCACGGAGCTCTGGAACAAGAGTGGCGGGCTAGACGGCGCGGGTGCCGCTCAGGTGCACGGCTGGCCGGCGTACTTTGGCGCCTTCTACCTCAACCCGGGGGGAGAAAAACTCCTGCTCGGAGACGTACCGGGAGCGCTGCCAGCGAAGTTGCTGGAGCTGTTCATCGGGATCCCGTACACGTCTCTGCTGACTCACCTCTCCGCGGCGAAGAAGCGGCACGCAAAGTCCACGAACCAAGCCGCTCACCGTGCCGATCAGGACCGGACGATTCGCGGCCATGAACGCGCGCAGTGGATGCAGGAACTCGAGGACACTCGCCGGCAGCTGGTGAAAGCGCAGGGGGCCGTCGGTCCATTGGCCGAGGGGGCGCTAGCGGCGGTTGATGCCGCACTGGCTGACCTGCGTGCCGCCCGGGATGCCTTCACGGCCGCCGAGGATGCTCACCAGGCCGCCGAGCAGGCGTGGCTGTTGTCTGAACAGCAGCTGATGGATGCCCGGGAGACGGAAGAGGCTCGGCGGGTGCTGGGTCGACTGTCGCCGACCTGCTGTTCGCGCTGTGAAATGCCCTTCGAACCGGATCGGTACTCCGTTGAGCGCCAGGACGCCTCCTGTGCTGTCTGTACCCGTCCTCTACCGCCGGTGGATCCGGAGCTGACGGCCGCCAGGCTCGTCGAGCTGGAGGAGCAGGTGCGCGACTCTCGGGAGGCACGGAAGCAGGTCAAAGCGCATCTCGACGTCTGCGCTGAGCAAGCATCGGAGGCCCAGCGTCGCCATGGGGCTGCCGTCCTGGAGCTCACCAACGTCAGCGTGGCGCGGGCGTATCAAGCGATGCGCGATCTGGACCTCAAAGCGGCCCGGTTGGAGGGCCAGCTACAGGCGACCGGCTCTGACGATGGCGGCGAGCCGGCCCAGCCGAACCGCTCGGAGCAGATCCTCCTCACGTTTCACTCCGTGGTCGAGGGCGCGGTCAAGGAGGCGGCGAAGCATCTCTTTCCTGACTTGAACCAGCACATCGTCGAGTTGGCGCGCACCTTCGGGGTCCCAGACCTCGACTCGGTGGACATTCAGCGCAACGGTCAGATCAACGCGATCAAAGACGGCGAAAAGACGCCCTTTCACGACTTCAGCCGCGGCGAGCGCCTGCGGATGCGGATCGCCACCGTCATCGCCATGTTGCGAATCAGCACTCGGCGAGGCGCCGCCTCCCACCCGGGGCTGCTGCTGATCGACGCCGTCGGCGCAGAGGAAGTGACAACGGAACCAGGCCGCAAACTGATCATGGCCCTACGGGACCTGGCAGAGGAACTCCCGGCACTCCAAATCATCCTGACAACAGCAACACCGCCGCTGATCAACGGCCTACTACCCAACGGAAGGATCATCACCAATGATGGTGATCACATGTTCTAGCGCGAAAGTGATCTACTGAGCCAGGGCCCGAGCACGGCCGGCGCCACTGACCGGGGAGCGCAGGATGACCACGGTGGAAAACGCCCTCGCGGCATGGGCCACAGCCGCGACCCAGGAACAGCTCGATCAGGGCCCGAGTATCTCGGACCTCGGCGGCATGGACGCCGTGCTGGTGGAAGCACTGTCCCTGGCTAAGCCTCGATCCGTGGATCGGCCTCGGGGTTGATCTCTTGGTCGGATTGAATCGATCTTGATTGGCTGAGGGTGCGGCTGTTCTGCTGGTCTGCCCAGCGTGCTCGGTTCCTCGTCGTCACGTTGGATGCGGTGCGGTGTGTCGTGCTGTGGGGTGGCAGGTGTGGGGTGTGGGGATCAGGTGACGAAGACCGCCCGCCAGAGGGTGAGCCAGGCGTCGGCTCTGGGCCAGTGCGTGGGCAGGTGCAGGACCGGGCGGCGTTGGGGTCGGGCGAGCCGGGCCGGGATGTTGATCAGATGGGTGCGCAGGGTGGCGCCTCGGGCCACCGTGTAGCGGGCGGTGCCGGTGAGGGTGCCGGCGGCGCGTAGCAGGTTGTGGGTGATCGCGGCCAGGATGTTCCAGGCGGCGTTGGCGCCGAAGGAGCCGGAGGGTTGGTGGGCCCAGGGCCCGTCGATGAGGTCGGACCAGACGGTCTCGCAGATCGCGTGGCGGCGGTGGGTGATGTCGGCTTCGCCGACGGGTTCGGGGTTGTTGGTGAAGAACGGGTGGTAGCGCCAGACCGGGAATAGGGGATCCTGAGTGTTGGCGTCGAGCACTCGCCGAACGACGAGCCGGGCTGTGATCTCGTGGCGGGTGCCGGCGAACGCGGTGTACTCCACTTCGGATACCTGGGCGTCGGAGATCAGCTCCCCGGTGTCGGGATCGACGACCGCGCCGGGGTAGTGCACGGGCGTGTACTGCTCGTCGGGAATGCTGGCGATCGCGGCGTCGACCGCGGGGTTGCGGGCTATCGCGAACGAGAACATGGCCCCTGCCTTGACCACCGCGTTGACGACCTTGCCGCTGCAGTACGCGGAGTCGCCACGCGCGACGATGTTCCCGGCGTCCGCGCCGGCGGCCTTGCCGGTGTTGATCGCTTCGGTGACCATGCTCGCCGCGCCTTTGGCCGAACCCGCGCGTCCGGCCCGCAACCGCACCCCAGCCACCACCGGCGCTGCGGTCTCGGTGGAGATCGTGATGGCGAGGGGGGACAGGCCCCGGCGCAGGATGGTCTTACCCGCGATCTTCGTGTGCCCGAACGAGGCGCCCTGCTTGGCGTGTCCGTACACAGGGCGCAGCAGTGAGTCGATGTCGATGAAGACGCGCTGATCGATGCCGTCCAGCACCGGGGTCCGCGCGGCGAGCGCGACCAAATGCCGGCGCAGCACCGCTGACAGCTGCCGGGCATGGCCGTGGGTGAACTCCCGCAGGAAGATCCCCAGCGTCGCGGCCGCGTAGACCCCGCCGAACAGCTTCTTCATCCCACCGGACCGCACGGCGTCGAGGTCATCGATGCTGTCCGCGCCGGCGGCCATCCCGGCGATGATCGAGGTCAGCTTCGGCGTCGAGTTCGCTGCCCCGGACTTGACCCGCTCGCAGGCGAACCGGACGTGCTCGTCCAGCAACCGGGACAACCCGGCCTGCTCGGCCAATTCCAGCAGTGGCACCAGCCCCGCACACGACACGAGATTGTCCTCGTCGAACACCGCGCCGTCCGCACGCCAAGCGTGAGATCCTTGCACCGAGAGTGCCCTTCTGAGCTGGTGAGATTCGAGTTCTAGACAAACCCGATCATCCCAGCCCAGGGGGCACTCTCGTCACATTTCCACGCCGTTCGAGCCACAGTGGACGTGACCTTGTCCACGGATTCAGGCTAAGGGCCCGCTCTTTCCCTACCTGCTGCAAGCGGTGGCACAGGACGCCTCGCAACCCCCTGCTGCCCAGACAGAGCCGCTCCTCGCCGCGATCAAGGCCGGGATCCGTGAGCCTCACGCAGCCTGGGTCCTGGCCGAAGCCCTCGACGTCCTTTACCAACACCCCGAACTGCTAGGCACGTTCGGCAAAAGCACAGCACTGTCCTTGGCTCGTCACGCCACTGACGCACTCCAGGGCGGCCTCGATCCGGCATACGCCCACACTGCGATCGCTGGCCTGCTGCAGCTATCCATCAGCGAGCACGCAAACCCACACCAGGTCCTGTGGATCCTGACCGAGATCGACGGCACAGAGCCTCCTGAGGCATTGGAGCGCCTGCCCCTGCTCATCGGAGTCGCACACGACCACTACGACGACGAGAATCTTGTCGCGGTGTTGCAGAGCCTTGAGACACATCTTGATCTACCACCAGCCACCCGCAACGACGCTCGCTACGAATTGGCCGTGATTGCCTTGCGGGCCGGCCTGCAAGCATCTGACCGAGCCGAAATTACGCGGCTGCTCCGTGACGCAGCGATGCTCATGCACAGGGTCGACTGCGCCCAGGAGGCGCGCCTCGACGCGCGCGCCTACGCCTACGCCGTCGACGCCGTGCTCCTGTTCACGGATCTCGCCTCGGGGCCGGACCCCGCAATCCGTAACCGCATCGCTGCCGCAGCCGACTCCCTCGGAGCCGTCGTCATGCAGCGCGGCGCCTGGTCCAGCCGTATGCATCAGCCGCGTTGGCTCGAAGCCCGAGGCCAGACCGATGCCGCCTGGGCCCGGCTCGTGACAACCCTGACTACCACCGCCACTCACCTGCATGAGCCGAGCTGGTACGACGCCAGCGCCGTGCTGACCAGCGTTTTGCAGGTCTACGAAGCCAGCCGGGCTGTCCACACACTCGCAGGCGCAGGAGGGCTTGAGCGGCTGGTGTCCCCCTCAGTGGAGGCCGCTTTCATTCATGAGATGGGTCTACTCCATCACCTGGAGCAAGCGCTCAAGGTCGATCCATATATGGCCGCACATCCTGACGCCAACAGCCTGCACGGCGCCATTGGCGCTCGCCGAGCGGCCCTCGGCGCTGGATCACCAGCGGAGCCGCCGGGAAAATCGTCGGCTGGGCAGCCGGTCCTGGAGCTGCTCGAAGCCGTCGAGGACCCTGACCTTCAGGAGCACCTCCGCAAAATGGTGCTTGACCACGAGCGCGGCTACGCCCTCACAGGGAACGTCCTACTCGATCAGACGCTCGAGCGCGTCCTTGAAGAGTTGAGTCGCAGTTCTGCCTGGAAGCACCCAGTAAGCGCTCATTTCACCACACTGCTAAGCCACGTCCTGCAGTTCGTTCACCATCGCTTCGACGCCCAGGCCGACTACCTGGGCTCCGTGACCGCATACCTCGGTCCTCCCCCGCCTGGGAAGCAGTGGCCGGAAAAGGCTCTGCAAAACGACTGCCTTCAGCACCTGATCTCCAGACTTCCCAACAGGACGGTGCATCGCGAGGTGGTCGACGTTGCCTCTGGGCGCACTGACATCACCTACACCCCGTCGCCGGGAATGCGGTACAACGTCGAGGTCAAGCGCCACAACAGCGGCTGGACCGCGCCAAGCCTGGAAGACAAGTACATCGCCCAGGCAGTCAACTACACCGCCACCACCCCACCTTTCGGCATCCTGCTCATCGGGGACCACAGCAACCACGCGAGCGGCTACACGAGCTTCGACGACAGCGTTTGGGTGGTGTCACGATCCCGAACTCCCACCGAAACTCCCCGGCTGATCGTGGTGGGCGTGCTCCCAATAGGTCGTCCCACGCCGTCCGCTCTACGCTGGAACCTCTCCGACGGCATGCATGACCGAAGCCCCGTTGCAACCGCAGCCGAACAGGGCTAGATGCCGAACGTCAGGGCGCCGGTTCGGCGCGCCGAAGATCCGGCACGAGTTCGTGATCATCGCTGATCTTGTAGATTTTCCCGAGGTAGGGCTGACCGCTACGGAGGCGCTCGATCGCACTCATGGCCAGAACGGCGCTCCAGCCCAGTGCGAAGTCCTGCTCGGGATCACGGCCGCCGACTCCATCAGGGCGCAGTGCGGGCGTCTCGCGTTCTCCCCGCCACTCGAGGTACGTGGTGAGCGTTGCGAGGCTGACATGCACGGCGCCGCTGAGTTGCCGGTACAAGCCGTAGATGGCTCCAGTACCGCCGTCGAACCAGTCCGAGATGGCGAGGATGTGGACCTGCGGCTCGCCTGGCGGATGATGCAGATCTGATTGCATCTGCGGCGGGATAACCGTTCCGCCTTTCTGCAGGTCCCTGACCATGTTCCGGTGGATCCTGTTCATGGATCCAATGACCTCATCCTCGCCGTCGTTGGTGTGCACGATCCATTGGGCGGCGAGGGCATGTTCGAGCGCTACGCGCACGTTGACGCGCGCAGCGTAGGTCAAGTGATGGTCATGCAGAGCGAGGGACGCCGCGACCTGAGCCATAGAGTGGGCGACTAGGGAGTACGTCGCGTTGAACTTCCTTAGCAAACCACGCTCGACCTCGAACGCATCCGCGGTGCGCCAGTGCTCGAGGGTGGCGCGAGCGGCCGACAGATGAAGCCGCGCAAGCCGATCCAGCTCAAGGTCATCTCCTGCGAATGTCATCCGGCCTAGCCTCCGTTTCTTACTCAATAGCCTAAGGGACGTCTCGTAACTGGGTGAAGGCGTTGCCCGGCCTCAGGCCGGTGGTCAGCCGGCG